>NZ_CAKUCL010000077.1 GCF_934643405.1 uncultured Actinoplanes sp.
GCAGCACCCCATGACTCTGCCGCGGCAGAACCCCACACAGCCGGCGCGCCAGCACCGCACGATGCCGCCCCACCGCACAGCGCCGCCGCACCACACGCGGCCGCCCCACCGCACAGCGCCGCCGCACCACACGCGGCCGCCGCACCACACGCCGCCGCCCCACCGCAAGCCGCCGCCCCACCGCACGACCCCGCTGCACCGCACGCCGCCGCACCGCACGCTGCTGGCCAGGCGGGATCGCGAGACGCTGGGGCGGCTCCAGGGGCTGCGGCGGGGCGGCCGGCGAGCGGCGTTGAGCGGCGCGTTCTCCTTGCCCGCGGGGCGGCGATCTTCGCAGGGCTCACCGCGGCGGGCATCACCGGGTATGGCGTGAAGACGGCCCTCGGGCCGCCGCGGCTTGATCGGGTTCGGCTGCCTCTGCCGAAGCTTCCGCGCTCGATGGACGGCACCCGACTGGCCGTCGTCTCCGACATCCACCTCGGGCCGCTCACCGGCAGCCATCATGCGGGGCGCATCGTCTCGCTGATCAATTCGGTGCAGGCGGACATCGTGTGCGTCGTGGGTGATCTGGTTGACGGCAGCGTGGCGGAACTGGGGCGGTTCGCGGCGCCGCTCGCCGGCATCCAGTCGCGGCATGGGGCGTATTTCGTGACCGGGAATCATGAGTACTACTCGGGCTACCGCGAGTGGATCGACGAGGTGGCGCGGCTCGGCGTGCGGCCACTGCGCAACGAGCGGCTGGAGATCGGCGGGCTCGACCTCGCGGGGGTGAACGATCTGGGTGGCGCCGCGGTGGGCGACGGCCCGGATTTCGCCAAGGCCCTGGGTGACCGAGATCGCAATCGGCCGGTCGTCCTGATGGCGCACCAGCCCGTCGCGGCGGTCGACGCGGCCCCGTTCGGGGTCGATCTCCAGGTTTCCGGACACACGCACGGCGGTCAGATGGCACCCTTCAACCTGCTGGTCAAGCTGCAGCAACCGGTGGTGTCCGGCCTGGGAAAGGTCGATGGCGTGCCGGTGTACGTGACCAATGGCGCCGGGTTCTGGGGGCCGCCGGTCCGGGTGGGTGCGCCGCCACAGGTCACCGTCATCGAGCTGCGGGCGGAGTGAAGCCGGGAAGAAGATCAAGATCCGTGAGTTTGTTAGAGCGTGGCGATTCGTGAGAGCACCGGAGGGCGTGACAGGATGCAGCGCGTGCCCTCGGACATCGCAGGGTCCTCGGTTGCCGCGGACACATACGTCGCGGATCTTCACATCCACTCGCGGTATTCGCGTGCCTGCAGCCGCGACCTGACGCTGCCGAATCTGGCCTGGTGGGCGCGCCGCAAGGGAATCGCGTTGCTGGGCACCGGGGACTTCACGCATCCGGCCTGGTTCGACCACCTCAGGGAGAACCTCGTCGACGCCGGCCCGGGACTCTTCCGGCTGGCCGACGAGTCCGAGGTCACCAAGCGGCTGCCCGGTTCGCTGCAGGCCTCGCCGAGCGCCACGTTCATGCTGAGCGTCGAAATCTCCACGATCTACAAGCGCGACGACCGTACCCGCAAGGTGCATCACCTGGTCTACGTGCCGGATTTCGTCGCGGCGGCCAAGTTCAACACGGCGCTGGGCCGGATCGGGAACCTCACGGCGGACGGCCGGCCGATTCTCGGGCTGGACTCGCGGGATCTGCTGGAGATCGCGCTGGAGTCGGGCGGTTATCTGGTGCCCGCCCACATCTGGACCCCGTGGTTCTCGGCGCTCGGCTCGAAGTCCGGCTTCGACGCGATCGCGGACTGCTACGCCGATCTGGCCGAGCACATCACCGCGGTGGAGACCGGCCTTTCCTCCGACCCGGAGATGAACTGGCGAGTCTCCAGCCTGGACCGGTACCGGCTGGTGTCGAACTCGGACGCCCATTCGCCGGCCGCGCTGGCCCGCGAGGCGACACTTTTCACCGGGGAACCGGACTACCACGCCGTACGGGACGGGATCGGTCTTGCCGGAACGCTGGAGTTCTTTCCGGAGGAGGGCAAGTACCACGCGGACGGGCATCGGGCGTGCGGCGTCAACTGGGAGCCGGCGCGGACTCGGGAGCACGGTGGACGCTGCCCGGAGTGCGGCAAACCGCTGACCGTCGGTGTGCTGAGCCGGGTCGAGGACCTGGCTGACCGGCCTCCGGGGTTCAGCCGCCGGGATGCCCGGGTGGAGCACCTGATTCAGCTGCACGAGGTGCTGGGCGAGATCAACGGCGTGGGTCCGAAGTCCAAGACGGTCGAGGCGTCGCTGAACCATCTCGTCGCGACGCTCGGGTCCGAACTGGACATTCTTCGTAAGGTCCCGCTCGATGCGATCGGCCAGGCCGGCGGGGAGAACTTGCGCGAGGCGATCTCCCGGCTTCGCAGCGGTACGGTCCGGCGCGTGCCGGGCTACGACGGCGAATACGGCGTGATCACGCTGTTCGAGCCGGGTGAGCTGCGGAACCGGGCCAGCGCGCCGCAGCTGGAGACGCTCTTCGACGTCCCGCACCAGCGCAAGCCGGAGCCTGCGGTCGCCAAGCCCGCCAGATCCGTCAAAGTCACGAAGAAGGCGGCTCCGGACAAGGCTGCCGCAGGCGCCTGGGTCCCGTCCGAGAAGACGGCTCCGCCTCCGCTCGCCCCGGCCAGCCCGCACGAGCCTTTCGAACCGATGCTCGCCGGGATGGAGGAGGTCGGTACCGGGCTGCTCGACCGGCTGGACGCGATGCAGCGCGTGGCCGCCTCGGCGCCGGGCGGCCCCCTGCTCATCGTCGCCGGGCCGGGCACGGGCAAGACCCGCACGCTCACGCACCGGATCGCTTACCTCTGCGCCGAGCTCGGCGTAGTCCCGGAGCGCTGTCTCGCAATCACCTTCACCCGCCGGGCCGCCGCCGAGCTGCGCGAACGCCTGGACGCCCTGCTGGGCGCCGACGCCGAGGACATCACGGTCGGCACGTTCCACTCGGTCGGCCTCACCATCCTGAAGGAGAACGCCAAGACCGCCGGCCTCGGCGCCAAGTGGCGGATCGCCGACGAGAACGAGCGCGCCGAGCTGCGGGAACAGGCCGGCGACGACGATCTCGCGTACGCGAAACTGCTGCGCCAGCAGGATCTGGTCGACCTGGACGAGCTGATCACCGTGCCGGTGAGCCTGCTGCGTGACGATCCCGCCCTGGTGGAGAAGTACCGCCGGCGGTGGCAATGGATCTTCGTGGACGAGTACCAGGACGTCGACGAGAACCAGTACGAGCTGCTGCGCCTGCTCAGCCCGGCGGACGGCAACCTGTGCGCGATCGGCGACCCGGACCAGGCGATCTACTCGTTCCGCGGCGCCGACGTGAAGTACTTCCTGCGCTTCAACGAGGACTTCGTCGACGCGCGGCTGGTCCGGCTGACCCGCAATTACCGCTCGTCCGCGCCGATCCTGGCCGCCGCGGTGCAGGCCATCGCGCCGTCGAGCCTGGTCAACGGCCGTCGGCTGGACCCGGCCCGGCTCGACCCGGAGGCGCCGCTGGTCGGGCGCTATCCGGCGGCGAGCGTCGCGGACGAGGCCGACTTCGTGGTCCGCACGATCGACGAGCTGGTCGGCGGCCTGTCCCACCGGTCTCTCGACTCGGGCCGCATCGACTCGCGAGCCACCGCGATGGGCAACCTGTCCTTCTCGGACGTCGCGGTGCTCTACCGCACCGACGCCCAGTCCGGGCCGATCGTCGAGGCGCTGTCCCGGGCCGGTGTGCCGGTGCAGAAACGCTCGCACAACCGGCTGCGCGACCGGGCCGGCGTGCAGGTCATCGCCCGCGAGCTGCGGCACGCGGGCGGGTCCGGCGCCACCCTCGCCGCGCGGGTGAAGCAGACCGCGCAGGTGCTGGCCCAGCGGTTCGCCGCGCCGACGCTGGACGGCGAGCAGCTCACGCCGGAGGACATCTGGACCGCCGCCGACCTGCTCACGCCCCTCGCTCAGCGGATCGGCGACGACCTTCCGCGGTTCCTCCAGGAGATCGCGACCGGCGCCGAGGTGGACGCGCTCGACCCCCGGGCCGAGGCGGTCAACCTGCTCACCCTGCACGCCGCGAAGGGCCTGGAGTTCCCGGTGGTCTTCCTGGTCGGCTGCGAGGACGGGCTGCTGCCGCTGCGCTGGCCGGGCGCGAAGCCGGGCGAGGAGGACATCGCCGAGGAGCGCCGCCTGTTCTTCGTCGGCCTGACCCGCGCACAGGACCGCCTCTACGTGAGCCATGCGGCGCGGCGGTTCCGGCACGGCAGCGAACGTGAGCAGTCGCCCACGCCGTTCCTCGACGCGATCGATGCGGGGCTGTTCGAGCGCCTCGGCGACACGGTGCCGTCGCGTCCGAAGGACCGCCAGCTCAGGTTGCTGTGATCGCGATCAGCGCGCCGGCCAGCAGCGCCGGTCCGAAGGCCACGGGGGTACGCCGGCCGCGCACCAGCAGGGCGAGGGCGATCGGCCCGTTGATCAGGTGTGGTGCGAGCACGCCGACGATCACCGCCGGCCAGCCGGCGAACCCCAGGATCACGGCGAGCACCGCGGCGAGCTTCACGTCGCCCAGGCCCAGGCCGTTTCCCGGCAGCAGGGCCAGGGTTCCGTACGCCGTGAGCACCACCCCGCCCGCCACGAAGGCCGGCCAGATCAGGTCCGGCCGCAGCACCGCCGACGGCACCACTCCGATCAGGGCGAGCGCGCCGACGATCCGGTCCGGCAGGCGCAGGCAGCGCAGGTCGATCGCGGCGAGCAGCAGTGCCGGGATCGTCGCGAGCAGGTAGACCGGCAGCAACGGCGACGGTCCGATCGCCGCCGCCAGGATCGCGGCCGTCGCGCCGCCCACCGCGACGATGGACGACGAGGTTCGTTCGCATCGGCACGGCGGTCCCACCCGTACCCAAGCGGGGTAAAGCTTCTGACAGTGGGGACAGGCCTGCAGGGGCGGCGCGCCGTGCCGGACGGCGAGGCGACGGGCGGCGGTGGGCAGGAACGCGGCGGACGCGGCCCCGAAGAGCAGCGCGAAGATCACAATGGGTGGCGGCACGGGCCGGAAGAGTAGCCGCCCGACGGGGGACACGGCGCGTCGTGTTGCCGACACCCGCGGCGATTCCGTACGGGTTTGCGTCGTCCTCGCACGCTACGGTGGCAGGCAGCGATCAGCGCTTCCGGAGGATTACCGATGCCGCAGAACGGCCCGTTTTCCGGCCCGCCCGGCCCGCCGTGGTCGTCCGGCCGCTCCGAGGAGCACTATTCGGAGCCGTCGGACCCGTGGGGCGATCAGCCCGTGCCGGACGACCCGGTGTGGGGCGCCCACCCGGCATCCGTTCCGCAGCAGCCGATGTCGTACCAGGCCTGGGGCACTCCGCCGCCGGCGCCGCCCCGGCGGAACACTCCGATGGTCGCGCTGGTCGCCGTGCTCGGGGTGCTGATGGTGGCCGGGCTCGGCGCGGCGTTGTGGCTGCTCAACGACCGCAAGCAGCAGCCGTCGGCGGCGGTGCAGCCGTCCGCGTCCGCCCCGGTCGACCCGGGCGTCGCCCCGGTCGGCAGCGAGGACGCGCGCTTCAACGTCAAGGTCGGCGACTGTGTCGTCAACGAGGGGTCGGACGACGACCCGGAGATGCGGACCACCGCGTGCACCTCGGGGACGTACGAGGTGCTCAAGCGGGTCGAGGGGAAGACCACCGGCGAGCGGGACGCGGAGAGCAAGTGCGCCAAGGTCCCCGGGTACACGAAGTGGTACTTCTACGACAGCTCGCTCGACGACCTCGACTTCGTGCTCTGCCTCAAGGAGCATAAGGCGGTCTAGCGCTCTCTAGGATTAGGGCTAGACAACCGTAGAGCGACATCGAGAGCGATGTCTAGCTCTTCCGCTAGACGGCCCGATACTGTGCAAGTCGTGGATCCCGTCCGGAACCCGTACGCACCCGGCGCCGGTCAGCGCCCGCCCGAGCTGGCCGGACGCGGTCGCGAGCTGGACGCCTTCGACGTGGTTCTGGAGCGCGTCGCCCGCGGCCGCCCCGAACGCAGCCTGGTCCTGACCGGCCTGCGCGGGGTCGGCAAGACCGTCCTGCTCAACACGCTGCGCTCGGCCGCGATCGGCCGGCTGTGGGGCACCGGCAAGATCGAGGCGCGGCCCGATCAATCGCTGCGCCGCCCGGTCGCCGCCGCCCTGCACATGGCGATCCGCGAGCTGGCCCCGCACCATCGCAACCCGGACCGGGTCGACGAGGTGCTGGGTGTGCTCAAGGCGTTCGCGCTGCGGGCCAACGACAGCAACGCCAAGCTGCGCGACCGCTGGGCGCCCGGGATCGACGTGCCGCCCGCGCGCGGCCGGGCCGATTCCGGCGACATCGAGATCGACCTGGTCGAGTTGTTCACCGACGCGGCGTCGCTGGCCACCGACGTCGGCACCGGGATCGCGCTGTTCATCGACGAGATGCAGGATCTGGGACCGGCCGACGTGTCGGCGCTGTGCGCGGCCTGCCACGAGCTCTCCCAGCTGGGGGCGCCGCTGATCGTGGTCGGCGCCGGGCTGCCGCATCTGCCGGCCGTCCTGTCCGCCGCGAAGTCGTACTCCGAGCGCCTCTTCCGATACCAGCGGATCGACCGCCTCGACCGAGTGGCCGCTGATCTGGCGCTGTGCGCTCCCGCCGCGCGTGAGGAGGTGGAGTACGAGGCGAAGGCGCTGGACCTGCTGTACGAGAAGTCCGGCGGATATCCGTACTTCGTCCAGGCGTACGGAAAGGCGACCTGGGATCATGCGCCGCAGTCACCCGTCACCGACGCGGACGTCCGGGTGGCGGCGCCGGAGGCGGAGGCCGAGCTGGCGGTGGGCTTCTTCGGTTCGCGGTTCGAGCGGGCCACCCCGGCCGAGCGCGAATACATGCGGGCGATGGCCACGTTGTCCGGCGAACCGGACAACGACATGGACGCCGCGGTGCCGACCTCGGAGATCGCCACGGCGCTGGGCCGCAAGCCGGCGAGCCTCTCCCCGGCCCGCGATGCCCTGATCAAGAAGGGGCTCATCTACTCGGGCGAGCGCGGCACGGTCGCCTTCACGGTGCCGCATTTCGGACGTTACCTGCGAACCCAGCCGGTGTGAGGGCCTCGCGACGGGTATAACGAGATTCATGAAGCCCGTACGCACCGCCGCTCGCGCCATGCTCGCCTCGTACTTCGTGGTCAACGGGGTGCGCGTCCTGGCCCGGCCCAACGCCCGGGTGGAGGAACTGCGCCCGGTGTCCGACCGGCTGAATCCGCTGCTGGAGAAGCTCAGCCCGCGCATACCGACCGACACCCGGACGCTCGTGATGATCAAGGCGGCCGGCGATGTGGTCGCCGGGCTGGCGCTGGCCACCGGCCATCTCACCCGACCGGCCGCGGCCGTGCTGGTGCCGGGGCTGGTCTCGGCCACGGTGACCGACGGCCGCAACGCCTTGCTGAAGAACCTGGGGCTGCTGGGCGGTCTGCTGCTCGCCGCGGTGGACACCGAGGGACGACCCGGGGTCGGGTACCGCACCAGCCACGCGGTCGACCGGTCGCAGCGTACGGTCAAGCGCGCCATGCGGACCGCCAAGCGCGAGGCGAAGATCGCCGCGTTCGCGCGCAAACTGCCCGGCTAGCGAGTCCAAACGCCGGTCTTTGCGTTAACGCGACGAGGGGCCGCGCGGTTGGTCTGCGCCTTCTAAGCTGCGCGCCGTGTCACGTCTCGGGGGACGAGAGCCATGGTGAAACGCGCGTGGGTCACTCTTGCGTGTCTCGGTGCCGCCTGGGCGATCGGCTTCTCCCTCCAGCGGTACGGCGTCGGAGCACTCGCGGTCGATCATGCGGCCGTACGGGACTGGTTGCTGGGCAACGACCTGTACGCGTACCGGTCGCCCGCCACCCGTCTCGGCACCGACGCCACCCCGGTCGCCGCCATCCTGCTGGTCCCGCTGGTCTTCCTGCCGCTGACGATCGCCGGCTGCCTCCTCGGCGCGACCGGTGTCGCCGCCCTGATCCTGGCCGTGGTGGCACTGGTCGGCCCGGTCGCACGACGCTACGGCCGGCGACGCACGATCGCGGTGGCCGCCGCCGTGACGCTGGCCCTGGTCGCCGAGCCAGTGCGCTCGGCGCTCGGCCTCGGCACCCTCGACCTGATCCTGTTCGGCCTGGTCACCGCCGACATCGTGGCGTTGCGCCGGGCGAGCTGGGCGCGCAGCCGGGCCGCCTGGTGGCCCGGGCCGCCCGCCTCCCAGCCGCAGCGCGCGGATGTGGTCCGCCGCGGCTGGGCCACCGGCGCCTGGGCCGGAGCCGGCACCGGCATCGCGACCGCTCTGTCCCCGGCTTCTCTCGTCTTCGTGCTCTATCTGGCCGTCACCCGGCAGTGGCGCGCCTTCACGACCGCGGTCAGCACGGCGTTCGCCCTGTACACCGTGGCCTTCGTGATCGCACCGGACGCCAGTGCCACCTGGTTCGGCACGGTAGTGCCGCAGGCGGACCGCGCCGGGCCGGTCGACGCCACCGGCAACCAGTCACTGGCCGGCGTGCTGTCCCGGCTCTACGACCCGGCCGGCACGCCGGTGCTGGTCTGGCTCGCGTTCGCGGTGCTGCTGGTGGCGGTCGGCATGATCCGGGCCCGCGCCGCGCACACCGAGGGGGATGAGATCACCGGATTCACCCTGGCCGGGCTGGCCGGCGCGGCCGTCGGGCCGGTCAGCGTGGTCCACGAGATGGTGTGGCTGCTGCCGGCCGTGCTGATCCTGGTGGACGCGGCCGCGCGCAAGCGGGTCACCGGCCGGCGTCCCCGGCCGCGACGGCTCGCCGGCGCGGAGTACGCGTGCGCGGCCGTCCTGGTGACGCTGCTCGTCACGGCCGGTCCGGTGTGGACGATCGGCTGGAACGGCTACGCGCTGGCGCTGATCCTGCTGGTCAACACGCTGCCGTGGCGGCCGGCCGTGCCGACCGGTCGACCTGCCCGGCCGGTCCGCCGGGTTCCGGCCATCCCCGGGCCTAGGGGCAGTTGACCCATTCGTCGGAGCCGTCGCTGAAGACCTGCCGCTTCCAGATCGGCAGACGGGCCTTGACCTCGTCGACCAGCCGCGCGCAGGCGGTGAAGCCCTCCGCGCGGTGGGCCGTGCTGACCGAGGCGACCAGGGCGACCTCGCCGAGGGCCAGCGGGCCGACCCGGTGCGAGACGGCCACGGCATAGACCAGCGGGTCGTTGGCGATCTCCTCGGCGACCTCGCGCAGGATCTGCGCCGCGGTGGGATGACCCTCGTACTCGAGGCGGGACACGCCGCGTCCCTCGTCGTGGTTGCGGACCACACCCTGGAAGCTGACCACGGCGCCGGCCCGGTGGTCGCTCACCGCCTTCTCGTGCGCGGCCAGGTCGAGCGGGGTGTCCTGCACCTCCGCGATGGCGACGACTCCGTTCATGGACGTTCCCCCGGTACGAGCGGTAGCTGCAAGAACTCGACGTCGTCGCCGGCCGCGGCGCTGGTGCCCGGCCGGACCACGACGAAGCCGTGAGCGTTGGACAGGCCGCGCAGCATCGCCGAACCGACGTGGCCGACCGGGGTGGCCGACCGTCCATCGTGGCCGAGCCGGGCCAGCGCGAGGTGGGTGAAGCCGCCGCGACCGGCCACCGCGCTGGTCGCCCGCACCGTCGTCAGCGCCGGCGGCCGGCGGCCCTGGAGACCCGCCAGCAGCGGCGCGACCAGCGTGATCAGGGCGATGATCGCGGACTGCGGGTTGCCGGGCAGGCCGGCCAGGAAGCGGGGGCGGCCGTCCTCGCCACGCACCCGGGCCAGCAGCATCGGGAAGCCGGGGCGGACCGCGACGGTGTTCACGACGTAGTCGGCGCCGAGCTCGGCCAGCGCCGGGTGCAGGTGATCGACCGGGCCGTGCATCGTGCCGCCGGTCGTGCAGACCAGGTCGTTCGTGGTGAGCGCGCGGCGCAGGGCGGCCAGGTGGGCGTCGAGGGTGTCCTGGACCGGGCCGACGACGCCGGCCGGGTCGACCGTCGTGCCGTAGCGCCGCAGCCAGCCCGGGACCTGCGGGCCGAGCGAGTCGCGGACCCGGCCGTCGCCGGGAGTGCCCGAGGTGAGCAGCTCGTCGCCGAAGACCAGCACTCCGGCGCGCGGCCTGCGGCGTACGGTCAGCGACTCGTATCCGCAGGTGGCGGCGACGCCGATCACGGCCGGGTCGACCGCGGTGCCGGCCGGGAGCAGTTCCTCGTCCTTGTGGGCCTCCTCGCCGGGCAGCCGCCAGTCGGGGATCTCCCGGGGCGTGCCGTCGACGAGGCCGGCCGCATCCCGAGTGGACTCCTCGACGCGGACCAGCGCACCGGCGCCGGCCGGGACCATCGCGCCGGTGGCGATCTCGACACAGGTGCCGTCCCGGTCGAGTGGCGCGGCGACGCCGCCGGCCAGCACCCGGCCGATCGGGCGCCACGGGCCGGGACCGCGCACCGCCCAGCCGTCGATGCTGGAGGTGGGGAAGGCGGGCAGATCGGTGAGAGCACGCAACGGCTCGGCCAGGGTGCGGCCGTCCGCCTCGGGCAGCGCGACCAGCTCGGGCGGCAGCGCGGCCGCGACGCCCGCGGAGTAGGCCAGGTCGCGCGCCTCGGCCCAGGCGACGGGTGTCGGGTCAGCGCTCACCAGTCGAGCCTAACCAGCCGTGCCGGGGGCGCCATGATCCCCACCACGTATCTGGTCGACGGTGTGGCGCAGCAGCGGCCCGAGCACGGCCAGGCCGTCCTTCGCGCCGCCGGTCGATCCGGGCAGGTTGACGATCAGGGTGCGGCCGGCGACTCCGGCGAGGCCGCGGGAGAGGGCGGCGGCGGGGACCCGGTCCCGGCTGTACGCGCGGATCGCCTCGGCGATGCCCGGGATCTCGAAGTCGAGCAGGCCGCGGGTGGCCTCGGGGGTGCGGTCGGTCGGGGTCACGCCGGTGCCGCCGCTGGTCAGGACCACGTCGACGCCGTCGGCCACGGCCTGGCGCAGGGCTTCGGCGACCGGTTCACCGTCCGGCACGACGACCGGGTCCGGGTCCACCTCGCAGCCGAGCTCGCGCAGGCCGGCGACCAGGCGCGGGCCGCTGGTGTCGGAGTAGACGCCGGCCGCGGCCCGGTTGCTGGCCACCACCACCCGGGCTCTGATGGTCACTCGCGCTCCTTCGGCCGTACCCAATCGCCGGTCTTGCCGCCCTCCTTGCGCAGGACCCGGACGGCCTCGATGCTCGCCGCCGGATCCACCGCCTTGATCATGTCGATCATCGCGAGGCCGGCCGTGGCGACCGCGGTCAGCGCCTCCATCTCGACGCCCGTGCGGTCGGCCGTCTTGGTGGTCGCGGTGATCTCGACCGTGGTGTCGGTCAGCGCGAGATCGACCTGGACGCCGTGCAGTCCGATCGGGTGACACAGCGGAATGAGATCGGGCGTGCGCTTCGCCCCCATGATCCCGGCGAGGCGGGCCACCCCCAGCGCGTCGCCCTTGGGCACCCCGTCGCCTTGCAGGAGGGTGATCACCTCGGCGGTGGTGACCACGCGGCCGGCCGCGACCGCAAGGCGTGAGTTGACCGGCTTGGCCGATACGTCGACCATGCGGGCAGCGCCCGTCTCGTCGACGTGAGTAAGCAGGGATTCCTCGGGCATACCGGGAGTTTATATAACGTTCGGCGATACTTCAGTTCGCTTGCCGACGAGGTTCCCCCCACAATTGACGCACGTCTCGTCCGAACGAATGTTGGCGATCAATGTGCAGGTCAGCGACCCTGTGGGCATCTCTCGACAAGGACGAAAGGGCCCAGTGATTTAACAATCCGGAGCGTTAGCCATAGAGCACTCTCAGCGATGTGGACGGTGCGGTCATAACGCCATTCAAGTAGCTGAGAGTTTTCTTTCGAAGACGCTTTGTAATCACGGGCCGGGCTCTTATCGTGTTCTGCGCATACCGACACAAATCCGCCCCAACATCATCGTTATTCGCATATGGTTCTCCTCGTCGCGACAGACCGTTGAAACGAGGAGCCGAATCGCAGTCGGTTCCCTCATGGGGCAAGGGGAAGAAAATGCGAATCAACGACTGGAGCTAAGACACGGTGTGCAACGGCCCGCTTACGCCATACGCTTGAGCCCGAAGTCACCTTCGACGCGCTCGGCGACGGGACGTTCCTCTTGAAGAAAACGCCAAGCTCAAACGACGACGCGACCGCGAAGCAGCTCCAGCTGCTCGTCGGTCTCGTCGTCGTTTTGGCGTTGTGTACGTGCGGCGCGATCACGTGGTACGTGATCCGCCATCCCCAGCCGGCGCCGGTCCTCGCCGTTCTGGCTCTGGTTTACCTGACGATGGTCCTGGCAAACAAGTTTCCGGTCTACGTGCGGGTCCGCTCCAGCCTCGACGGCACCACCTGGGCGGAGATCCCGGTCATCGTCGGGCTGGTCCTGGTCCCCATGCAGTGGGTGGTCCTGTGCGCGGCCGCGGCGGTGGTCACCGTCAAGATCATGAACCGGGTCGCGCCGCAGAAGACCATCTTCTCGGTGGCCAAGGACATCGTCGTCACCAGCGCCGCCGGCGGGGTGCTGCTGTTCTTCGGGCTCCAGCCCTCCCTGCACGCGCCGGAACTGCACGTCGTCGCGCTGATCCTCGCCTACGTCGCCCTCTGGCTCGTCGACGATCTTCTCTTCGTCCCGGTCATCGCGGTCGCCTCGGGCACTCCGATAGGCCGGGTCGTGCGGCGCGACCTGGCCGGGCGAATCATGGTGCACGCCGGCCGGCTGGCCACCATCGTCTACGTCGTCGCGGTCCTCGCGCTGAAGGCCAGCCTGTTCCTTCTCGCGTTCGTCCCGCTCGTGGTGATCTGCCTGCACCTGTGGCAGTCGCGGCGGTTGAGCACCCGCGAGGAACGCAGCTCCTGGCAGCAGCTCGCCCACACCATCGACGAGCTCAGCTCGGTCGACCTGACCCAGGTGCTGCACGTGGCCGCGAGCCGGGCCACCGCCATCTTCTCGGCCGATGAGGTCGAGATCGACATGACCTCCGACGGCGTCGACCGCGTCGTCCGCGCGAACGCCACCGGGATCGTCTACGACGGGCCCGGGCCGCGCAAGTTCCAGGTCTCCACGTCGATCACGGCCGAGCTCGAGACCAGCGACCACAGTTACCGCGCCGGCGTGCTGGTGCTGGGCTTCCACGGACGGGTCCGGCTCAACGAGTTCGAGAAGTACAAGTTCAAGACGTACGCGTCGGCGCTGTGCACGGCGATCCGCAACGCGTCGGCGTACGCCGAGCTCCAGCGGATCAACGCGGAGAACGCCTACGCCGCGGCGCACGATCCGCTGACCGGGCTGGCGAACCGCCGTGAGCTGTACGAACGGGCCGAGGCGTATTTCCAGGGCGACGCCCAGGACGGCGTCGTCGCGCTGCTGCTGATCGACCTGAACCACTTCAAGGAGGTCAACGACACCCTGGGCCACGCGGCCGGCGACCGGGTGTTGCGGGAGGTCGCGCGCCGGCTGGACAGCGTCGCCGTCCCCGGTGACCTGGTCGCGCGGCTGGGCGGTGACGAGTTCGCGGTGCTGCTGGTCAATCTGCCCAGCCCGGCGCTGGCCACGCATCGGGCGAAGAAGATGCTCAGCGCGCTCGAGGCCACTCTCGAGGTGGAGGGCATGCAGATCACCGTCGAGGCGGCGGGCGGCATCGCGCTGGCCCCCGGCACGGGCGGGATCAACGAGCTGATGCGGCGCGCGGACATCGCGATGTACCAGGCCAAACGGGCCGGGCAGCAGACCGCCACGTACGCACACGCGCAGGACACCGCCGACGTCGACCGGCTGGTTCTCGGTGGCGAGCTGCACCGCGCCGTGGCCGAGCACGAGTTCGTGGTCGACTTCCAGCCGATCGTCGACCTCGGCACCGGCGAAGTGATCTCGGTGGAGGCGCTGGCCCGCTGGCACCATCCCGAGCACGGCTACCTCACGCCGATGCAGTTCCTGGAGACGGTGGAGCGGTCGGGTCAGCTGCCGGCCTTCGCCGACGCCGTCCTCGATCAGGCATTGGCGGCGGCCGACGTGTGGCGCGAGGCCGGCTTCGACCTGCCGATCGCGGTCAACGTGTCGCCGCGCAGTCTGCTCGATCCGCGCTTCCCGGAGATGGTGCTGGCCCGGCTCGGCCGCCATGAGGTATCGCCGGAGCGGCTGGTGCTCGAGCTCGCCGAGACGCTGACGATCAGCCAGCTGGACGTGGTCGGTCGCGCGCTGTCCGACCTGAACGCGGCCGGGGTGCGGCTGGCCCTGGACGACTTCGGCACCGGCGTGTCGCCTCTGTCGGTCCTGTCGCACATTCCGGTGCACCAGTTGAAGATCGACCGCCAGTTCGTCGGCTCGATGGAGACGTCGTCGGAGGCGTCCGCGGTCATCCGGTCCACGGTCGATCTGGCTCGCAGCCTGCATCTCACGGTGATCGCCGAGGGCGTGGAGAGCGAGCCGCAGCGGCATGCGCTGTGGGAACTGGGTTGCGTCGCGGGGCAGGGTCACCTGTTCGCGCGGGCCATGTCGTCGGCCCGGCTGCTGGGCGCCTTGCAGCGCGGTTCCGGCGGCCGGCCGGGCGTGCTGGCGACGGCGCTGCACGACGCCGGAGCCGTGGTGCGGATGCCGCGCCGCAGGTCACCGGGCTCCGGCAGATCCTCTCTGCCACACTTGCCCGCGTGACCAACCGCCCCGCCCGACTGCTGAAGCAGATCGACCGGTCCGGCGGCGGCTTACCCACCGACCTCCTCCTGTACGCGATCTCGGCCGTGTTCGCCCTGCTGACGGCTCTGACGTCGACGCTGTTGCCGCACCGGGCCTGGGGTGCGACAGCGGTTTGGGCGTACGGCGTGGGCCTGCTCGCCGCCGCGACGCAGTACCTCATTTTCAGCCGTCGGCCGTCACCGTCGACCGCTCCCTTGCCGATCCTGGCCTGGCGGGCCGGGCTCAGCTGGATCGTCTGGGCCGGCGCCGCTCTGCTGCCCCTTGTCGTGGAGGCGGTCCAGCGCGCCGGCGGGCGGGCTGATCGAGCACAGGAAGAGGTGCTCGTCGTGGAACGCATGGGGGAGCGCCTCCTCCACGACGGCACTCCGTACCTCGGCCGCGACATGATCGCGGCACTTCCGGCCGACGAGCGGTTGATGGCGTACAGCCCATATCAGCCCGGTATGGCGGTCTTCGGGCTGCCTCGGGCCGTGTTCGGGGACTTCTGGTGGACCGATGCGCGGGTGTGGTTCGCGATCGTCACCGCGGCCGCGTTGATCGGGGCGGTGCGGCTGCTGGGTCCGTTGCGGTCGGCAACGGTGCGAGCCATACAGGCGGTGACCGTGCTGCCGATCTGCGCGCTGACCCTGGCCACCGGCGGCGACGACATCCCGGTGCTGGCCCTCTGCCTGCTCGCGCTGGCGCTCGTCGCCACCCGCCGTCATGGCTGGGCGGGGGTCGCGGCCGGCGCGGCCGGCGCGTGCAAACTCTTCGCGTTCCCGGTGATCGCCGTGCTCGTGGTGCTGGCGCTCGCCGTCCGCCGGGGCCGGCTGCTGCTGCCCGGGGCGATCGGCCTGCCGATCCTCGTGCTGATCCCGCCGGCCCTGGTCAACGCCGACGCCTTCACCGAGAACGTGCTGCGCTTCCCGCTCGGGCACGGCCTGGTGACCAGCCCGGCCCAGTCGCCGTTCCCCGGATACCTGATCGCACAGAACGTGCCGGGCGGCCGGATCATCGCGGCGGCGCTACTGGTTGCTGTCGCCGGCCTCATCACCGTGCGCATCGTGCGCCGCCCGCCGAGGACGGCGAGCGAGGCCGCCCTGATCACCGGGCTGGGCCTGCTGGCAGCGATCCTGCTGATGCCCACCACCCGCTTCGGCTACCTGCTGTACCCGATCGCGTTCCTCGTCTGGGCCGCCGCCCTGGCCTCATCCGTGAAGCCGGTACACAGCAATCACACAGCCACAAGTGCCCCGGCGGCGTGACACGGCCTTGTACCGTCGGTGAGATGCAGATGACCTGTCCGAAGTGTCACGGCGAGATGCGAGTTTACGAGCGCAGCGGCGTCACCATCGACCAGTGCACCGAGTGCCGCGGGATCTTCCTTGACCGTGGCGAGCTCGAGAAGCTTTTCGAGGCCGAGTCGAACTGGAACACTCGCCAGGCCGCACCTCGTCCGAACCAGGCCCCACCGCCCCCGGGTGGCTATGCTCCGCCCCCGCCGCCGGCGCCCGCCGGTTACGCGCCGCCGCCCGCTCCCGGCTACGGCCAGCCCGCCGCCCACGGCTACCCGCCGGCGGCCGCGCACGGTCCGGGCTACGGCTACCACGGCCACTACCGGGGTCAAGGCGGCTACCACGGCCACTACCGGCGCCGGAAGAGCTTCCTGCACGACCTCTTCGACTGACCCCCGCAGGTCAGCCGCACACGACCGACGCCGGCCGCACCCGCCGGCGTCGGTCGCGCGCAAACAAACCGCCCACCGCGATCGCGTCCCGGCCGCCCGGAACCCGCGGCCGCCGCTTCCCGAACCGACCGGCCCCGCCCTCGCGCCTGACCGACCACCACGGCTGCCGGAGACCGCCGCCTCGCGCCTGAGCGACCACCACGGCTGCCCCCGACTGCTGCGCCCTCACGTCGGACCGATCGCCGCGGCTGCCGGCAGCTGCCGCCCTCGCGCCTGACCGAGCACCACGGCCAAAGTCACCGCATTCCAGCTACCGACAACCCTCGCCCTCCCCCTGACCACCCAAGCCGGCCAATGCCACCGCGTTCTAGCGGGCCGCAGCCACCGGCGCCGGCAAATTCCAGCCGACCGACGGCGCTTCAGCCGCCGTGAAAGGCCAGCCGGCGCAAACGAATCCCAGCCAGCCGCGCCGCGCCCTCAGGCCCAACCAGCCGCCGCGGCCGACGCGTTCGTGTTCTAGCCGGCCGCATCCGCCCCGGCGCCGAACATCAGCCTCGCGACCACGGGCACCGTCGAGTTCTGCACCGCTGCTGGCGGCGACTACCAGGTGCCGTCGTCTCGCACGCGGTGCACCGGGCCGTCGCCGGTCAGCAGGTTGACCAACGCCTCGTCCAGCGTCGGCCCCACGTACCACTCACCCGCCTGGTCGAGGATGAAGACTCGCTCGCGGTCGTCCATCGCCAGGATCGCGTCGCCGCCCTCGATGCCTACCGGGAAGAGCGGCGCGCCGATCACCTCGGCGAACTCGTTCAGGGCCTCCGCGGCGTACGCGCCCGGGACCGGATCGAGCGTGAGCAGGCGGATCGCGCGGCGAGCGCCCGGTCCTCGACGGCCGCAGCGCACGCCGGGGAAGTCGGCCACCGCCCGGCTCACGGCAGGGAAGGGCCTCAGGCGGCCGCCGCTGGCCGCGACGGCGGACGAGATCGCGTCGCGGCCCAGCACGTCGTACGGGCCCAGGTCGATCCAACCGCCGCCGGCCAGGGTGCGGGCCACCTCGTACGGGAAGCGCCCCGGTTGTGGAATGCGGTCGGAGCCGTGTCGCCACTCGGTCGTGAATGCCAGGTCGGACCACGGGAGCAGGGCGAACTCGGTGAGCGCGCCGATGCATGTCTCGCACGGACGGGTTTCCTGGCCGCCGGCGGGATCGCCGGTGTCCCGTACGAGGAAGGCCTGGAACCGTGCATTGATCAGCAGCGCCCGGGCATCGTCGAGCGTGAGCGGAAGGTCGCGCCGCCGGTCCGTCTCGTGCAGCGCGTCGGAGAGCGCGATCAGCTCGGCGTGCCGCTCGGCGCCACGCACCCGGGACACGGCTGGGATCGACGCCAGATGGGCCGCCACCAGCGGATGGTGGTTGATCTCCTGATCGCCCTTGGCGCCCTGCGCCCGATATGTCCGCCCGGCCACGCTCAGATGCGCCGCCGTCGTGGGGCTCGGCCGCCGGCGGGTCAGCCGCACCAGCGCGACCGACGGATCCACAGTGCCCGGTGGGCGCGGCCGTCGATCGCGATAGAGGGCGGCGATGTCCTCGGGCGGCAGCACCGGCCACGTCGAGATCGCGCCGGTCTCGCGGTCGATCACCGTGCGGGCACCGTCGCCGGCCTGCGGCCGCACGGCGGACGGCTGCCGCGTCCAGATCACGTAGCCCAGGTCGAACTCGGCGAGCATGGGCTCACACCCGTACCCCCGCTGTTCGGACTCGCTGCGCGCCCAGCGTGCGGCGATCTCCTCGGCCTCGGCCCGCGTGATCACGATGAACTCCCTCCCCGCGTACGCCCCGAAGTTACCGGACTACGCAAAGTCGCGGGTGCCCGTTACGGTGACGTCATTCGATCGATGGAGAACGGAGTGCGGCGTGGCGGAGGCTGACCGGGACGCCAACCGGCATCTGCGCGAGCGGCTGGCCGAGGTCTACGGGCGGTACACGCGACTGCGGTCCGATCTGGACGATCTTCAACAGCGACTGGCGTCCTTGCAGGTGACGGCGGTTTCGCCGGACGGGCTGGTGCGCGCGACGGTCGGCCCCCGAGGCCAGCTCGTCGACCTTGCGCTCGACCGTCGCCGCGTACCGGAAATGGACAGTGACCGTCTCTCCCGCACGATTCTCGCCACCGTGCAGGAGGCGGCTCAACGCAGCGCGGATCAGGTCGAGGCGTTGATGGCCGACTATCTGCCGCCGGAGTCGTCGGCGCTGCGCTTGCTTCGCGACGGCGATTTCGGCGCCGTCATGCGTCAATCCGATGCCAAGCTTCGCGACTTGACGCAGCGTGATTCCCTCATGGGCGATGAGTAACGAATGGCTCCGACTCGACGCCGACCAGGCGACCGCCGGCTCCCGCGCACTGCACGAGGCCGGCGCGGATCTCGGTGCGCTGCGTACGGGCCCGGCCGCCGAGCTGGCGGCCGCGTCCGCCGCTCAGCCGTGGGGCGGCGACGATTACGGGCGCTCGTTCGAACGTCAATATCGGTCCGTCGAGCAGCAGGTTCTTGACGCCTGGACGCAGCTGGCCGGCTACGTCAGCGGGCTCGGCCAGGCGGCATCGCAGTCCGTTCAGGACAACATCGGCGCCGACATCGACGCGGGTCATCGGTTCCGGAGGCGGACATGACCCTGCTGCCCAGCCCCATTCCCCATCCGCTCGACTATTGCCCGTTCGATGTGCCGGCATGGGCGTACGAAGCTCTGGAATGGGTCGTCGGCTTCGACTGGCCGGCCGGGAACGAGGTCGCCACCTGGGATGTCGCCGACCGCTGGTATCTGCTCGCGAAAGACCTCGCCGAGCCGCACGACGCGACGTTCCAGGCGGCCGGCCAGGTGCTGGCCGGGTACGGCGGCTCGGGGATCACCGCCGACGGCTTCCGGAATGCCTGGCAGGCGCTCGCGGGTGACGAGAACGCCCCGTTGAATGCGTTGTTGCACATCGCGGACAACCTCGGCGAGCTCGTCGAGGGCTGCGGCCGCGATCTCGAGGCGGCGAAGCTCGAGGCCTGGATCGAGATCGGGACGTTCCTGATCGAACTGATCGGCATGGCGATCACCGTGGCGCTCACCCTAGGCGCGGCGTCCCCCGCGGCCGGCGGGCTGATCATGGCGACTCGGATGACCATCCAGCAGATCTTCAAGCGGCTGATCGAGCAGCTCGGCAAGCAGGCGCTGAAGGAGACGGCGAAGCGGGCGCTCAAGGAGATCACCACCAAGGAGGGGCTGACCAAGCTCACGCACAAGGCGCTGCACGAGGGGCTGGACGAGGCGAGGGAAGAATTCGCTACAAACTCGGGCGTCCAGCTGTACCAGGAGTCGACCGGGCGGTCACACGGGTTCAGCGTCAGTGATCTCGGGTTGTCGGCGGCGGGCGGGTTCGCCGGCGGAGCCTCGGCGACCGGGTCGTCGGTCGGGGCGCACGGGCATCACGCCGGGGTGGCGCGCGGTGCGGGCGGCGAGGTGCTGGCCGAGTTCGGCGCGTCCGCGGCCTTCGGCGACCTGCCGTCCCTGGAGAATGTCGCCAAATCCGGCGTCTCGGGCGCGGCCGGGTCGGCATTGCACAGCGGTGGCGAGGTCTCCGCCATCAAGATCCACAGTTCCTTGGGTACGGCGGGAGAGGCGCCGGACGACGGTGGTGACGTGGCTGGCCAGTCAGTCGGTGCCGTGGCGGCCGAGTCGTCCCTGCTGGGTGTGTCGGAGGTACCGCTCGCCGGCGTGGGTTCCGGGACGTCGGCCGCTCTCGTGGCGCCGGACTCGTCTTCCGCGCTTTCGGGCGCGGAGGCGCTGAGTCCCTTGGCCGGCTCCGACCCGTTCCCGGGGTCGACGCTCGCTGGCTCGGACCTGTCGGCTTCCCTCATCGGGCCGGATCCGTCCCCCGCGTCGGATGTGTCGTCGGGGTCGGCTTCCCTCTCCGGCTCGGACGTGTCGCGGTCGAGCCCCTTCGCCGGGCCGGATCCCTCGTCGGCGTCCGAATCGTTCGCCGGCCCGAATCCCTCGTCGGCGTCGGGATCGTTCGCCGGGCTGGACCCGTCGACGGCATCAGGTCCCTTTGCCGGGCCGGACCCGTCGACGGCATCGAGTTCGTTCACCGGCCCCGATTCGCCGACGACGTCGGGTTCGTTCACCGGCCCCGATTCACCGACGGCATCGGGATCGTTCGCCGGCCCTGATTCGCCGACGGCATCGAGTTCGTTCGCCGGCCCCGATCCCTCGTCGGCGGCCAGCCCGTTCTTCGGCTCCGATTCGTCATCCGCGGCGCACTCGGGGCCGGATCCATCGCTGACCCCGTCATCGGGCCACCTTCCGGCTCCACAACCAGACGTCGCCTCTGTCTCCTCCGCTGCCGGCCAGATCATCGACCCGGCCCACCACTCCCTTCAGGCGGACATTTCGACCGGTCCGTCAACGGCGTCCTCGAGCTCTCCGGCCACCCCCGCCCTCTCGCTGTCGGCCCCTTCGGCTCTGACGACGCCGGGGGTCACCCCGCAGCCCACCCTCGCCGGCGCCGGAGTTGCCCCCGGATCGACCGACGCCCTGGCCGGCGGCACCTTCGCCCACCTCACGACCGGAATGCCCCCGTCCTCGCCGGCCGATCCGGGGCCGGCCACGCCCGGCGCCACAACCGCTCGCCGGCCGCTGTCCGACCTGGACCGGATCGCCGCCGCCCTGGACCCCCGCCCGGCCACCTCGTCGAACCGGACGCCGTCCATCCCCCGGCAGCCGTCCCGCCGGCCGTTCACCCACTCCACGCCTCCGACCGATTTCGGCCCTCCACCGCCGTCCTACCGGCACCCGCACCCGGCGACCATTCGGAACGAGTCCGGCTATTTCGGTTATGCCAACCACGCCCGCCGGGTGCACGAGCTGAACCGCCGCGACGAGCACATCGAGTTCCTCACCGACGTCGCCGAGCAGACCCGCGCCAAGATCCTCGGCCTCGGCCAGCAGGCTGACCAGGCGTTCCGCGACGGTCTCACGCTGCGCGGCGAGGACCACCGGCGCCGGGCGACCGAACTGAGCGCCATCGTCGAGGACATCGAAAACCAGATCGACCGCGTCCGTACGGGCGAGCTCGCCCCCGCCACGATCGAGGTCGCGCCGGGCGACTGGGCACGCATCAACGCCGACGTCGGCGACCTGGCCCCCGGCGGTGTCCACACCGACGACCGTTCGGCGCTCACCGGCACCGGTGACCCGCGTCCGATCGACCGGACCCGCCACTACAACACTTCCGGTGGTTTGCGCGCACCGTTGGCCGTACACCAAACCGACCTGGAGGAGGCAGTGCCGCGAGACGGCAATGGCCGTCCCCAACGCCTGCCCGATCCGCGAAAGGGCCGCTGGTTCCGGCTGGCCAACGACGGCGGCCCCGAGGCCGACCCGACCCGTGCCCTCAATTGTGTGGACGGTGTGCTTTCGCTTTTCGACACCTACATTCACGGCCGACCCAGGGTTTCCGCACCGCGCACTTTCGACACATACGCGCACGGCAATCCCGACCGCCCGCTAGGCGGCGAGGTGCACGGCGTACGGCGAATCCAGGAGGCCACCGGAAGCATCTTCCAAAACCTCTGCCCGTACGTGGGCGGGGTAGACCCCGCCACCGCCAAGCCCGCGATGGACCTGGCGCTGCGCAATTTGACGAACCATTTGCACAACACGGGCCACGGCGCCTACGCCTTCATCATCACCGACATGGAGTCCGGCGGCAGTCACGCTTGGGCGGCCACCAACCACAACGGAACAATCCTTTTCCTGGACCCCCAGATAGGCAAAATCACCGAAAACCTGCCGCTGTACCACCATAGAGGCGTCCCGTCGCCGGCCAACATAACGTCGTTGAACGCGCTGGTGGTGGACGGCCGAGGAGTCCCGGCTCCGCTGCCGCATCATGGCCCGGGCCAGAGAGCAGCCTCCCCGACCGGCATCGACGGACACGAACCACCTCAGGATTTCGACCGAGCGGTTGGCCATGCTCGACGCGGCGAAACACCCGAGACCGCTGCTGAGCGCCAGGCCTTCGAGTCGTTGGAGCAGTCCGAGCAGGCATACCTTGAGGCCGCGTACGACAACGTCGAGCAATTCGCCGACAACGCCCTAGCTGAGCTGCGCATCCTCGTCGGTTTGGTGCCGGTCGCGACCGATGGGCCCTCACCAAGGGTGGTTGACGAGGCGGCTCGTCGCAAGACACCGCACTCGATGGCGCGCGCGTTCCTGGAGCACGCCACGATCGAACAAACCTCGATCGCTGACTTCCTCGAAGGAGTGAAGGACCGGGTGCGATTCTCGGTCGAGGTTCCCGAGGCCGGCTACGGCAAGACTGTCGCCGCCGTGCTGAACGCCATGACCAGCCGTGGCTATGAGGTACAGAAGATCCTCAGCTTTTGGGGCAGCGGGCAAGGGCGACACAACGGTCTGAACGTGACACTCGCCGATCCTCACGGGCGGTTGATGGAGGTTCAGTTTCCGACACCGTTGTCACGGCGCGTCGGCAAGGAAACCCATCGCTTCTATGAACGCCTGCGGCTCGGGCAGTTCGGTGCGAAGCAACGAGTGGAGGCGCTGCTGACCATAATCTCGATCAATCGTAGGAACGATCTGCCCGCTCACCAGCCTGGCGATCTCGAGGCACTGGACGCGGTCGGCGCGGTCAAGCATCTGGACACCAGCCTTGCCAGGTGGATCAGAGCAAATCCGACGGTGTGGCGCCAGTACGTCGAGGCGTTGAACGCTGAAGGGGTATCGCTCGATGCGGCGCTGAGGAGTCACAATCTTCGCTACGACGACCTATTCGATCAGTAGAGCTAGGCGGGCGACGGATGACCGACGGCAGGTTCGACTACACCGAAGTCCTGAAGTCGGATTCGTCGGGTGTGGTTACCAGCATCATCGCGCATCAGGTCGTGCCCGGCGCCCCTCTTCGAGCCGTCCTCTGGAGTGTCCTGCACCGAGCGTGGATCTCCGCGCCCGGTACGGCCGCCGGCCTGCTCTACAACGACGAGAATTTCGACCGCCTGCGCAACGTCGACCGTGACACCGCGGAACGTGCCGCCCGTGAAAACTTGGCGGTTGAGCTGCCGGATGAGGACAAACTGTTCTCAATTGCTGAGGAAGGTGAGCGGATGGGCTGGGACTTCGGTCCGCCACGTCGATCGTGAGCTAGACGACGGCCATGTCGACGAAGCGGGACAAGTGCAGCTGCGCTGCCACCGTCACCGTGTCCGTGGGGCCGTTTCGGTGCTTGGCCACGATGAAGTCGGCCTCTCCCGCCCTCGGCGACTCCTTGTCGTAGTAGTCGTCGCGGTGGAGCAGGATCACCACGTCGGCGTCCTGCTCGATCGAGCCGGACTCGCGCAGGTCGGACAGCTGCGGGCGCTTGTCGGTTCGCTGCTCGGGGCCACGGTTCAGCTGCGACACTGCGATGACGGGGCACTCGATTTCCTTGGCGAGCAGCTTGAGGCCACGGGACAGGTCCGCGACCTCCTGCTGGCGGCTCTCGGTGCGCTTCGGCGAGGTCATCAGCTGGAGATAGTCGACGACCAGGAGTTTCAGGTCGTGGCGCTGCTTGAGGCGGCGGGCCTTCGCGCGGATCTCCATGAGGTTCATGCTGGGGGTGTCGTCGACGAAGATGGGGGCCTCGCTGATCTCGCCCATGCGGCGGGCCAGCTTGGACCAGTCGTCGTCGGTGAGCTGGCCGGAGCGCAGCACGTGCAGGGGGACGCGGGCCTCGGCGGAGAGCAGGCGCATCACCATCTCGATCTTGCTCATTTCGAGGGAGAAGATGGCGCTGGCGCAGTTGCTGCGGATGGCCGCGTTGCGGGCGAAGTCCATGCTGACGGTCGACTTACCGAGACCGGGACGGCCGGCCACGATGATCAGCTGGCCGGGGTGCAGGCCGTTGAGCAGCCGGTCCAGGTCGGAGAAGCCGGTGGGCACGCCGGTCATCACGCCGCCCTGGGCGCCCACGGCCTCGATCTCGTCGAGAGTGGGTTGCAGCATGTCGCCCAGGGCCGCGAAGTCTTCGCTGACCCGTTTCTCGGTGACGTCGTAGATGGCCTGCTGGGCCAGGTCGACGATGTCGTCGACGTCACGGCCGCCGTTGCCGCCCGCGCCGTAGCCGAGCTGGACGATCTTGGTGCCGGCCTCGACCAGGCGGCGCAGGATCGCGCGCTCGGAGACGATGCGGGCGTAGTACGACGCGTTGGCCGCGGTGGGGACGCTCTCGATGAGAGTGTGCAGATAGGGCACACCGCCGACGCGTTGCAGGTCACCCGAGTCGGCCAACGCGGCGGCCACCGTCAGGGCATCGGCCGGCTCCCCCCGCCCGTACAGGTCGAGAATGACGTCGAAGATCGTGCCGTGCACCGGCCGATAGAAGTCGTGGGTCTTGAGGATCTCGACGACGTCGGCGATGGCGTCCTTGGAGAGCAGCATGCCGCCGAGCACGCCCTGCTCGGCCGCGACGTCCTGCGGGGGCGCCTTGTCGAGTTGCCCGCCGAACTGCCCGCCACCACCCGGCTGCGAGGCGGGCGGCCGTGCATCCGGCCGTGCGTCGTCGGTGATCGACACCCGGACCTCCTCCGCTCGCCATGCACCTTGGTAATCGCGATCTAACAGCCCGGGTATGACACTTTTGGCTGACTGCTCGCCATGATCGGAAATTATTTTTCGATCAAGACCGCGCGTGCGGCGGACCCACTCTACGAACCCGTCCGCCACCTGCCAAAGCGCCCCGGTGGACGAGTCGGGGGACAACCTGTGGACATCTCACCTGGGCTTGTGGGCAGCCCTGTGCACAGCCTGTGCATAACTTCTGGGGACGACCTCACATGTGCCTTGTCCAGCAGGTATTACGTCGTCAACAGCTGTGGAGGACCAAAAAGGTGCGCCGTGTAAGCGAACCGTCGCCCCGAGGCGTTGCGGTTCGGACGCTTGCACGTCACCCTTTCTGGGTGGACCAACGGGAGTGGGACTACGGCGCCCGCATGCCGCGCGATCGTCGCGCCGCGGAGCCGTGGACCACTCGAAGCCCGAGAAATCCCGAATCTCCCGAATTCGCCGACCCGGAGCCCCGGTGGTCGAGCCTGACCGACACGGGCAGCATGCAGCCCAGCGCCGAGGCCCTCGCCTGGCAGGAGCGGGCCGACGCGTGGGCACAGCAGGCGGAGTCCGAGGACCAGGCGATCGAACCGGCCAGCCGCTGGTCCGACGCCGCCGCGACCGGGCGTCCGACCTTCCCCGCCGACGGCGTGGGCTGGCGCACCGAGACGGCCGAGTGGCGCGCGACCGGCGCCCGCTGGCGGCAGACCACCGAATGGCGCTCCACGACCGGTTCGCACGGCTGGCGGTCCACCACCGAGGCCTGGCAGACCGGCGGCCGCAGCGCCTATCCACCGGCTGCCGAGACCCCGATGTCACAACCGGCCATCTCCAGTACGGCGTGGTCCTCGACCGACACACCGAGCGATCCCGCCGCGGAACCTCGTCCGGCGTGGCAGCAGTTCACCGGCTCGGCGAACGAGGCCACCGAGGCGACCGGACGGGGCGACGCGAAGCAGCCGTACGAGACGCCGTCGTGGCGGTCCCCGGAGCCGCAGCCCTGGCAGCAGCCCGCGCAGCGCACGCCGGCCGAGAGCTCGTCCTCGTGGCAGCATCTCGTCGACCCGCCCGCCACCAGCACGCCCAGCTGGCGCGACAACGCCATCGAAGGCACCGCGACCTGGAACGACGCCAGCGGCACCACGAACTGGACGCGGGCGGAACCGGACACCGAGACGCCGAGCTGGCAGACCGGCCGCGACGACGGCCGCCACCTGGTCCGCGAGGACGACCGGGCCGCCTGGCGACGCGGCGCGGCGATCGACCCGGGCGACAGCTCACCGCGGATCGGACGCCGCCGGGCTCCCGAGCCCCCTTCCGGCGGTACGGGGTGGACCGGACGCTCCGACGCGGACGACTGGGCGGGCTACACCGACACCGGCAACATCCAGCTTTATCCGGATCCGGCCACGCCGTCGTGGGGCGGCACCGACCCGGTCAGCGCACCCGCTTCCCGCCCGGACGAGCCCACCGGACGCCGTGCGCTGCCGGCCACGCCGTACGAGGAACCCACCTATCGCATCCCGCCGGCCGCGCCGTACGACGAACCCGGCCGTCGCCGTCGCCGCGAGGAGCCGCCCGCGCTCCCGCCACCTCCGCGCAGCCGTCGCGGCCGCTACGCCGGGGAAACTCCCGCCCCCGAGGTTGAGCAGGCCACGCCCTCACGCGGCGGCCGGCGTCGCGCGGCCGAGGAGCCGGAGACCCAGGGTGCGTACGGCGTAGGAGTCCCGCCGCCCACGGGTGCTCCGCCGAAGGGCCGGGCTCGCTACAACCAGGCTCGCGACGACTGGCGCGAGCACACCGGTTCGTGGGAGGCCGAGCCCGACACCAGCAGCTGGACCAGGGATCCGGACACCGGCCAGTGGAGCCGCGCCGACGACGACCCGCGCGTGCTGGCCTGGCGCGAGGAGGCGGCCCGTCGCGAGGCGATGACCCAGAAGGGCCCCCGCGAGCTGCCCGCCGGCCCGTCCCGGGACCGCACCGACGGCGACGCGGCCGCGCCCCGCAGCGCCATGCCCGACGGCGGTCCGGCCCCGCGCAGCGC
>NZ_CAKUCL010000078.1 GCF_934643405.1 uncultured Actinoplanes sp.
CCTTCGTGGTGGTGGCCGGCGGGCCGGCGCAGGCCGCCGCGCTCCCCACCGGCGCCCGATCATTGGAGTCGGTCAACCATCCCGGCCGGTACCTGCGGCACCTCGACGGTCTCGGCCAGCTCGAACCGGTGACCGCGAACAGTACCGACCAGACCAGGCTCGACGCGACGTTCACGGTGGTGAACGGCCTGGCGTCGCCGACCAGGCCGTTCTCGGCACCGGCGCGAACCGGGTGCTGACCGTCGGCCCGGTCGGGCGGCAGGGGCTGCTCAACGCGGTGCGCTCGGCCGACCCGGCCGGCGACTGGGCGATGGCCGTGGTGCGCCTGCCGGACAGCCAAGCGCTGGCGGTCGACGCGACCCGGCTCGACGCGGTCGCGTCCTGGCCCGGGCGCGGCCCGACGCGCGCGTCGGTCGCCCGGGCGCTGCACCCCGCCGTCCCCGCGGCGGTGCGCGTGCCCGGCGCCACCGTGCGGTTCGACATCACGGCCACCGGCTTCGGGCTGGGCCGGGCGGTGACGATCACCGCCGTACTGTCGCCGTTGTCCGGGCCGGCCCGGCTCGCCGACGAGGTGCTGCCGCTCGGGGTGATCAACGACGCGCGGGCCACGTACGGTCGTCAGGTGCCCGCCTGCGCCGGCGGCTGCACGCTGAACTCGTTGCGGATCGCCGGCGGCACCGGATCCTCCGACGTCGCGGGCCGCCTGCAGATCCACTCGGTCACCGGGGTGACGCTGGGCGCGACGCCGTGGCGCGCCACCGAGGGCGGCACCGCGTCGTCCGGCCCGGACGGTCTGCGCATCGACGTCGCCTCGCTCAACGGCCTGCCCGACGGCATGTTCGCCCAGCCCGCCGACACGCCGCTGCCGGTGCCGGTGGTCACCGCGAACCGGCCCGCGCAACTCAAGATGACCGGCCTGGACGCCCGCGACGTGCCGGTGCGGGTGGTGGCCGGCCTGCCCGTGGTGCCCGGCGCAGGCGCCCCCGCGACCCTGATCGACCTGGACTTCGCCGACCGCGTCTCCACCGACGGCGCGCCGACCAGCCACGCCGAGGTGTGGCTCGGCGCGCGGGCCCCGGCCGGCGCCGCGCAGCGCCTGGCCGACCAGGGCCTCGTCGTCACCGGCGACACCCCGGCCGCGCGGGTGCGCCGCCAGCTGGACAACCAGGGGCCGGCGCTGGCGCTGTGGTTCTTCGTGCTGGTCGCGGTCCTCGCGCTCGCCCTGGCCGCGGGCGCGCTGGTGCTGGCGTCGGCGGTGGACCGCGCCCGCCGTGTCGAGGACCTGTCCGCGCTGCGCGGCCAGGGCCTCGCTCGCGCGCCGCTGCGGCAGGCCACACTGTGGACCTATCCGGTGCTGGTGGCCGCGGCCGTCCCGGCGGGCATGGCGATCGGGCTGCTCGGCTGGGCGGTCACCGGCTGGGCGCTGCCGCTGGCCGGGACCGACCCGCCGCCGTTCCCGCTGCCGGCCTGGCCGAGCCCCGCGGTGGTGATCCTGGCCGGGGTGGCGATGCTGGCGGTGCTGGCCTGCGCGGCGGTGCTGTCCGGGCGGCGCACGCTGCGCTCGATCCGCTGAAGACCCGGCCCGCCCGGCTACGCGGGCGGGCCGGCGCCGGGCCGCGGGGCTGAGCCGGTCACCGCCTCGCGGATCGCGGTGGCCATCACGTCGGTGGCGACCGCGCGCAGCAGATCCAGGCCGGCCTCGCCGGCCTCGCCGGCCCCGCCGGTCGCCAGCGCCACCACGGCGTCGCCGTCGTAGCGGGAGTGCGCCGGATGAATCGCGCGGGCCAGACCGGTGTGGCCGCTCTGCGCGAGCAGATGACAGTCGCTCTTGGACAGACGGGCGTCGGTGAGCACGACGGCGACCGTGGTGTTCCCGCGGGCGAAGGGCACCCGAGGCGCCGCGGTCTCGTCGTGCGGGGCGAAGACCGGTACCCCGGCCGGGGAGATCACGTCGCCCCAGGCGTTCACCACCGCCAGGGCGACGACCGACGCCGCGCCGGCGCTGCCCCGGGCCACGCCGAGACCGCCGGGATCCAGCCGCGACCGCCACTTGCCGGTGGTCGCGCCCGCCCCCGCGCCGACCCGCCCGACGGCGAGCGGCTCACCCGACAGGGCCGCGAGCGCCGCCGCCCGGCCCGACTCCGCGTCCGGCGGGGCGGCGGCCACCGACGCGTCGAAGATGGACATGCCGACGACGATCGGCACCGGGCCCGCCGGAGTCGCGAACCCCTCGCCCCGCGACCGCAGCAGCCGCGCCACACCGTCCGCCGCGGCCAGGCCGAACGCGGAACCGCCGGACAACACCACGGCGTCGACGCGGTCCACCAGCCGCACCGGATCGAGCAGGTCGAACTCCCGGGTGGCCGGGGCCCCGCCGCGCACCTCGCCCGAACCCACCGTGCCGGCCGGCGGGATGATCACGGTGACGCCGGTGCCGTCGCCGGTCCAGTGGCCGGCGCGGGCGGACAGCAGCTGCGGTGTGCTCACACCCACATCCAACCCGGTCCGCGGCGCGAAGGCACAGCGGTGTCAGAAACGAAACGTGGCGACCGGACCGGTCGGGACGCCGCCGGCGAGACCCTCGCACCCGTCCCGCACCCGGCGCAGCGAACGGACGAGGGTGCGGCCGACCGGAGAGCACCAGCAGGACGGTCTGCAGGCGGTGCCGCCCAACCGTACGATCCGGGTCGCCCCCGACGCCGCGGTTTCGGCCGGCCGGGCCGCCTTGACAGGTCCGCCGCGACGCAAGAGGCTCTCATTCATCGATGCAGCACTTCCGGCCCACCCGTCACAGGCGACAGGGAGCGGATGATGAACGTCGATCAAGGCGCGGCCGTCGTCGCGATGACCGCGGCCGGTGTCACGCTGCTGATCGACGCCACCGGCCCGGGCCTCCCGGTGATCGCCTACTGGGGTCCGCAGCTGCCCGGCCTCGACGCCACCGGGGCGGCCGCGCTGCTGCGGGCCGGCGAGCCCGCCACCGGCACGAACAGCCTCGAGCCGCGCCCGCGCGTCGCCGTTCTCCCCGAGCACCGCTACGGCTGGACCGGGCGCCCGGGCCTGAGCGGCTCGGCGGCGGGCGCCGGCTGGTCACCGTCGTTCGAGGTGGAAACCCTTGCGGTGTACGGCGTGGACCGGCGCGACAGGCATCGGGACGCGCCGGGTTTCGCCGGCTGCGGAGCCGGGCGCCTCGTCGCGGGCGCCGCCGACGACTCGGGGCGGCTGAGCCTCACCCTCGAGATAGAGCTGCTGCCGAGCGGCCTGGTGCGCTCCCGCGCCGAGATCCGCAACGACGGCACCGAGCCGTACACCGTCGACGGTCTGCTGCTGTCCTATCCGGTCCCGGCCGAGGCCACCGAGCTGCTCGACTTCGGCGGGCGGCACAACCTGGAACGCGTCGCGCAGCGTGGGCCGCTGCACACCGGGCTGCATCTGCGGGAGAACCGCAAGGGGCGCACCGGCGCGGACAGCGCCTACGTGCTGCACGCCGGCACCCCCGGCTTCGGCTTCGCCGGCGGCAGCGTCTGGGCCGTGCACACGGCGTGGAGCGGCAACCACGTCCACTACGCCGAGCGGGTCTCCACCGGCGAGCAGCGCCTCGGCGGCGGTGAACTGCTGCTTCCCGGCGAGATCCGGCTGTCCGGGGGCGAAAGCTATGCCGGGCCGTGGCTGTACGGGGCGTACGGGAAGGGGCTCGACGAGATCGCCCGGCGTTTCCACCGGCATCTGCGGGCGCGGCAGCGCCCGGTCGGCAGCGTCCGGCCGGTCACCCTCAACGTGTGGGAGGCCGTCTACTTCGACCACGACACCGACCGGCTGCTCGACCTGGCCGAGCGCGCCGCGAAGCTCGGCGTCGAACGGTACGTGCTGGACGACGGCTGGTTCGGCAGCCGCCGCGACGACACGTCCGGGCTGGGCGACTGGGTGGTCTCGCCGGAGGTCTGGCCCGGCGGCCTGCACCCGCTCGTCGACCGGGTCAAGGCGCTGGGCATGCAGTTCGGGCTGTGGTTCGAGCCGGAGATGGTCAACCCGGACTCGCAGCTCGCCCGCGCCCACCCGGACTGGATCATGGCGGCGCGCGCGTCCTGGCCGGTCGAGTCGCGGCACCAGCAGGTCCTCAACATCGGCATCCCGGCGGCGTACGCGCACGTCCGCGACCAGATCCTGGCGATCCTCGACGAGTACGCCGTCGACTATCTCAAGTGGGACCACAACCGCGACCTGATCGAGGCGGGCACCCAGCCGTCGGGACGTCCCGGCGTGCACGAGCAGACCCGCGCGTTCTACCGGCTGCTCGACGAGATCCGCGCGGCCCACCCGCACCTGGAGATCGAGTCGTGCTCGTCCGGCGGCGCCCGCGCCGACCTCGAGGTGCTGGAACGCGCCGACCGGATCTGGGTGTCGGACAACATCGACCCGCACGACCGGCAGCACATGCTGCGCTGGACCACCCAGCTGATCCCGCCGGAGTTCCTCGGCTCGCACATCGCCTCCGGCCGCTCGCACGTCACCGGCCGCCGCCACGACCTGGCGTTCCGGGCCGGCACCGCGGTCTTCGGCCACCTCGGCATCGAATGGGACCTGACCGAGGCCACCGCGGCCGAGCTCGGCGAACTGGCCGGCTGGCTCGCCTTCTTCAAGGAGAACCGCGGCCTGCTGCTCGGCGGCGACCTGGTCCGGATGGACGGGTACGGCCCGGACGTCCTGGTGCACGGCGTGCTCAGCCCGGACCGCGACCACGCCCTGTTCGCCATGGTCACCATGGCCAGCCCGTACCCCGATCCGCCGGCCCGGCTGCGGTTGCGCGGCCTGGACCCGGACCGCCTCTACCGGGTGCGGCCGCTGCGCGCCGCCGGGCTCGCCCCGCGATGGTGGGGCCCGGACCTCGACGGCGAGGTGCTCAGCGGCGCCGCCCTGCAGCACCACGGCCTCGCCGCCCCGCGCGTCCACCCCGACCAGGTCGTCGTCTACCGCGCCGACGCGGCGCACGGAGCAACCGCAACCAGGCACACCCCCGCCTGAAGGAGTTCACCATGGCGACCATCCCCACCGCCCGGTCGCGTCCGCGCGACGACACCCGCCTGGCGATGCTGTTCATCGCGCCCGCCCTGCTCGGCTTCCTGATCTTCATGGTGTGGCCGACCCTGCGCGGGATCTACCTGAGCTTCACCTCGTTCAACCTGCTCACCTCGCCGGAGTGGACCGGCCTGGACAACTACCTGCGGATGGTGCAGGACCCGGTGTTCTGGAACGCGCTGCGGGTCACCCTCTACTACGTCGTTCTCAACATCGGCTTCCAGACCGTCCTGGCGCTGATCATCGCGGTGCTGATGCAACGGCTCACCCGGCGCACCTGGCTGCGGGGGATCATCCTCACCCCGTACCTGGTGTCCAATGTGGTCGCCGCGATGGTCTTCCTGTGGATCCTCGACTACCAGCTCGGCATCGGCAACCGGGTGCTCGAGCTGATCGGCGCCGACCGGATCGCGTTCCTCGCCGACGGCGCCTGGGTCATCCCGACGATCGCGGTGATCAACGTGTGGCGGCACGTCGGGTACACGGCCCTGCTGATCTTCGCCGGCCTGCAGACCATCCCGGAGACCATGTACGAGGCGGGGCGCGTCGACGGCGCCTCCGAGGTCACGATGTTCCGGCGGATCACCGTCCCGCTGCTGCGGCCCATCCTGGCCCTCGTGCTGATCATCACGGTGGTCGGGTCGTTCCAGGTCTTCGACACCGTCGCGATCACCACCCGCGGCGGGCCGGTCGACGCGTCGCGCGTGCTGCAGTACTACATCTACGACATGGCGTTCGGCCGGTTCCAGTTCGGCTACGCCTCGGCGATGTCGGTCGGGCTGCTCGTCGTGCTCGTCGTCATCACGTTCGTCCAGTACCGGCTCACCCGGGCCGGACAGTCCGATCTGGCCTGAGGAGGCCTCCCGTGGCTACCATCACCGCGCCGGCCAGGACCTCCGACACCTCCACCGTGCCGGCCGCGCCGCGACAGCGGCTCAACCTCGGCCGTACGATCGCCTGGATCTTCCTGGTCCTGGTGGTCGCGGCCAGCCTGTTCCCCTTCTACTGGATGCTGCGCACCGCGCTGTCCAGCAACAACGCGCTCTACGCCGGATCGGACAGCCTGCTGCCGGTGCAGCTGTCCGGCGGCGGCTTCGCCCGGGTCTTCGGCCTGCAGACCGGCCAGGAGGCGATCGAGGCCGGCGGCGCCGGGCAGCCGATCAGCTTCTGGCACTACCTGGCGAACTCGGTCATCGTGTCCACCCTGGTCACCGGCGGCCAGGTCTTCTTCAGCGCGATGGCCGCGTACGCGTTCGCCCGGCTGCGCTGGCGGCACCGGGAGAAGGTGTTCGCGTTCTTCCTGACCGGCCTGATGATCCCGGCGATCTTCACGCTGCTGCCGAACTTCGTGCTGATCAAGGAGCTCGGCCTGGTCGACACGCTGATCGGGGTGGCGCTGCCGAACATGCTGATGACCCCGTTCGCCGTCTTCTTCCTGCGCCAGTTCTTCCTCGGCATCTCCCGCGAGGTGGAGGAGGCGGCGCTGGTCGAGGGAGCGTCGAAGGTGCGGGTGTTCTTCCGGCTGATCCTGCCGATGTCCACGGCGCCGCTGGCCACACTCGCGATCCTGACCTACATCACCTCGTGGAACGACTACTTCTGGCCACTCATGGTCAGCTACACCGACCGCTCGCGGGTGCTCACCGTGGCGCTCGGCGTGTTCAAGGCGCAGACCCCGCAGACCGGCCCGGACTGGTCCGGCCTGATGGCGGCGACGCTGGTCGCGGCGCTGCCCATGCTGATCCTGTTCCTCCTGTTCGCCAAGCGCATCGTCAACTCCATCGGCTTCAGCGGGATCAAATGATGAAGACTCGGCTGCTCGCGGCATGCGCCACCGTGCTCGCGCTGTCCGGCTGCGGCTGGAGCGGCGCGGACGCCACCACCTCCGGTTCCGGCGGCACCATCGAGTACTGGCTGTGGGACTCGGCGCAGCAACCCGGATACCAGAAGTGCGCGGACGCCTTCGCCCGGGAGAACCCCGGGCTCAGGGTCCACATCTCCCAGTACGGCTGGGATGTCTACTGGCAGAAGCTGACGGCCGGTTTCATCGCGGACACGGCGCCGGACGTCTTCACCGACCACCTCTCGAAGTTCGCGCAGTTCGTCGACCTGGAGGTGCTGCGCCCGCTGGACGACCTGGACATCGCCGACAGCGACTACCAGCCGGGCCTGGCCGAGCTGTGGAAGGGGCGTGACGGGAAGCGCTACGGCACGCCGAAGGACTGGGACACGATCGCCATGTTCTACAACCCGGCGTCGCTGTCGGCGGCCGGCATCGACCCGGCCTCGTTGCGGAACCTGTCGTGGAACCCGGTGGACGGCGGCACCTTCGAGAAGACCATCGCCCATCTGACCGTCGACGTGAACGGCGTACGGGGGGACGAGCCCGGTTTCGACAAGAGCAGGGTGCGTCAGTACGGCTTCGGCTCCGACGGTGCCGGAGGGGCCGGCTGGGGTCAGACACAGTGGTCGGCGTTCACCGGCAGCGCGGGCTGGCAGGCCACCGACCGCAACCCGTGGGGCAGCCGGTTCAACCTCGACCAGCCCGCCTTCCAGGACACGCTGAAGTGGTACTTCGGGCTGTCCCGCAAGGGGTACATGCCGACGTTCGCCGAGATCGGCGGCAACAACCCGGTCGGGCCGGACAAGCAGATCCAGTCGGGGATCGCGGCCATGGCCCTGAGCGGGTCCTGGATGATCTCGACGTTCTCCGGCCTGACGGACGCGGCCGGCAAGAAGATGAACATCGGCATCGCCCCCACGCCGATCGGCCCGAGCGGCAAGCGGGCGTCGATGTTCAACGGCCTGGCCGACTCGTTGACCACCCTGTCGAGACAGCCGGCGAACGCCGCGAAGTGGGTGCGGTTCCTGGCCGGACCGCAGTGCCAGGCCATCATCGGCCGGTCCGGGGTGGTGTTCCCGGCCCGCCCGGAGGCCACCCGGCTGGCCATCCGGTACAACCGCGACGAGCGGAAGCTGGACGTGAGCCCGTTCACCGACCAGGTCACCCAGAAGACGACGTTCCTGTTCCCGGTGACCACCAACGCGGCCGACATCACCGCGTTGATGATTCCCCGGATGGACGCCCTCTACATCGGCGACGCGGACGTGTCCTCGATGACGACCCTGAACAACCAGCTGAACGACCTGTTCCGGGTGGCCGGGTAGGCGGTACGGCGTGGACCGCGCCGGCCCGGGCGCGGCCCACGCCGGTCAGTTCTCGCGCAGCGGCTTGAGAGCCGCCGACACCTTCGCCAGCACGTCCAGCATCGTGGTGGCGGCGCCGGTCATCACGTCGTTGGGCTTGATCTCGTCGCCGTCGAGGAAGGAGCGGACGAACGGGATGTTCACCGCCTCCGAGATCATGAACAGGTTGAGGGCGTACGCGGCCTGGTTCAGCGCCAGCGCCGAGCGGGTGCCCGCGGAGACGCCGCCGTAGCTGACCACGCTCGCCGCCTTGTACTTCCACTCGTGGTGCAGGTAGTCCAGCGCGTTCTTCAGCGCCGCGCCGATCGCGTAGTTGTACTCCGGGTGCACGAAGACGATCGCGTCCGCGGCGTCGACCTTCTCGCTCCAGCGCCGGGTGTGATCGTGCTGATACCTGCGCAGGCGCGGGTGGTGCGGCTCGTCGAGCAGGGGCAGGTTCTCCTCGGCCAGGTCGGCCACCGTGACCTGGAACCCGCCGTGGCTCTTGGCCAGGTCCACGAACCAGCGGGACACGGGCAGGCCGATGCGGCCCGGCCGGGTGCTCGCCACGACGACGAGCAGGTTGAGGTCACTCACGGTTGTGCTTCCGATCTGCCAAAATAATTGTTTGCGTCGACAACCTTAATCCGGCTCGCCGCATTCCGCCGATGCCGGCAGGCCGAGCGCCAGGTACGCCAGGCGGGGCCCGGTCACGGGTCCTGGCTCACCGCCGGGCCCGGCCGATGTTCGCGGTGATCGCGTCGACCAACCGCGGCCACAGCTCACGCGGCAGGTCGTGGCCCATGCCCGGGAACGTCACGAGCTCCGCGCCGGGCACCGCGGCCGCCGTGGCCCGCCCGCCGCTCACATCGACCAGCGGGTCCGCCTCACCGTGCAGGACCAGCGTCGGGACGGTCACCTCGCGCAACGCCGCCGTGCGGTCGGGGGACGCGATGATCGCCGCGTACTGGCGCTGGGCACCCGCCGGCCGGTACGCGCGGTCGTACTTCGCCGTCGCCCGGCGCAGCACCTCGGCGTCGGCGGCCGGATAGGCGGGGGAACCGATCACCCGGGCCGCCGCCACACTGCCGGCGATCGTCTCCTCGCGCGACGGCGCCGGCGGCCGCATCAGCGCGGCGAGCGCCTCCGGGGTCTGCCTGCCCACGCGGCGGTCGCCGGTGGTCGACATGATCGAGCAGAGGCTCGCGACCAGGTCCGGGTGGTCGATGGTGAGCTGCTGGGCGATCATGCCGCCCATCGAGGCGCCGATCACGTGCGCGCGCGAGATGCCCAGCTCCTTGAGCAGTCCGGCGGCGTCGGCGGCCATGTCGGAGAACAGGTACGGCACCGTCGACGGATCGCCGCCGATGATGGCCGGCAGGTCGGGCAGCCCCAGGTCGTCGAGCGCGGTGGACAGCCCGGCGTCGCGGTTGTCGAACGCGATCACGTGGAAGCCGCGGGCCGTCAGCATCTCGCAGAACCCGGCCGGCCAGTCGATCAGCTGCGCGCCCACCCCCATGATCAGCAGGATCGCGGGGTCGGCCGGGTCGCCGAGAGTCTCGTACTGAATGTCCACACCGTTCGCACGCACAACAGGCACGGCGATCAGCATGCCGCAACCTCCGGCGACCCATCACTCAGTCTTCACTTATATAAGCAAGAGCTGATAACGTACGGGCGTGCACGCGTTCGATGTGCTCGGCGACCCGGTGCGCCGGCGGATCCTGGAGCTGCTCGCCGACGGTGAGCAGACCTCCGGCGCGCTCACCGAGGTCATCCGCGCGGAGTTCGGCATCTCGCAACCCGCCGTCTCGCAGCACCTGAAGGTGTTGCGCGACAACGGTTTCGCCACCGTACGGCCGGACGGCGCGCGCCGTCTGTACGCGGTGGACGACACGGCGCTGCGCGAGGCCGACGAGTGGCTGGGCCGGTTCCGCCGGTTCTGGGCGCCCCGCCTGGCCGCGATGGCCACCGAGGTGGCGCGCGGCAAACGACAACGACGTCTCGCAGACGAGGGGAACGACCGATGATCGACCTTCGACAACAGATCAACGACGTACGCCGTACGCTTGGCGACCGCACCCTGGAGGCGGGCGAGGCCCGCGTGTCCACCATCAGCCAGGTCTACGACACCGGCATCGACGACCTGTGGCAGGTGGTGACCGAGCCGGAGCGCATCGCCCGCTGGTTCCTGCCGGTGACCGGCGAGCTCAAGGAGGGCGGCAGCTACAGCCTGCAGGGCAACGCCTCCGGCACCATCACCCGCTGTGACAGGCCGCGCGGCTACGACGCGACGTGGGAGTTCGGCGGCATGGTCAGCTGGATCGAGGTGCGCCTGACGCCGGAGGGTGACGGCACCCGCTTCGAGCTGCAGCACATCGCCCACGTCGACGACGACATGTGGGGCCAGTACGGTCCCGGCGCGACCGGGGTCGGCTGGGAGCTCGGTTTCATGGGCCTGGCGATGTACCTCTCCGACCCGGCGACGGCCCCCGACCCCGCGAGCATGCAGACGTGGCACGAGACTCCCGAGGGCCGCGAGTTCATCCGGGCGGCGGCCGACCGCTGGGCGCAGGCGGCCATCGACTACGGCGACGACCCCGCGAAGGCCAAGGCGGCGGGGGACCGCACATACGGCTTCTACACCGGCACCTGACAACCCCGCCACCCGCGGTTCCGGCCGGCGCCCCGTCAGCCCCCGGCCGGCGCCGCGCGTTCCCGGCGGGGGCATCACTCGGCCGGCGCACCTCATCTCCACCGGGTCGCGAGTCCGTGACCGCCTCACGCACCTGTTCACCGGCGCCGCTCCTGCAGCCGCCGTCGCTCTTCTGGCCGCCGTCGCTCCTCAGCCGTCGCTCCTCAGCCGTCGCTCCTCAGCCGTCGCTCCTCAGCCGTCGCTCCCTGGCGCAAGATCCCTCCACTCGGGCGCAAATGCGGACATAACGTCCGTGGGGCCGATAGCGTGGGGGCGTGCTGAACTCTGCTGTCCGTTCCGTGCTCATGGCCGCCGCGGCTGCCGCGCTCGTTCTCGTGCCCGCGCCGGCCGTGAAGGGGGCCTCGGCCGCCGAGGCCATGCCGGCCGCTGACGCGCTGAAGTCCGTTCTGGCCTGGACGCCTGCGCCGGCCCGGACGTCCGCCCTGGCCGGGGACTCTGTGCCGGCCGGGGAGTCGGTGCCGGGAGCTGCCGAGCGCGGCGGGCTCCGGTCGGGCGCCGTGCGCGGGGGTGCGGGCTTGGCTGCGGGACGTGGGGGTGCCGGCTTCACTCCGGAGGCCGGGGGTGCCGGCTTGGCTGCGGAGGCCGGGGGTGCCGGCTTGGCTGCGGGGCGTGAGGGTGCCGGCTTGGCTCCGGAGCGCGGGGTTGCCGGCTCGGCTGCGGGGCGCGGTGAGGTGGCGGAGCCCATCGATCTCGTGGGGCTCGATTTTCAGCTTGTCAATGACAACAGCGGCAAGTGCCTCGCGGACGCGGGGGCCGGCCGGGATCTCGTGCAGAAGCGGTGCGGCCGTGGCGAGGCCTACCGCTGGCGGTTCGCGCCCGTCGACGTCGCCGGGGCGTTCCGGGTCATCAACGTGGGCACCGGGGAGTGCCTGTCCGGCGAGGGTGGCCGCGCGGTGCTCGGCCCGTGTGACGACCGGGCCGAGCGCCGCTGGCGGATGCGTGACTCCGCGGACCCGTACGCCCAGGTCCGCAACGACGCCACCGGCCGCTGCCTGACCGTGGCCGGCGGCTCGGTCGCGGAGGGCGCCCCGGCCGTGCAGTACACGTGCGACGACCAGCGATCGCGCCGCTGGACCGTGCGGGTGGTCTCCCTCCCGTTCCTCGGCGGCTGACCCCACCGCCGGGCGGTCTCCTACGCCGTACCGGAGAGGGTGTCGAGCTCGGCGACCGCGTCGCCGGGCAGGGTGAGGTCCGCGGCCGCGACGTTCTCGCGCAGGTGCGCCACCGAGGCGGTGCCGGGGATGGGCAGGATGTTGGGGGAGCGCTGCAGCAACCACGCGAGCGCCACGGACAGTGGCGTGGTCTCGAGACGCTTCGCCACGGTGTCCAGCACGGCCGACTGCAGGCTGGTGAAGCCGCCCAGCGGGAAGTACGGAACGTACGCGATGCCCTGTGACGCGGTGAGGTCGACCATCGCGTCGTCGTCACGGCGGGCCACGTTGTACATGTTCTGCACGGTGACGACCGGCGCGATCGTCCGCGCCTCGGCTAGCTGGCCGGCGCTGACCGTGCTCAGGCCCAGATGCCGGATGAGGCCCTGCGAGCGCAGCTCGGCCAGCGCGGCGAACTTGTCGGCGATCGAGCCGGGCTCCGGCGCGTCGAAGCCGCCGACCCGCAGGTTGACCACGTCGAGCGCGTCCACGCCCAGGCGGCGCAGGTTGTCGTGCACCTGGTCGCGCAGCTGCCGCGGCGACCGGGCGTGCAGCCACGCGCCGGACGCGTCGCGGACCGCGCCCACCTTCGTGACGATGTGCAGATCCGCGGGATACGGCCGGAGCGCCTCCCGGATGATCTCGTTGGTGACGTGCGGGCCGTAGAAGTCGGCGGTGTCGATGTGGTTGACGCCCAGCTCGACGGCGGTGCGCAGGACGGCGATCGCGGCGTCGCGGTCCTTCGGCGGGCCGAACACGCCGGGGCCGGCCAGCTGCATCGCGCCGTAGCCGAGACGGCGCAGTTCGAGATCGCCCATGCGGTAAGTCATTGTCGTCCTTCCTCGTCGGCGGGCCTGTTCCCGCCGGCGTGCACCACAATGCGCCGCCGCGGTGCCGGCAGTCAGAGCCCTCCGCATCCTGGGAGTCACGGGACCAGGATGCCCCCGCGCCGCGTTCCTAGACTGGGCGCATGGCCAACGCTCTCGGTGAGTACCTGCGAGCCCGCCGCGAGCTGGTGAACCCGGCCGACGCCGGGCTGCGGGTGACCGGGGTGCGCCGCACCCCGGGACTGCGGCGCGAGGAGGTCGCGACGCTCGCCGGCATCAGCGCCGACTACTACCTGCGACTGGAGCAGGGCCGCGACCGCAATCCGTCACCGCAGGTCCTCGAGGCGCTCGCCCGGGTGTTCGGCCTCGACGCGACCGCCACGGCGTACCTGCTGAGCCTCACCGGCAGCGGCAGGTCCCGCCGGAGGCCGCCCGGCCGCGAGGCCGTGCAGACCGGCATCCGGCAACTGATCGACGCGCTCAACCTGCCCGCCTTCGTGGAGAGCCGGATGTTCGAGGTGCTCGCGGCGAACCGTCTCGCCACCGCGCTCAGCCCCTCGATCCGGCCGGGCGAGAACCGGCTGCGGTCGATGTTCCTCGACCCGCGGGAACGCGACTTCCACCCCGACTGGGAGCACGCCATCGGCGGCATGGTCGCCTCGTTCCGCGCCTCGATCGGTGCCGACACCGACGATCCGCGCACCACCCGGCTGGTCGGCGAACTGTCGCTGGCCAGCGAGGACTTCCGCCGGCTGTGGGCGCGCCACGACGTGAAGGCGCCGGCCGGGGCGCCGCCCACCCGGATGCTGCACCCGCAGGTCGGTCCGATCGAGCTGCGCCGCGAGAAACTGCCGATCGGCGACTCCGGCGGCCAGCTGCTGGTCATCTACCACCCGGAACCGGAGTCCGAGTCGGCGCGGTCGCTGGCCCTGCTGGGGTCGCTGGCGGCCACCGGCGGCTAGGGTGCGGGATCATGCTGATGGACTTCGCCGCCAATGTCGCGGCCACCCCGCTGGAGATCGAGGCCGCGGCGGCGGCCGCCGAGAAGGACGGGTATGCCGGGTTCGGCGCGGCCGAGGCCAAGCACGACGTGTTCACCGCGCTGACGCTCGCCGCCCGGGCCACCGAGCGCATCACCCTGCAGTCGGCGATCGCGGTGGCCTTCGCCCGCAACCCGATGAACGTCGCGGTCCTCGCCAACGATTTGCAGCGGATCTCCCGGGGCCGGTTCCAGCTGGGCCTGGGCTCACAGGTCCAGGCGCACATCGAGCGGCGGTTCGCGATGCCCTGGGGCCGGCCGGCGGCGCGCATGGAGGAGTTCGTCCGGGCGATCCGCGCGATCTGGCACGCGTGGGCCGGCGGCGAGCGCCTCGCGTTCCGCGGCGAGTTCTACAAGCACACGCTGATGACCGATTTCTTCAACCCGGGACCCCCGCCGTACGGGACACCGCCCGTTCTCCTCGCGGCGGTGGGTGAGCGGATGACGGCCGTCGCCGGGCGGGTCGCCGACGGGTTGATCGTGCACCCGCTGACCAGCCCGCTGTATCTGCGCGAGCGCACCCTCCCGGCCCTGCGAGCCGCCCGCGACACGACCGACCTGTCCGGCTTCTCCATCAGCCTGTCGGTGATGGCGGTGCTGGGGGCGGACGAGGCGGCCCGGTCCAAGGCCGAGCAGGCCGTACGGGGCCAGATCGCCTTCTACGGGTCCACGCCCGCCTACCGGCCGGTGCTCCAGGCGCACGGCTGGGGTGAGCTGGCCGACCAGCTCAACTCGCTGTCGCGCCGGCAGGCCTGGCCGGAGATGACCGCCCTGATCACCGACGACGTCCTCGACACCTTCGCGGTCGGCGGCGACGTCGCCGCCGGGCTGCGCTCCCGGTTCGACGGCCTGATCGACCGGATCTCGCTCTACACCCCGTACGACCCCGATCCCGCCGCGCTGGCCGCCGTCCGCGCGGCCATGACCGGACCGGTCGCCGGGTAGGCCCGCACCGAGGGACACGGGTTCGGCACAACTGCGCCGTTCCGGAGTTCTGGGCGCCGCCACGTGATATGAACCCTTTACGGGAAACGCATCGAAGACCTTCGCGGGCCGTGCGCAGCCGTTGTGGCGTACGGGAACCGGCTGCCCGCCTGACCACCGGGCAGCGAGGGTGAGAAAGGGGTCCGGCAGGACCGGACCCCTTTTTCGTCAGGCCGGACGGACCTCGATCGCGTCCACCCGGTCCGGGTAGAACGCCACGTGGTCCTTGATCTGGGCGACCGCGTCCCGGGGCTCGCGGTACTCCCACACCGCGTCGACCGACTTCGGGCCGCCCACGGTGATCGAGTAGTAGCCGGCGTCGCCCTTGTACGGGCAGTAGCTCTGCGTGCCGGTCCGCTCCAGCACGCCGGGGTCGACGTCGGCGAGCGGCACGTACTGCACCGCCGGGTAGTTCGACTCCTGCAACGTCAGCGCGTTGCGGCTGTCCGCCACGACCTTCCCACCCGCGGTGACCACGACCCGGCCCTCGGTGGGGGTGATCGTGATCGGGTGGTCCGGTCCGGGGTACAGAACGGGCTTGTCGGCCATGACAGGCTCCTTCGCGGTGTCGGGGCTCTCCCGTTGGCTACAAGTCACCGGGCACTGCGATATTCCTGCCCGCTAGGGTTGATCTCATGCCCGCTCCCGCAGAGTCCGCAGCCGCGGCGCTCGGTGTCGCCCACCGCGTGCTGCGCCACGCCCCGGCCAACAGTGTCGAAGAGGCCGCTCAGGCCCAGGGCGTCGAGGTGCGCGACCTGGTGAAGACCCTGGTCGTGCGCCGCGCCGACGACGACTACGTGTTCGTACTGGTTCCCGGCGACCGGCAGATCTCCTGGCCGAAGCTGCGCGCCCTGCTCGGCGTGAACCGGCTCTCCATGCCCGACGCCGCCACCGCGAAGGAGGCGACCGGCTACGAACGCGGCACGATCACCCCGTTCGGCTCGGTGAAGCCGTGGCCGGTGATCGCCGACGAGCGCACTCGGGGCCGCACCATCAACCTGGGCGCCGGCGAGCGCGGGGCCGGGCTGCAGGTCGCCGCGGACGAGGCGATAAATGCGTTGAACGGCACGTATGCCGACGTCACCGACCCGTCCTAGACTCGGGCCGTGACAAGCGAAGATCCGATTCAGCCCTCCGTCCCCCCGTCCGGCACCGGCTGCGCCGAGTGTCTCGGCGACGGCGGATGGTGGTTCCACCTGCGCCGCTGTGCCCAGTGCGGGCACGTCGGCTGCTGCGACAGCTCGCCCTCGCAGCACGCGACCGCGCACTGGCGACAGACCGGTCACCCCATCATCCAGTCCTTCGAGCCGGGCGAGGACTGGTACTGGAACTACGCGACCAACGAGGCCCTCAGCGGACCGGAGCTGGCGCCGGCCACCAGTCACCCGGTCGACCAGCCGGCCCCCGGGCCGGCCGGCGCGGTCCCGTCGGACTGGCGCACCAAGCTGAACTGACGACCGCGCGTCGCGGGCCGCCGCGGTGGGCGGCGGCCCGGCCCGAGCCTGCGCGTCCGCCGCCTGCTACCAGGCGACGACCCCTTGGGTGCTGGGCTGCAGCGTTCCGATCTGGAGGGACGCCATCGTGAAGCCGGTCGGGAAGCCGGACAGTTTCGCGTCCGGGCCGTCGGTCGAGGCCTGAAGGTTGAAACGCAGGCCGGTGCCGGCCGGGCAGTCCGCGGAGCCCTTGTCGCAGAGCTGCCACTTGATGCCCTCGAACGCGTTCCCGCCCGGCTGCAGCGTGATCGGCACGGCGCGGCCGGGCTCGTTCACGTTCTTGGTGGGCACCTCGACGACCTCACCGGCCGCGTTGGTCAGCGAGATCGCGGCCCGGCCGTCGACCCGGCACGGGTTCTTCGACCTGTTGGTCACCGCCACCAGGGCGAGCCGGGTGGTGCCGGACTCGAACTGCGGCTGGAAGGTCACGGTGGCGGAGACGTCGTCGTTGCGGCAGACCGGCGAGGCGGGGCGGGTGGCCACCGGCCGGGTGGTGGCCGGCGAGGTCGCGGCGGGAGAGGTCGCGGCCGGTGGGGCGGCGGGCGACGACGTGGCGCTCGGGAGGACCGCGGGCGGGGATGACGGTGGGGTCGCGGCGGGGTCGTTGCCGCCGCAGCCGGACAGCGCGACTGCCCCGCAGATGCCGAGCGTGGCCAGTGCCGTACGGAGAGATATGTGCATGAATGCCCCCTTGTGAGGCACTCATCGTGGCGGGCCGGGGGCGCCGCCGGGAAGCATCGACGCTGCGATTCACATCACGCGCTGTGATGGGGGATGGGGTGAACCGCCTGGGCCGGCTTGCGATCGGCTGGGTGCGTGGCTCGGCTGGGGCCGGGCGGGTGACGGCCACAAAGAAAGGCAAGGAGCGCACTCCCTGCCACTTCTAACGTATAGCGGAGTGGGGGGCTTGCCGCAAGGCCCGGGTCACGCTGCACAATCGTCGGCCGGACCGGGGACGGGCGATGACATGGGGGCGGCGGTGTCGCGATGAGCGAGCAGTATGTGCTGGATCTGCACGAGGTGGACGAGACGCGGGCCGGGGTCGTCGGGGGCAAAGGCGCGAACCTGGGGGCGCTGACCCGGATCGACGGGGTCCGGGTGCCGGCCGGCTTCTGCGTGACGACGGACGCCTTCCTGCGGGTGATGGCCGACGTGCCGGCGATCGGCGATCGGCTCGACCGGCTGTCGCGGGTGGACCCGGGGGATCGGGCGGCGATCGCCACGCTCAGCGCGGACATCCGCCGGGCGATCGAAGGGGTCGCCGTGCCGGGCGATCTCGCGGCGGCCGTCACCGCCGCCGTCGGCCGGCTCGGCGAGCACGACGCCTACGCCGTCCGGTCCAGCGCGACGGCCGAGGACCTGCCGACGGCCTCGTTCGCCGGCCAGCAGGACAGCTACCTCAACGTCGTGGGGCCGGCGGCCGTCCTCCGGCACGTCGGCCGGTGCTGGGCGTCGCTGTTCACCGAGCGGGCGGTGACCTACCGCCGGCGCAACGGCATCGACGACCGTACGGTCCGGATGGCCGTGGTGGTGCAGCGGATGGTCTTCCCGCACGCCGCCGGCGTCCTGTTCACGGCCGACCCGGTCACCGGTGACCGCAAGGTCGCCACCGTGGAGGCGAGTTTCGGTCTCGGCGAGGCCCTGGTGTCCGGCGTGGTGAACCCGGACGTCGTCAAGGTGCGCGACGGCGAGATCGTCGCCAGGGCGATCGCCGTCAAGCAGCGTGCGGTGCTGGCCGCGCCCGACGGCGGGACGCGGGACCAGGCGATCGATCCGCCGCTGCGGGAGCAGCCGGCGCTGACCGACGATCAGGTCGTACGGCTGGCGCAGCTCGGCCGGCGGATCGAGGCGCACTTCGGCCGGCCGCAGGACATCGAATGGTGCCTGACCGGCGACAGCTTCCAGATCGTGCAGAGCCGGCCGATCACCACGCTGTTCCCGATCCCCGAATCCGGTGACGGCGAGAACCACGTCTACCTGTCCGTCGGCCACCAGCAGATGATGACCGACGCCATGAAACCCCTGGGCATCTCCTTCTGGCAGATAACGACCCCGGCGCCCATGGCCCAGGCGGGCGGCCGCATGTTCGTCGACGTCACCCAGAGGCTGGCCTCGCCGGCCGGCCGCGCCGCGCTCCTGGAACTCGTGGGCAAGTCCGATCCGCTGACCGGCGACGCCCTGCGGACCGTCCTCGAGCGCGACGGCTTCATCCGGCCGCTGCCCGGCGAGGGCGCCCCCGGGCCCCTCGCGGGCGGCCCGCCGGCCCCCATCGAGACCGATCCGGCCATCGTCACCGAGCTGATCGGGCGCAGCGAGGCGTCCATCGCCGCCGTGGCACGCGAGATCCGGACGAGGACCGGGCCGGCGCTGCTCGACTTCATCCGGGCGGACATCCAGGAGCTGAGGCGGATCCTGTTCGATCCGCGCAGCCATCAGGTGTTCATGTCGGCCATGGAGGCCACCTGGTGGCTCAACGAGCGGATGGAGGCGTGGCTGGGCGAGAAGAACGCGGCGGACACGCTCACGCAGTCCGTGCCGCACAACGTCACGTCGGAGATGGGGCTGGCGCTGCTCGACGTCGCCGACGCGATCCGGCCCCATCCGGAGGTGGTCGCCTTCCTGCGGGGCGTCCGGGACGACGGTTTCCTGGACCGGCTGCCCGGTCTCGCGGGCGGGCGGGAGGCGCGCGACGCCATCGAGGGCTGGCTCGGCAGGTACGGCATGCGCTGCGTCGGCGAGATCGACATCACCCGGCCGCGGTGGAGCGAACGTCCCTCCACGCTGGTGCCGCTGATCCTCGGCAACGTCAGGAACTTCGGGCCGGGGGAGAGCCGGCGACGCTTCGAGCAGGGCCGGCGGGAGGCTCGCCAGAAGGAGCAGGAGCTGCTGGAGCGCCTGCGGGAACTGCCGGACGGCGAGACCAAGGCCGGCCAGACCAAGCGGATGATCGACCGGGTCCGTACGTTCATCGGGTATCGGGAGTATCCGAAGTACGGCATGGTCAGCCGCTACTTCGTCTACAAGCGGGCCCTGCTGGCCGAGGCCGGACGCCTCGTGCAGGCCCGGGTGCTGCGCGACGAGGAGGACATCTACTACCTCACGTTCGACGAACTGCACGACGTGGTGCGCACCAACCGCGTGGACGACCGGCTCGTCGAGCGGCGCAAGGACGCCTTCGCGTCGTACCAGGCGCTCACACCGCCCCGGGTGCTCACCTCCGACGGCGAGGCCCTCACCGGCGCGTACCGGCGCGACGACCTGCCGGCCGGTGCGCTGGTCGGCCTGCCGGTCTCCGCCGGGACCGTCGAGGGGCGGGCCCGCGTGATCCTGGACATGGCGACCGCGGATCTCGAACCGGGCGACATCCTCGTCACCGCCCACACCGACCCCAGCTGGACACCGCTGTTCGTCGCCGTCGCCGGCCTGGTGACGGAGGTGGGAGGGTTGATGACCCACGGTGCGGTGATCGCCCGGGAGTACGGGCTGCCGGCCGTGGTCGGCGTGGTGGACGCGACCCGGCTGATCCGCGACGGGCAACGCATCCGGGTGCACGGAACCGGCGGATACGTCGAGATCCTGACCTGACCTGACCTGACCGGTGCCGGCGGCGGGCCACCGATGAGTTCCGGCCGCCGGCCCGGTCGGTACCGGCGACACCGACGGAGGAGGAACCATGGGCAAGGTCATCGCATCCATCAGCATGTCGGTCGACGGCTACGTCACGGGCCCCGGCGACGGGCCCGAGCAGGGCCTCGGCCGGGGCGGGGAGCGCCTGCACCACTGGGTGATGGGCGGGCCCTGGACCTACGAGGGCGGCCACGACTTCGCGATGCACGGGCCCGACAAGGAGTTCTACGACGAGCTCGTCTCGACGATGGCGTGCGGCGTGGTCGGGCGGGGCATGTACGACGCGGCCGGCGCGTGGGGCGGCACCAATCCGTTCCCCGGGATGCTGTTCGTGCTCACCCACCGCACCGAGGACCAGCCGGCGGCGGAGACCGGGTTCCGGTTCGTCGACGACCTGGACACAGCGCTCGCCGGGGCGGCCGAGGTGGCCGGGGACGGCGACGTCGCCATCGGGGGTGGCGCCGACATCATCCGGCAGGCGCTGGCGGCCGGGAAGGTCGACGAGCTGGTCATCTCGACCGCTCCGGTGATCCTCGGCGCGGGCAAGCGACTGTTCGAGGGCTTCGACCGGGACGTGGACCTCGAGATCGCCAAGGTCTACCACTCGTCGTACGCGACACACGTGCGTTACACCGTGAAGAGGTAGCCGGCCGAAAAGTGGTTGATCCGCCCGCCGCGCGGCGGCTAGAACTGCGGGATGCTTCGTGGGGAGAAAGTCGGGCTGCGGGCCCGCATCGAGCCGGATGTGGCGGTGCTGCAGCGCGAGTTGCACGACGACGCGCTCACCTTCGCCCGGGCCTCGATCCGGCCCTGGCTGCCCGTCTCGCCGGGCAGGCCCGGTGCGCCGTTCACGGTGAGCGACCCCGACCCGGGCCGGACCCAGTTCTCGATCGTGTCGCTGGCCGGCGAGGAGCTGCTGGGGGAGTGCGGCCTCTACGGCATCGACACGCACAACCGGTCGGCGGAGATCGGGATCGCGTTGCTGCCCGGGGCACGCGGTGCGGGATACGCGCTGGACGCCGTGCGGGTGCTGTGCGACTACTGCTTCGCGATGCGGGGCTTGCACCGGGTGCAGATCGAGACGCTCGCCGACAACGACGCGATGCGTGCCACCGCCGTGCGGGCCGGCTTCACCGAGGAGGGCGTGCGCCGCGAGGCGGCCTGGGTGAACGGCGGCTTCGTGGACAGCGTCGTCTACGGCCGCCTGAACGGCGTCCCGTAGCGAAACGGAGGCGGCACCCGTGCCGCGGCGAGCCCGGTCACGACCGTACGCGGGACGTCAGGACTGTTTCTCGTACTCGTGGACGGCTCGGTCGATGCGGCGGTCCGGGACGATCCACAGGATCGCGGTGACGATGTACAGGCCCAGCGCGATCGCCACGCCCACGCCCTCGACCAGCGTGGCGACGAGGATGCCGCTGACGTACAGCACGGCGGAGGTCTTGCCCTTCAGGTCGGCGGGGGGCAGCGGGGGACGGCGGGGGACGGCGGGCCTGTCACAGCCGTACGGGATGCGCTGTCTTCTCGGTGTGAAAAATCAACCGCCCGCACCCCACGTGGCCGCCCGCGACCATTGCCTCAGCCTCGTCCGCGCCGTGGACCGGCCCACCGGCCCGGCCCGCTACGGCCGCATGTTCGGCGACCTGGAGCCCCTGGCCGCCGATCCGCACGACCTGATCCGGGCCGGCGACACCGGGGGCGTCTGCGACGCCGCCGCCGTGCTCGACCGGCTCGGCCCCGGCTCCGACGACGCGGCCGAGGCCGCCGGCTGGCCGTTCCTCGGCCAGATCATCGCGCACGACATCACCGCCGACCGGTCACCGCTGACCGGCGTCCACGACCCGGAGGGGCTGCGCAACGCGCGCTCGCCGAAACTGAACCTGGAGATCCTGTACGCCGACGGGCCGGTCGGCGCCCCCTACCTGTACGACGTCGCCGACCCGGCGAAGTTCCTGCTCGGCCCGGACGGCGGCGACGTGCCCCGCAACCAGCAGGGCGTCGCCCTGATCGGCGACCCGCGCAACGACGTGCACCTGTTCGCGCTGAGCCTGCACCTGGCCCTGCTGCGCGCCCACAACCGCGTCGTCGACCTCCTGCGCGAGGCCGGCACGCCCGGCGACGACGTCTTCGACCGCGCCCGCGTGACGCTGACCTGGCACTACCAGTGGATCGCCGTCCACGACTTCCTGCCCCGGCTGGTCGGCCGCGACCTGGTGGACGAGGTGCTCGCGGACGGCGGCACGTGGTTCGCCCCGGCGCCGGGCGAGGCGTTCATCCCGCTGGAGTTCGCCGACGCCGCCTACCGTTACGGGCACGGCCAGATCCGGCACACGTACCGCCTGGTCGCGGACGGCCCGGCGGTGCCGCTGTTCCCCGATCTGGTCGGTTTCGGGCCGCTGCCGCCCGGCCGGCGGCTGGACCTGACGCAGATCTTCGACGTCCCCGGCCATCCGCCGGCCCAGCGCGCCAAGCGCCTCGACGGCCGCCTGGCGGCCAGCCTCATCGGCCTTCCGCACCAGGTCACCGGGGCGGTCGATGCCGCCGCCTACCGTTCCCTGGCGGTACGGGACCTGCTGCGCGGCGAGAACACCGGCCTGCCCTCGGGTGAGGCCGTGGCGCGGTTGCTCGGCGTGGACCCGCTCGCGCCGGGCGAGCTGGGTCAGGTGTGGCCGCACGGCACCCCGCTGTGGCTCTACATCCTCAAGGAGGCCGAGCACCGGGCCGGCGGCAACGCCCTGGGCCCGGTGGGCGGGCGGATCGTCGCCGAGGTCCTGATCGGCCTGCTGCGGGCGGACCGGGCGAGCTACCTGAGCCTCGAGCCCGGCTGGACGCCGACACTCCCGAGTGCCGGACCGTCGTTCGGGATGTCCGACCTGATCACGCTCTGACGCGCGGATTCGTCCTCTTTTGAGTGGGTGACGGTGACGGGCGCCCGATCCGCTTGGTCTCGTTGACGGGTGAAGAGCGGGGCGGGCGCCGGCCGTACGGCGTGGATCGGATGATGGCGCCGGCGGGGATGGCCGCGCTGCTGTGGGGGGCGTCGGACTTCAGCGCGGGAGTGCTGTCCCGGCGGCTGCCGGTGACCACCGTGCTGATCTGGTCCAAGGTCTTCGCCATGCTGCTGGCGGCGCCGTTCGTCCTGGCCGGCGGCCTGCCGCCGGCGGGCGACCTGCGGCTCGCGGTGGCGGCCGGACTCGTCGGGCTGCCCGCGATGGGCCTGCTCTACCGCGCCATGCGGGACGGCTCGCTGACCGTGGTGGCGCCGGTCGCCGCGGCCGCCGCCCTCGTGCCGGTGGGGTGGGGACTGCTCGGCGGGGAGCGGTTCGGCCTGGCCGGTGCGGTCGGGGTGGTGGTCGCGCTGATCGGCATCACGCTGGCCAGCTGGCCGGTGCGCTCCCAGCACCGGCCGGCGGCGTTGCCGGCGCTGTCCGCGCTGGGAGCCGCGATCGGGTTCGGCGTGTTCTTCGTGCTGCTGCACGAGGCGAGCCGCACCGAGCCGTACCAGGTCACCGCCGTCGCCCGGGTCACCGAGGGGATCGGCGCGCTGGTGCTGGCCGGCATCCTGCACCTGCGGCGCGGCGGCTCGTGGCCGTCGGCCGGCCCGGTCGCCGCGATGTGCGGCATCGGCGCCCTCGACGCGGCCGGGGACGCCGCGTTCGTCCTCGCGGCCCGCGGCGGGCCGCTGGGCCCGGTCGCGGTGCTGGCGTCGATGTATCCGGCGGTCACCGTCCTGCTCAACCGGTCGGTGCTGCGCGAACGCCTGCACGCCGTGCACCTGTGCGGCGTGCTGGCCACCCTCTTCGCCGTCGCCTGCCTCGCCGGTTAGGGCGGCCGCGACGCCCACGGCCGGGCCTGGTTGGATCGAGCCGGTCGAAGGGGGTCCGGTGGGGCGGCGGTTCCGGTGGCTGTGGGCGGCGAACGCGATCAGCGCGTACGGCTCGGGGCTCGGCTTCGGCGCGCTTCCGCTGATCGCGGTGCTGGTGCTGCACGCCGGCCCGGCGCAGGTGTCCGCCCTGTCCGCGGTCGGGCCGGCGGTGGGGGCGCTGCTCGCGGTGCCGCTGGGGCCGTGGGTCGAGTTCCGCCGCAAACGCCCGGTGATGATCACGATGGACGTCGTCCGCTTCGCCGTGATGATGACCGTTCCGCTCGCGTACGGGCTGGGCCGGCTGACCTTCGCGCAGCTGCTCGTGGTCTCGGCCGTCGTCGCGGCCGCCAAGATCGCCTTCAACGCGGCCGCCGGCGCGTTCCTGCGGACCGTCACCACCAACCTGCTCGTGGCCAACGCCCGGTTCGAGTCCACGACCTGGAGCTCCATCGCCGTCGGGCCGCCGCTGGGCGGCGCGGCCATCGGCCTGTTCGGACCGGTCACCACCGTGATCGCCGACGCCGGCAGCTACCTGCTCTCCGCGATGTGCCTCGGGGCGATCCGCGGTGGCGAGGAACACCCACGCCGTACCGGGAAGGGCCGCCTTCGCGCCCGGGAGCTGCTCGACGGCTGGCGGCACCTGCTCAGCCACCCCGGCCTGCGCCCGCTGTTCCTCAACCAGCTGCTGGTCAACGGCCTGATCATGGCGACCGAGCCGCTGCTGGCGGTGCTCCTGCTGCGCGAGCTGGGGTTCGCGCCGTGGCAGTACGGGCTGGCCTTCGCCGCCCCCTGCGTCGGCGGCCTGATCGGCTCCCGCCTGGCCCGGCCCGTCGTCGCGCGGTACGGGCCGGACCGGATCCTGCGCACGGTCGGCACACTGCGCGCGGTCTGGCTGATCGGCCTGGCCTTCGTGCGGCCGGGCGTGGCCGGCCTGATCACCGTGATCCTCATCGAGCTGGCGATCATCGTCAGCATGAGCCTTTACAACCCGGTGCTCGCGACCTACCGCCTCGAGCACACCCCGGCGGACCGCGTGGCGCGCACGCTGTCCGCCTGGTCGATCAGCACCAGCGCGGCCATCGCGATCCTCAGCGCTCTCGGCGGCCTGCTGGCCTCGGTCACCAGCTCCCGTACGGCGTTGGCCGCCGCCGGCGTGCTCATCCTGGCGAGCCCGGCGCTGCTGGTCCGGCCGGCTTTCGCGCGAGAAGCAGCAGGCAGCGCGGAGTCCCGTCCGGATACCGGCCGAGTTCGCTCAGCGGCACCGCCTCCACGGTGAAGCCGGCCGCGGCCAGATCGTCACGCAGCGCGACCTGCGGGGTCGTGCGGTAGTACATGACGAAGGGCGGCCGCCACACCGCGTTGCGGACCCGCATGGCCACGTCGAACCCGAGCAGCGCCCAGTGCGCGATCGAGGTCGCCGGCGGCGGCGTGCCGATCGCGAAGGCGAACAGCCCGCCCGGGCGCAGCACGCGGTACGCCTCGGCGAACAGCGCGGGCCGCTCGGCGGGCAGGAAATGCCCCAGCGCGCCGAAGCTGACCGCGAGATCGAAACCCGCGGTGAACGGCAGAGCCCGCGCGTCGGCCCGCACCCAGGTGGCGTCCGGATGCGCGGCGCGTGCCTGCGCGAGCATGCCGGCGCTGAAGTCGGCGCCGGTGATCCGGCCCGGGCACACCGGCCGGAGAACCCGCATCCCCGCCCCGGTGCCGCAGCAGATGTCCAGGCCGTCGCGGAACGGCCCGAGCCCGGACAGGACCCGGGTCGTGGCGTCGAGGACGTTCTGCGGCGTACGGAAGGGGGTGTGGTCGAACTTGGGGGCCAGCAGGTCGTAACCGTGCTCCACCGAGGACAGCGCCTGGACGCAGAGCTCGCGCAGCGACGGACCCTGAGGCGAGAACATCGATCGAGGGTAACCCGGCAGCGGTCGCGGCGGCGCGTCACCGGCGCGCCCGGCCGGTCGCCGCGTCCAGGTCCCGCAGCAGCGCTTGCGGAACGGGGATGCCGGCGCGGCCGGCCAGCAGCCGCCAGCAGCGGCGGCCGAGGGTCCAGGTCGCGGCGACGGCCGCGGCGAGCGACCGCGGATCGGCGGTGGCGGTCGCCTCGTGCAGGGCGCGGACGACATCGCCCGGCAGGTCCGTCTCGGCGCCGCGGGACGGCGTGAGCCAGTGTTGGGTGCGGTTCTCGGCGAGACGCACCATCCACAGCAGATGCCGGTGGGCGTGCGTGAGCGCGTCGATCGCGCGCATCAGCTCACCCCGGGCGGCCACGTGGTGCGCGAGAGCCAGCCAGTTCGCGAAGCGGCCGCAGAGCTCGTCGATCTGCCCGGCGGTGGCCGGCGGGGCGGCCTGCGCGGGCACCGAGTCGAGGGCCCGTCGCAGCGCGCCGGTGCGGTCGAGCACGATCATCCGGTCGGCCGGAGCGCCACGGGCCGGCCAGGACGCCACCGAGGCGATGTCGCCGGCGGTGGCGAAGTGGAACTCGCCGCGGACCAGGTCCGGGAAGAACGCCACGTGCGAGCCGAACTCGTTGACGACCACGTGCCGCACCGTGCCGACCGCGTCCAGCCAGGCGCGTTCGTCCAGCGCCGTCCCCGCGAACAGCCAGAACTCGATGTCGCTGTGCGCGTCGGCCTCGCCGTGCGCGAACGATCCGTAGGTCAGCGCCGCGACCAGCCGCTCGTCGGCCCGGCAGAGCCGCCCGACCCGGGCGATGAGGCGTTGCTGGACGAGCATCGGGTCACGATAACCGGTTGCCGGCCGCCCCACCCGTTCCTACGGTGGCGGCGTGACGGCGGAGCTGTTCGACGCGGCAGCCATGTACGACGACGACTACCTGCACTTCTTCGCCGCGCCGGACGCCGGCGGCGCCCCGACGCACGGCCCC
>NZ_CAKUCL010000079.1 GCF_934643405.1 uncultured Actinoplanes sp.
CGGGCCTCGTCAGCCAGGCGTTACATGCGATCGGGGTGGCGCCTACAGTCTTCGCGCTATCGATCATGGGAGATTCGGAATCCTTCGTCGGTTCGCCGAGGGCGCACTCGCGTTGATTCTCTACTGTCGTGTTTTGGCGCGCCCTCCCGAAGTCAGTGCGCCGGTGCAACGATCGACGATACCAACACGTCGGAGGTCAATGGCTCATTCCGCGGAAGATGAGCTACACGGCAGAACGGTCGCGCGCATGGACACACGAGTGCAAACACCCTCGCGGACGTCCCGCGTCCTGAGAGCTTCACTTGTCCTTGGCGTGCCGCTCTTCGGCCTGCTTACAATCGTCGTCTACGCCCTGCAGTTCCCCTCGGGGACGTTGGTGACCGTCTGCGGGGTGGGCGCCATCACAGCAATTGCCGCTATGTTTGCGGGCGGCCTGCTGGGCCTGCTCTTCGGAATTCCACGCAGCGTGGCCATCATTGAGTCGACCGGGACGGCCCAGGGAACAGACAGAGTTCCACCCAACGCTGCATATGTCGCTAACACCAACCTGGAACAGATCTCTGACTGGCTGACCAAGATCCTTGTGGGTGTTGGCCTAGTCCAATTAGGCGCAATCGGGCGTGGCGTGGGCACGCTCATTGATTTTCTCGCCCCCGGTCTGGGCGGGCTAGCCAGCAGTCGAATACTCGCGTTTGGACTCCTGGTCTTCTTCTGCGTCTGGGGATTCATCGTCGGTTACATGTTCGCCCGGACGTATCTACCGCGCCTCTTCCGAACCGCCGACGAGGAAGCGCTGCGAGTAGAGGTGCAAGAGGTCCATGCCGAACTGGTGGCCACACAGGAGCGAATCGAGCACCAGGAGGATCGCGACGTCCGGGCGTTGTCCTGGACAAGTCGTCAGCTCGCCGTTGGAGCGTCGGAAGGCAGGGCGATCGCCCAAGACGATCTCAACAAAGCCGTCTCTGACGCCTCGCGTTCCATACGAATCCAAATCTTCGCGCAGGCGCAGGCATTGCGAGCCGCAACGTGGCGCGACCGGAAACCCATTATGGAGCAGACAATACCCATATTCCGCGCGCTCATCCACGCGGACAAGGATAAGCGATTTCATCGTAACTACGGGCAGTTGGGGTACGCCCTAAAGGATCAACAGAATCCCGACTATGTCGGCGCCTTGGCGGCCATCGAAGAAGCCATCCGTATCCGCAACGCCTCAGGTGATCGCGGATGGGTTCTCTACGAAATGGTCCGCGCCGAATGCCGGATCAGTTTGGATCCGGACTTCGCGGCAAGGCGGCCAAGCAGTATCGACGTACGGTCAGCAATCCTCGCCGATCTGAAAGTTGCTGCCCGTGTGGGATGGATTCGGGATGCCGTCCGAGGAAAGGAACCATTTCGGTCATGGCGCGAGCTGAACGGTATTTCACCGAACGAAGCATGAAGGCCACCTGCCCCCTGCGATGGGGCGCAACCATCCTGCCAGGCATGCCGTCAACCGCCGTCCAGACGCCGGGTCAGGCCGGCCATGATCCCCGAGGACGACGCGGTGCTCGCCCCGAACGTCAGCCGGCGGGTTCGATGTACGACGACGTCTGATCTGACGTCGGACGCACCCTGAGAACTGGCTCGGGCAAGTACGCACTCGGGGTCCTGGGCTCCCTCCACTATGGTCAGAATATGAGCGAACCAGTCCAGCCGGGTGTAGACGACAGCGGGCGCGGCGCGGCCGCGCTACCGGTGCCCGAAGCGGCCGCGACGAGTCCGTGGGCATTGATCCTCATCGCGGTGAGCGCCATCGCGAGCGTGATCCTCTGGCGGAGGCGCGCCAGGGGCTGACCTGGCGCACGCCACCCCGCCCGATCCCGGTCCGGGCTCCGGAAGCCGAAGGTATTCGCGGGGGCTGCCGATAGGAGCGGCGCACGCACCATCGGAGCGGGGAGGGCACGGCGGGCATGATCTTGTTTGCGCTCAGAGCCACCGTGTCGATCTTCGAGCTGACCACCGGCGGCCGGCGGCGGCGGAGCCGGCGGTCCTGCTCCCCGAGCCGCCGGCGGAACCGCGCGAGCTTCGTTCCGCTGACCCGGGAGCAGCGGGTCGAGGCCAAGGCGGCCCGGCGGGGCGTGACGGTCGAGCAGTACAAGAAGATCGAGGAGCACAACGACATGCTCCTGGGCGTGTTCGTGGCGGTCGTCATCGTCGGGCTGGTCGTGTGGGGTGCGGTCGCCTACTTCCAGGCCAAGGCGGAACAGAGCCATGCCCGCAAGGCCGAGGAGGCCCGCCGGCAGATGATCGCCGGCACCTATACCTACGAGAAGTGCCTCCGGGACCACATCAAGAGCAACGACCCGGTGGCTCAGGACGGCAGTTACGACCCCTGCCACGGCTTGCCCACCGAGTACGAGCTTCGCCGATGACACGGGATCGGCGCGTTTGCCGGGCAGGGCAGAATTGGGCTCGTGGAGATCTCGGTCCTCGGGCCCGTCGAGCTGCGCGCCCGCACCGGGGAAACCGTGCCCGTGGGCGGCGCGCGGCTCCGCACGCTGCTCACCCTGCTGGCGCTCGAGGCGAATCGGGTGGTGCCGGCCGCGCGGCTCATCGACGGGGTCTGGGGTGACGAGCCACCGCAGGCCGCGGCGAACGCTCTGCAGGCCCTGGTCTCCCGGCTGCGGCGCACGGCGCCGGAGCTCGAGATCGAAGCGGCGCCCAACGGCGGCTACCGCCTCGCCATAGATGCCGAAAAAATCGACGTGAATCGGTTTGTACGGCTGGCGACGACGCAACCGCGCGAAGCTCTGGAGCTCTGGCGCGGCGACCTGGAATTCCCGGAAACGGCACGGGCGGACGCCGTACGCCTCGAAGAACTCCGGCTGAGCGCCACGAAAGCCCGCCTGAGCGCCGACGCCGACGAAGACGAAGACCCCATCCCCGAGCTGGAAGCCCTCCACCGGAGCCATCCCCTCGACGAGCAACTGACCGCCCTGCTCATGCGCGCCCTGTACCGGAGCGGCAACCCGGGCCGCGCGCTGGCGGTCTACGCGGCAACCAGGCGGAGACTGGCCGATCAGCTCGGCGCCGACCCCTCCCCCGAGCTGGCCGCACTCCACCTGGAGCTGCTGAGGGGCGGCGAGAAACGCGGCAACCTCCCGGCCGAGGTGAGCAGCTTCGTGGGCCGCGAGCACGACGTCCGTACGGTCCGGGAGCTCGTCGAAGCCCACCGCCTGGTCACCCTGCTGGGTCCGGGCGGCAGCGGCAAGACCCGGCTCTCCGTGGAGGCCGGCGCGGGCGTCCCGGGCGACGTCTGGCGGGTCGAGCTGGCCCCGGTCACCGACCCGGCCGAGGTGCCGCAGGCCATCCTGTCCGCGCTCAACCTGCGCGGCCAGGTCCGGTTCGACCGCCCCAGAAACGACGTTCCGCCGATCGAGCAGGTCAAAGACGCGCTCCAGAACCGGCGGATGCTCCTCATCCTGGACAACTGCGAGCACCTCGTCGCCGCCGCGGCGCGGGTTGCCGACGCGCTGCTGCGGGCCGCGCCCGGCGTTCGTCTGCTCACCACGAGCCGCGAGCCGCTCGGAATTCCGGGCGAGCGGCCCTTCCCGGTCGAGCCGCTGGCTCTGCCGCCGGTGGGTGCGGATGTCGCGACGGCGTCGGCTTTCCCGTCCGTACGGCTTCTGCTCGATCGCGCCCCCGGTCTCACGCTCGCCGAGCACACCGTCGAACCGGTCGTGCGCATCTGCCGCGCCCTGGACGGCATGCCCCTGGCCATCGAGCTGGCCGCCGCCCGCATCCGCACCCTGCCGGTCGCCGTGCTCGCCGACCGCCTGGCCGACCGGTTCCGCCTGCTGACCGGCGGCAGCCGCACCGCCCTCCCCCGGCACCAGACCCTGCGGGCCGTCGTGGACTGGAGCTGGGAGCTGCTCGGCGAGGACGAGCGCCGGGCCTGGCGGCGGTTCGCGATGTTCCACGGCGGCGCCGAGATCACCGCCGCCGAGCAGGTCTGCGGCGCCGACCTGGACGTGCTGGGCGCGCTGGTCGACAAGTCGTTGCTGGTGCTGGGCGCGGACGGCCGGTACCGGATGCTGGAGACGATCCGGGAGTACGGCCTGCAACGGCTGGCCGAGGCGGGCGAGACCGAGTCGCAGCGCGTCGTGCTGGCCCGCTGGCTGCTCGAGCTGGCGGCCCGGGCCGAGCCGGAGCTGCGGGGCCGCGACCAGCTGATCTGGCTGCGCCGGCTGAGCGACGAGCACGACAACCTGCACGCCTGCCTGCGCGCCGCGATCGACGCCGGGGACACCGCGACGGCCACCGCGTTCGTGGCCCGGCTCGGCTGGTACTGGTGGCTGCGCGGGCACCGGATGGAGGGCGCGACCCTGGCCGCCGAGGTGTCCGGGATGGCGGGCGAGGCCGACGCGGAGGACACGGCGCTGATGCACACCTTCGCGGCGATCAACGGCCTGGAGGGCGCGCTGCCGGTCGACCGGGTGCAGGAGCAGTTCCGGCTGGCCGAGCGCAGCGGCGCCGGCCCGGACGCGCGGCACCCGGCGTTGCGGCTGCTGAAACCGCTGTCGATCATGTTCGAGGACGTGAACGGACCGGAGCGCGGGATCGCCATGGTCGAGCCGCTGTTCGACGATCCGGACCCGTGGCTGCGCGCGATCGCCCGGATGATCCTGGCGCAGCTGCGGCTCAACTTCGGGCAGAGCGCCGAGGTGGCCGAGGCCGAGCTGCGCGAGTCGCTGGAGTGCTTCCGCGCGATCGGTGAGCGCTGGGGCATCGGGTTCACGCTGAGCGCGCTGGCCGACATGGCCGCGGCCCGGGGCGACTTCGCGCAGGCGGTCGGCTGGCAGCGGGAGGCCATCGCGCTGGTCGCCGAGGTGGGCATCCGCGAGGACCTGCCGCAGATCAAGGTCAAGCTGGCCCATCAGCTGTGGATGGCCGGCGAGCAGACCGAGGCGCGCCGGGTGCTCAAACAGGCCAAGGAACTGGCCGAGGAGATCGGGCTGGCCGAGGTGATCGCTTCGGTCGAGTACGGGACCGCCACGTTCGCGCGGATGCGGGGCGACGTGGAGGAGGCTCGTCGCGGGATCGCCCGGTCGGCGGCCAAGATGGACAATCCGGCGTTCGTGCCGCAGTTCCGGGCGATGACCCGCAGCACCCAGGCGCTGATCGAGGCCGCGGCCGGCGATCTCGCCAGGGCGCGGGAGCTGCACGCCGAGGCGCTCGGGATCGCGATCGAATCGCGCGACTCGCCGGTGATCGCCCTGTGCGTGGTGGGGCTGGCCGACCTGGCGCTGCGCGAAGGCTGCGCAGCGCGGGCGGCCTATCTGCTGGGTGCGGCCGACGCCGTACGGGGTTCGCAGGACCGTTCCGTGCCGGACGTCGAGCGGATCACGTCCGAGGCCCGCGCCGCACTGGGCGACGCGGGCTTCGAGGAGGCGTACCGGCAGGCCGCCGGGGTGACCGCGGCCACCGTGGGCCGGCTAGGTCCGGCGGCGGAAGGCCCAGACCGACAGCGGCGCGAAGATCACCAGGAGGATCGCCGCCCAGATCAGTGACCGGACGACCGGCCCGCCCACCGCACCGCCGGTGAGCAGCCCCCGCGTGGCGTCGGCGAGGAGCGTCACCGGGTTGACCTTGACCCACGCCTGGAGCCAGCCCGGCATGGTGCTGGTCGGCGCGAACGCGTTGCTCGCGAAGGTCAGCGGGAACAGCAGCGTGAACCCGAAGATCTGCACCTTCTCCGGCGCGCTGACCAGCATGGCGACCAGCACCGACATCCACGACGCGGCGAATCCGAACAGCAGCAGCAGACCGAACGCGGCGACCACCTCCAGCGGCCCGGTGCCGATCCGGAAACCGAGGATCGCGCCGACCACGAGCAGGATGAACACCGCCCACGCCTGCTTGATCACGTCGGCGAGGATGCGGCCGGCCAGCGGCGAGAACCGGGAGATCGGCAGCGAGCGCAGCCGGTCGAAGACGCCCTTGGTGATGTCGGTGTTCAGGCCGACGCCGGTGTTCATGGTGGCGAACAGCAGGTTCTGCACGATGATGCCGGGCAGGCCGAACGCCAGGTACTCGGTGGTCGAGCCGGCGATGGCGCCGCCGAACACGTAGGTGAAGAGCACCAGGAACATGATCGGCTGAATGCTGAAGTCGATCAGCTCGAACGGGTTGTGCTTGATCTGCACGAGGGTGCGCCAGGCCAGCGTCGCGGTGTTGCGGACCGCGACCGCGGGGTTGACGCGTGCCTCGATCGCCTGGGTGGTCATGCGACGCTCCTCTCCAGGTCTTCGTCGGACGAGGAAGCCGTGTGGCCGGTCAGGGTCAGGAACACCTCGTCCAGGCTGGGGCTGCGCAGCGACAGCTCGGCGACCTGGAGGTTCAGCTCGTCCAGCCGGCGGACCAGGTGGGTCAGCGCGGCCGGGTCGGTCACCGGCGCGCTGATGATCGGTCCCCGCACGTCGACCGGGCCGGAGGCGACCGCGGCGACCGCCGCGACGACCACGTCACGGTCCGATTCGTTTCCCGGCCGTACGGTCAGGGTCTGCGCGCCGGTCCGGGACTTGAGTTCGTCGGACGTGCCGGTGGCGATGACCTTCCCGTGGTCGATCACCACGATCTCGTCGGCCAGTTGATCCGCCTCGTCCAGGTACTGCGTGGTGAGCAGCACCGTGACGCCGTCGCGCACCAGGCCACGGACGATGTCCCACATGTCGTTGCGGCTGCGCGGGTCGAGCCCGGTGGTCGGCTCGTCGAGGTAGAGCAGGCGCGGCCGGCCCACCAGGCTGGCCGCCAGGTCGAGGCGCCGCCGCATGCCGCCGGAGTACTTGCCGGCGGCCCGGTCGGCCGCGTCGGACAGGTTGAACCGCGCGAGCAGGTCCCGCGCGTTGGCCCGGGCCTCGCGCCGGGACTGGCCGAGCAACCGGCCGATCAGCAGCAGGTTCTCGGTGCCGGTGAGGGTCTCGTCGACCGACGCGTACTGGCCGGTCAGCCCGATGAGGCTGCGCACCTGGTGGGCCTGGCGGACCACGTCGTATCCGCCCACGGTGGCGTGCCCGGCGTCGGGCTGGATCAGGGTGGCCAGCACCCGGACCGCCGTGGTCTTGCCGGCCCCGTTCGGCCCCAGCAGGCCGAGCACGGTCCCCGTCCGTACGGCAAGGTCGACGCCGCCGAGGGCGGTGGTGTCGCCGAAGCGTTTCACCAGGCCCTCGGCGACGATCGCGTTCGTCATGGATTCCATGACGGCAGTGTTGCGCCTGGTGCTGACATGGCGCTGACATTTTCGCTGGCGCTGTGTCAGCCGACCGGCACAGCGACCTTGTCCTCCGCGGGGACGGGAACGGGGCTGCGCGCGCCGACGGGCGTCCAGAACAGCAGGGCCAGGCTGAACCAGACATAGATGTTCGCGCCCAGGATCGCCAGCGGCGGCTGCGGATGGTTCTCCCAGATCCAGGTCAGGTGCGAGGAGGTCACCAGGTACGCCACCGCGCCGACCACCAACGGCCACCAGGTGCGCCTCGACGACAATCCGGCGTCGACGCACCGCACGATCGCCGGCAGCAACCAGACACAGTGGTGGATCCAGGTGACCGGGCTGATCAGGCAGCCGAGCACGCCGGTCAGCGCGAGGCCGCCCATCACGTCGCCCGGCGCCCGCCACACCCGCCGGCCCCAGATCGCCAGCGTCACGAGCACACACAGCGCCCACACCTTGGGCTCGATCGCGTCGATCGGCAGCCGGGCGAGCAGACCGCGTTCCGACTGGTTCGACAGGTAGTACAGGACGCCGACCCGGTTGGTGTCCCACAGCGCCGACGTCCAGAACTCGCGGGACTCGTCCGGGAAGATCGCGGCGGCCACCAGCGTCGCGCCGGCCGTGGTGCCGATCGCGGTGGCGGCGGCCCGCCAGCGCCGGGTGACCAGCAGGTACAGGATGAAGACGCCCGGGGTCAGCTTGACCGCGGTGGCCAGGCCGATGCCGATGCCGGCCCACTTGCGGCCGCGGGCCACCCCGAAGAGCATGTCCCCGGCCACCACGGCGAGCAGCAGGGTGTTGACCTGGCCGAAGCCGATGGTCTCGCGGACCGGCTCGAAGATGATCGCGAGCAGGACCGCGACGGCGACCGCGAACCAGCGCGTCCAGCCCTTGCGCCGGATCAGCGGCCCGGCGAGCCACCAGGCCAGCAGGGCGGTGGACAGAATCGTGCCGATCACGGCCAGCCAGATGACGCTGGCCAGCGACAGCACCGCCATCGGCGCCATGGTGAGACCGGCGAACGGCGGGTACGTGAAGCCGTACGGCGTGTCCGGCCGCAGCCAGTCGTAGACCATGCCGTCGCCGCGGAACAGGTAGTCGATCGCGCCGTAGTAGACCCTCGAGTCGAAGTAGTCGTGCTTCTCCTCAGTGAGGTAGACGCTCAGAACCGCGATCGCCAGGAGCAGGGCGACGATCAGCACTCGCCCGATTTTTCGAATCATGTACTGCTTTCCCGGTAAACAAAATGAGGAGGGCCGTCACGACGATCGCCCCCTGACTTTTCGTGGCCAAGGCCAGGTTGTAGCCGTCCGGCAGGCAGAGGGCGCTCGCCACCGCGCACGGGATGAGCAGCCATCGGGTCTCCCGGTGAAGTGTCGCCGCGAGGAGCGGGAGCGGCCAGGTCGCGTACCAAGGATGAAAGACCGGCGCCAGCGCGACGGTCGCGGCAAGCGCATAACCGGCGTATCGGACCGGGTCTGTGTCCGGCGCCCGCAGGCATCGCCACCAGAGCAGCGCGAGCACCACGACGAGCACGGCGATGCCGGCGACCCGGGTGACCGGCACCGCATCCGGCCCGAACAGGTCGATCGTCATGCCGACCGCGGTGGGCGGCGACGTCCACTGCACGGAGACCCCGCTGCCGGTCAGCCCGGTGATCCAGCCGAGGCCCCGGCCCGAGGCCAGCGAGACGATCACCAGGGTGGCGGCGGCCGAGCCGACCAGCCAGACCGTCTGCCCCAGGGCCAGCAACGCCACGAACGGCAGCACCACCACGGCGGTCGCCTTCACACCGATCGCGAGGCCCAGCAGCACGCCGGCGGCCCACATACGCCTGCGGACCGCCAGCGCCACCCCGGCGACCACGAAGCCGACCATCACGGCGTCGTTGTGCGCGCCCGAGATCAGGTGGATCGGGACGAGCGGGCAGGCCAGGGTCAGCCACACCGCGCGCTTCGGCGGCACCCCGGCCCGCCGCGCGATCACCGGCAGGCACACCGCGATCAGCACCACACCCAGCACGGCGATCAGCCGCAGCAGGGCGAGCGTGCCGGTCAGCGAGCCGCCCAGCTTCGCGGCGCCCGCGGCCAGCACCAGGAACACCGGGCCGTACGGCGCGGGCGAGTCCAGCCAGGTCGGCGCCACGGCGTCGCGCCAGGGACACCCCAGAAGATCAACCCCGCCCGCGTACGGATCCAGCCCGGCCGCCTGCTGCCAGCCCTGACACGCGTACGAGAAGGCGTCGTAGCTGCCCAGTGGCAGGAACGGCAGCAGCGGGACGGCCCACAGCGCCGCCGTCACGTAGGCCCAGCGCGCCGACGGCACGTCACGCCGGCCGAACCACCAGGCGCCGATCAGCAGGACCGTTCCGGACAGCCAGGTCAACGGCAGCAGGACGCCGTTCTCCCCGGCCAGAATGGTGCGGGGCGTCACGGTGGGCTGCCACGGACTGCTCGCCCCGCCGAGCCAGGCGGCCGCCGCCAGCAACAGACTGCCGGCCAGACCCGCGTATCGGCTAGTCGTGGCGCGGGGCATGGCGAGCACCCTACCGTGACTGCCTGCGACCACCGGCCGGCCCGGTAGGGTCGTGCGCGTGTGGGCTCGGCACCGGCTGGAGTGGGTCACCGCCGTGGTCGCGGCGGTGCTCGGCGCCGCCTATCTGGTGCTCCCGCGCATGGGGTCCGACCTGGCCGCGCAGACGGCCCGGGCCGAGTTCTTCGCCGATCACGGTTACACCCCGATCGACCTGCGCTGGTACGCCGGTGTCGATCAGCTCGGTTACAGCCTGCTGTCCCAGCCGGTGATGGCGTTGCTGGGCGTACGGGTCACCGGCGCGCTGTCGCTGGTTCTGGCCTCGGTGCTGATCGCCGCGCTGTTCCGCCGCACCGGGGCGCCCCGGCCGTGGCTGGGCGCCCTGGCGGGCACGGTGGGTGTCGCCGGGAACCTGGTGAGCGGCCGGGTCACGTACGGCCTGGGAATCGCCCTCGCTCTGGCGGCTCTTCTGCTCCTGACACATCCGCGGTGGCGCTGGCTCGCGGCGGTGCCGGCGCTGCTCGCCTCGGCGACGAGTCCGGTGGCCGGGCTCTTCCTGGGCCTGGCCGGGGTGGCGCTGCTGGTGACCGGGCGGTGGGCGGCCGGGGTGCTGATCGCGGCGCCGGCGGCGGTTCCGCTGGGGTGGAGCGCGCTGTTCCTGGGCGACGGCGGATGGATGAACATCAGCACCACCGACACGCTGCGCGCTGTCGTGTCGAGCCTGGCGGTGGCCCTGCTGGTGCCGCGGTGGCCGGTGCGGGCCGGCGGGGTGCTGTCGGCGCTGGGGGTCCTGGCCGCCGCGATGGTCCACACCCCGGTCGGGCTGAACGCGACCCGCCTGGCCGTGATGTTCACCCTGCCCCTGCTGGCCGGCTACGCGGCCCTGCCCCGCTTCGTGCCGGCCCGCCCGGGCCGCGCTTCCGCTTTCCCCGCCCGCCTCACCCCGGCCGGGCACTCTCCCGCCCACTCCTCGACCGGCCGGCACTCCCCGGCCGAGCACTCCCCCGCCCACTCCTCCACCGGCCGGCACTCCCCGGCCCGGCCCGGCCTCGCGACCCACCTTCCGCCCGCCCCCGCCGCCCCCGCCGACACCGGGAGCGCGCGGAACCGCCCCCTTCCGGTGTGGGGCGTGGCGCTGCTGCTGGTCGTGGCCTGCTGGTGGCAGCCGCCCGTGGTCGTCGGTGACGTGCGCGACGCGGGTAACCCGACGGCTCAGCGCGCCTATTTCGCGCCCTTGCTGGCCCGCCTGTCGAAGGAGCACCTGACCGGCCGGGTCGACATCCCGTCCACGCGGGACTATTGGGAAGCGGCCTATCTCGGCGACGTGCCGTTGGCCCGCGGCTGGTTACGCCAGGCCGACATCGACCGGAATCCCCTGTTCTTCTCGGACATCCCGGGTGCGCGCGGCACCGGCGTGGCCCTGACCCCGGCAAGCTACCGTGCCTGGCTGTCCTCCCGAGCCGTCCAGTTCGTCGCCGTGCCCGACGCCGAGCTGACCTGGTCCGGCCGCCCGTCCGCCCAGCTGATCAACGCCGGCCTGCCGTACCTGGCCCCGATCTGGTCGAACGAGCACTGGCGCCTGTACGCGGTGGCCGACCCGCAGCCGATCGTGCCCGCCCCCGCGACGCTCGTCTCGCAGACCGCCACGACGCTGACCTTCGACGTCCCGGCGGCGGCCGACCTGACCGTCCGGGTGCACCACTACAGCTGGTTGCGAGCCTCCGGCGGCGCCCTGGTCCAGGCCTCCGGCGAGTGGACCCTGATCCGCCTCCCTGCCCCCGGCCGGTACACACTGACCAGCGGCTTCTGACAATCGGCATGAGTGAACATAGCGATCAGTAGATACCTGTTCGTACCTTCACGAATACGAAGAGTATTCGCGGAGGATCGATGTCCCGTCTCGCCTGCCTGCTCCCCGTCCTGCTGGCCGTCCCCGCCCAGCCCGCCGCTCTCGCCCTGCCCACCCTGACCGTGGGCGCCACCACGTCGATCAACGACACCGTCGGCAGCGGCAACACCTGCGCGGGCTTCCTCGACGAACGCCTCAACCTGGGCGCCCTGGGCATCCGCCGGGTGTTCGCGTCCGCGGCGCAGCTGCCGGCCGCCGACGCCGTCAGCTGCCACACCAACCAGGGCGCCGTCCTCTGGTACTCGTTCAAGACGACCTGCACCCCGGTCGCCGTGGCCGCCGGCAGTTGCGACGGCGAGATCCAGGCCATCGCCGCCGCCATGCCGGCCGGCAGCGTGCTGACGTACTACCACGAGCCGGAGGACGACATGACCGGCGTCCAGTTCGTGACCGCCTTCAAGCGCGTCTACCAGCAGGTCAAGGCCATCACCACGACGGTGAGGGTGGTCCCGGTCCACATGGCGTACCAGTGGCGTCCCGGCTCGGCCAAGGTGACCGGCAACGGCACCGGCGGCGACCGTGAGATCCGGGACTGGATCGTTCCGGCCGCTTACGCGGACGCGTACGGCGTGGACCTCTACTGGCAGGCGAGCACCCGTGGCAGCGAGCCGGACGACCCGGTGAGCGTCGGCGCCGACCCGCGGATGCTGCGCTGGTACAACGCCTTCGCCGCCCAGTCGCGCCCGCTGGCCCTCACCGAGTGGGGCATCGACGACGACCAGGGCGTACGGGCGTCGCGAGGCCCGGCCATCCGAGCCTCCCGCACGTGGCTGACCACCCACGGCTTCCAGATCATCTGCTACTGGCAGCACGACAACTGGTACTTGGGCGCGTCCACCGTCCCGCCCGGCGCCTACCCCGACCCCGACGGCGTAGCCGCCTACCAGGAGCTGGTCGCCGCCGCCAGCCCGTAGCGGCCGCCGTCGCGGCCCGGGCTCAGACCGCCGCGCCGGGCGTTCCTGGCGGGCGGACGCCGCAGAAGGCACCCGCCAATCCCTTCTCACGCGCCAGAAATTCCAGCATCTCGGGAATGAAGTCCTGCAGCGCCCGATATGCGTTCTCCGAAGCCAGCTCTCCCGGCTATCGCCATGACCAGGGCCTCCTTGGCCGGATAGCTCCGGTACACCGTCGCGCGGCCCACGCCGCGCGCGCAGCCAACTGCGGGATCGTCACGCCCAGGCCCTGCGTGGTGAACAACTCGCGCGCCGCTGCAACGACACGATCATGGTTGCGTACGGCGTCCCCGGGTGTGCCGTTCGCAGCGCCGATCACCGACATCCGGGCCACGCCGACCGGCCGGGCTCACTAAAGTCGGGCCTCATGAGTGTTGCCGTCGAGGTGGTCGAGCACGTCTCCGACGAACTGGTGCAGGCGTTCGAGCGCCTGCTGCCGCAGTTGTCCAGGTCGGCGCCCACGCTGAGCGCCAAGGAACTCGCCGAGCTGGCCGGCTGGCCGGGCAGCCGGCTGCTGATCGCGAAGGTGGACGGCCAGATCATGGGCACGCTGACCCTGGTCACGTTCCCGATCCCGACCGGCATGCGGGCCTGGATCGAGGACGTCGTGGTCGACGAGGCGGCGCGCGGCCGAGGCGTCGGCGCCGCCCTCACCACCGAGGCGGTCCGCCTGGCCGAGGCCGCCGGCGCCCGCACCGTCGACCTGACCTCCCGCCCGTCCCGCGAGGCCGCGAACCGCCTGTACCAGCGCCTGGGCTTCCAGCCTCGCGAGACCAACGTCTACCGCTACGAGCGGCAGACGTAGCGGGAACTCATCCAGTCGGCCACGTCGACGCCCAGGATCCGGGCCGCCACGTCGGCCGTACGGAAGTGGATCCCGAGCAGGATGCGCGCGTCCACCACATCGGACCGCAGCTGCCGGCCGCTGTCGTAGTGCCTACCGGCGCGAGGTCAGCGACGGCGGTGGTGGCGGCGCGAACTGCCGGTTACGGCGCGCGAGCAGCGGCGTCATGCTGCCCAGCCAGGGCACCGCCATCGGCAGGAAGGCCGGCGGGGTCGGGCGCCAGACGCCCGGTGCGGGTGCTTTCGTGTACGCCGCAGGCCCATACCGCCCGTCGCCGGCGCGCTGGTCCACGAAGTCACGCGCGACCCGCTCACCGAAGGCGTCCCCTTTCGTCTTGGCGGCACCGTCCGGAATGCGACCGAGAGTGGCGGCCAGTGCGGCATCGAGCGATGTCTGCGCGAACGGGGAATAGGTCTGAAGAACGAAATGCGCGGCGGCCGCGGCCGTTGCCGACGTCCCGCGCGGCGCGCGTCCACCGAGGGCGTCTCGGCAGGAGAGGAACGCGGTAAGGACGGTGATGCGGCGACGACGAGGCCGATCGCGCCCCATCTTCGGTAAATCAAGGACTACGAATCCATGACTCTTTCCATAGCCGCCCGGGAACGCCGGGTTATCCGCAGATAACGGTCGACGAATTCGCCCGGGTCACCGCCGCCGAGCAACTGGACCGTACCCGCCAGTTCGACACCGTGCCGCGGCAGCTGGTCGGTGGGGCGGCCGCGCACCAGCGTCAGCGCATTGCGCACCTGCGCGGCCAGCGTCCAGCCGGCCGTCATGGCCGACGCGTCCGCCCTGTCGATCAGCCCGGCTTCCACGGCCGAGGTCAGCGCCTCCATCGTCCGCGTTCTGCGCAGAGCGGGCACCGCGTACCCGTGCCGCAACTGCACCAGCTGCACCGCCCACTCGACGTCGGACAGTCCGCCCCGCCCGAGCTTGGTGTGCGTCTGCGGGTCGGCGTTGCGGGGCAGCCGCTCGGTCTCGACCCGCGCCTTGATCCGGCGGATCTCCACCACCTGCTCGCGGGTCAGCCCGCCCGCCGGGTAGCGCATCGTGTCGGCCAGCTCCTCGAAGCGCCGGCCCAGCTCCTCGTCGCCGCAGACGAACCGGGCCCGCAGCAGCGCCTGCGCCTCCCACACCTTCGACCAGCGCGCGTAGTACTGCTGGTACGCGTTGAGGCTGCGCACCAGCGGACCCTGCCGGCCCTCGGGACGCAGGTCGGCGTCGATGCCGAGCGCCGGGTCGGGGGCGGGCGCGGTGAGCAGCCGGCGCAGTTCCTCGGCGATCCCGTGGGCCGCGGCGGCCGCGTCCGGCGCATCCGACTCGAAGACGAACACGACGTCGGCGTCCGACGGGTAGCTCATCTCGTAGCTGCCCAGCCGGCCCATCCCGATGATCGCGAATCTCAGGTCGGCCGGTCGCGACGCGCGGGCCACGGCGAGGGCGGCGGTCAGCGTGGCGTCGGTGACGTCGGACAGCGCGATGCCGATCGCGTTCACGTCCAGCGGCTGCGCCGGCGCCAGCTCGCCGGCCTGGCTGAGGATGTCGGCCGAAGCGAGGCGGAACAACTCGCGGCGGCGGCGCGCCCGGACCGCCGCGATCGCTGTGACCGGGTCGTCCGTGTACCGCTCGGCCGCGGCCAGAAACCCGTCGATCAACGACTCGCGGCTGCGGGGCAGCAGTTCGGCGTCGTCGGCGAGCAGCCGCAGGGCTTCCGGATCACGGGTGAGCAGATCGGTGGCGTACCGGGACAGCGAAAGCACCCGGGCCAGACGACGCGCCACCGGGCCGCCGTCGCGCAACAGGCGCAGATACCACGGCGTACTGCCCAGTTTGTCGGAGACGTGCCGGTAGTTGAGCAGACCCCGATCGGGCTCGGGCGCGTCGGAGAACTCCTGCAGAAGCATCGGCAGCAGGGTGCGCTGGATCGCCGCGGTCCGGGTGACGCCGCCGGTCAGCGCCTGCAGGTGCCGCAACGCGTTCGCCGGGTCGGCGAAGCCGAGGATCTCCAGCCGCTTGCCGGCCGACTCGGTGGTCATCCGCAGCGCCTCGGCCGGAACCTTCGCGACCGCCTCGAGCAGTGGTTGGTACAGCAGCTTGACGTGCAGCCGGCGGACCTGGGCGGCGTGTCCCACCCAGTCGGACCGGAACGCCTCGACCGCGTCCCGGCCGGCCACCGCCGAATATCCGAGAGAGGCGGCGAGCCAGCGCAGGCCCTCCGGGTCGTCGGGCACGGTGTGCGTACGCCGTAGTTGTTGCAGTTGCAGCCGATGCTCGACGCCGCGCAGGAAGCGGTAGCCGCGCAGCAGCGTCTCCCCGTCGCCGCGCCCCACGTACCCGCCGGCGACCAGCGCGCGCAACGCCGGCAGCGTCCCCGGCGAGCGCAGCGACTCGTCCGCCCGGCCGTGCACGAGCTGCAGCAGCTGCACCGCGAACTCGATGTCGCGCAACCCGCCGGGACCGCGCTTGATCTCCCGGTCCACCTTGTCCGGCGGGATGTTGTCGATGATCTTGCGGCGCATGTCCCGGACGTCGGCCACCGCCTCGGGCCGTTCGGCCGCGTGCCAGACCAGCGGCGCCAGGTCGTCGATCCACTCGCGAGCCAGCGCCAGATCACCGGCCGCCGGACGCGCCTTGAGCAGCGCCTGGAACTCCCACGTGCGCGCCCACCGGCGGTAGTAGGCCTGGTGGCTGGCGAGCGTGCGGACCAGCGGCCCGCGGTTGCCCTCGGGCCGCAGGGCCGCGTCCACCGGCCATGCCACCTGCCCGCAGATCTCGATCAGCCGGGCGGCCACGGTGGTGCCCGGGTTCAGGTCCTCGTCCGTCGCGGCGACGAAGATGACGTCCACATCGGAGACGTAATTCAGCTCGTTGCCGCCGCACTTGCCCATCGCCACCACGGCCAGCCGCGGCTCGCCGACGCTCCCCGGCAGACCGGCGACCGCGATGGTGTACGCCGTGGCCAGTGTCTCGTCGGCCAGCCGGGACAACGCGGCCATCGTCGGCTCGAGGCCGCGCCCGCCGGTGAGGTCGGCCGCCGCGATGCGCAGCAGCGACGCCCGGTACGCCAGCCGCAGCGCCGGCACGGTCGGTTCGCCCTCGATCAGCAGGTGGCCCTCGGCGTTCGGGGGCAGGCCGGACGGCCCGGTGGCGAGCACCCGCCAGTCGTCCGGGTTCGCGACCAGGTGATCGCCGAGCGCCGAGGACGCACCGAGCACCGCGACCAGCCGCCGCCGCAGGCCGTGGTCGCCGGCCAGCGCGTCCAGCAGTGCCTGGGTGCCCTCGTTCGCGTGGATCTCGCCGCCCGGCCCGGTCACCTTGGCGCCGTTGTCCCGCGCGGCCTGCCGCCCGGCCGCGTCGACCAGCCGGTGCAGCTGGCGCAGCGCCAGATTCGGGTCGGCCGCGCGGGACAGCGACTGCAGCAGCTCCCCCTGGTCGGCGCCGGTCGGCGACTGCGCGTCGGCGTCCCAGAGCCGCAGACCCTTCGGACCGAGCAGGTCGGCCGCGCGGGCGCCGTTGTCGGCGAAGCCGTATCGGGCCAGCCTGCTTGGCCGCGTCATCAGTGACCCAGGAGCGGCAGCGTCGTCCCGGTGCCCGGGTTCGGGATGTCGGCGTCCGGGAGCGTGCCGAGGGCGAGCGCGGCGAACCGGGCCGCGAACGGCTGCCAGACCTCCTCGATGTCGGGCAGCGCGGCCGCGGTGTGGTAGACCACGGCCTCCTCGTCGTAGCCGAGTTCGTCGATCGTGGCGCGGTCCTCGACGGCCCATCGCTGGATCATCTCGGCGTCGCATTCGATGTGGAACTGCAGCCCCCAGGCCCGGTCGCCGAGCCGGAACGCCTGGTTCGGATACGTCCCGGAGGCGGCGAGCAGCACCGCCTTCAACGGCAGCTCGGTGATCTCGTCGCGGTGCCACTGGATCACGTCCGGCATCAACGGCACCCACTTGAACAGCGGATCGTTGTCCGCGGCGTCGCGCTTGCCGATCAGGCCGGGCCCGATCTCCGGGCCCGACGTGCTGCGCTCGACCAGCCCGCCGTGGGCCTGGGCGAGCAGCTGGCCGCCGAGGCACAGCCCGAGCGTGGGCACCCGGTTGCGCACCGCCTTGCGCAGCAGGCCCTCCAGCGCCGGGAACCAGGGCGCGCCCGGGGTGCCGTCGGCCGCGGTGAACGCGTCCTGGTCGCCGCCGAGCACGATGAACGCCAGGTAGTCGTCGAGCGTGTCGGGCAGCTCGTCGCCGGCGTGCGGCCGCAGGACGGTGAGCTCCAGCCCCGCCTCGGTCAGCCACTCACCCAGCAGGCGCAGATCGTCGGACGGGTCGTTCTCGATGACAAGTGCGGTTCCCACGTGTCGAGGTTAGTCGGAAGCTCGCGACGAAACACCGACAGGAGGTTGTCGCGGGCGCGCCCGAGGCTGGACGTCGTCCGGCAACACGGCCGGCCGAGCGAGGGAGTGACAGACATGACTGCGGTGAACACGGTGGGCTGGCTCGAGATCGGCACCGAGGAGCCGGCCGTCGCCGAGCGCTTCTACGGCGACGTCTTCGGCTGGACGTTCGACGACGATCCGGCCACCGACGGATACCGGACCATCAGCGTCCCCGGCGCGGGCCTGCAGGGCGGCGTCCTCGAAACCGGCGGCCAGACCCCCGGCTACGCCATCTTCTACCTGACCGTCGCCGACGTGGCGGACACCGTGCGGCGCGCCGAGGCCGCCGGCGGCAAGGTGCTGGTGGCCCCCCAGCAGAACAAGAACGGCCTGACCTTCGCGCACCTGCTGGACCCGTCCGGCAACCACTTCGGCGTCTTCACCCCACCGGCACGCTGAGGCACCGGCCGGCGCCCGCCACCTCACCCCAGACTCAACTGCCGCACCTTCTCCCCCGGGATGTCCATCTCACCGGGCTCGAGCTCGCGCGGCGGCGGCACCTCGGCGGTCACCACCACCGAGGAGATCCGGTCGGTGCGGAACACCCGCACCGACCGGCGCAGACGGCAGAAGGCGACCAGATACCACTGGCGGGGTGTTCCCACGTACGCCATGGGTTCGATCTCGCGGGACGTCGCGGCGCCGTCCTTGTCCTCGTAGACGATGCGCAGCACACGCCGTACCGAAAGGGCTCCGGCCACCAGCCGCGGCATCGCCGGAGCCGGCGCCTGGCCGACCAGATGGACCCGCCCGGCGAGCGCTCGCGCCGCCGCCGCGTCATCGGCGTGCATCGCGGCGACCAGCTTGCGCAACGCCGTGGCCGCGGTCGCGTGGAACGGCGTGCCGTCCAGCCGGTGCAGGGCCAGCGCCATCGAGACCGCCTCGTCGGGCGTGAAGTTCACCGGGGGCAGCGTGTGCGCCTTGTCCAGGCAGTAGCCCCCGGTGCGGCCCGGCTCGGCGTAGATGGGGGTGCCGGACTGCTGGAGCGCGCCGATGTCGCGCTCGACCGTGCGCACGCTGACCTCGAAACGGTCGGCGAGCCAGCGGGCACTGCGCGGCCTCGGCGAGACCGCGCGCAGCTCCTCGACCAACGCGTAGAGACGATCGGTGCGGTTCACGGCCCGACGGTAGACCCCGGGTCTGACAAAAACGCTCTAGGCTGCGTCAATGCCGGACCGGACGCCCAACATCCGCGTGTCGACGCTGGAACTGTTCTTCGACCTCGTCTTCGTCTTCATCTTCATCCAGCTGTCGGAGGCGCTGTCCCGCCGGCTCGACTGGGCGATGGCCGCCAACACGGTGCTGATCCTGTCCGTGGTCTGGTGGATGTACTCGGGTTACGCCTGGCTGACGAACGCGGTGGCGCCGACCAGCACGACCCGCCGCACGCTGCTGCTGACCGGCATGGCCGGGTTCCTGGTGATGGCGCTGGCGATCCCGGAGGCGTTCGGCGAGTACGGCTGGATCTTCGGGGTCAGCTACCTGGTGGTCAACCTGGTGCACTCGGGGCTGTTCCTGACCGCCGGCCGCACCGCGGTCGCCGGGATCGCCGTGCTCGCGCCGCTCAACATCGCGGCGGCGGTCCTGGTGCTGCTGGGCGGCCTGGCGCCGCAGCCGTGGCGGTATGTCTGCTGGATCACGGCCACGGCGATCCAGCTCGTCGGCGGCTACGTGCGGCCGTTCGAGGCGCGGGCGATCTCGGCCGGTCACTTCGCCGAGCGGCACGCGCTGGTCGTGATCGTGGCGATCGGCGAGTCGATCATCTCGATCGGCCTGGGGTTCGAGGGCGTGCATCTGGGCGGCGGGGCGATCCTGGTCGCGGTCCTGGCCCTGTGCATCGCCTACTACCTGTGGTGGTGCTACTTCTCCGGCGACGACGCGCGGGCCGGGCGGGTGCTGGAGCGGACGTCGGAGCCGCACCGGCGGGCGTCGCTCGCGCTGGCCGCCTGGGGGCACGCGCACTATCCGATGCTGCTGGGCGTCGTGGTGGCGGCGGTCGGGATCAAGAAGACGGTGGGGCACGCGTTCGAGGACATGGAGTGGGGACCGGCGATCGCGTTGAGCGGCGGGGTGGCCCTGTACCTGCTGGGGCACGCCGGGTTCCTGCGCCTGTTGCGCTTGCGGGGCGGCTACCACCGGGTGGTGGCGGCCGTGCTGGTGCTGGCCGTGATCCCGCTGGGCCACATGCTGCCGGCGATCGTCCAGCTGGCGGCCGTAGTCGTGATCATGGTGGCCGCCGCGATAACCGAGGACCTCCCCGAGGTACGCCGCACCGGCAGCACCGCCATCGGCGACTTCGGCCGCTCCGCAGCCCACGACTGACCAGTGCGCGACCCACGGCCCGCCCACCCCCACGTGTGGGGACCTGCGCCCCCAGAAGGGCCGCCCTCACCCCCCGCACGTGTGGGGACCTACGCCCCCCACAACGGCCGCACTCCCCACACAAACACCCACCCCGCACGCGTGGGGACCCGCGCCCACCAGGACGGCCGCACTCCCCACACGTCAAGGGGCTGTGTGTGGCGTAGACGATCAACCCGCCGATCCGGCCGACGCCGCCCACATGACGAACCCGGACAATCTGCCCGTCCCGCGTCACTGCGAGCGGCCGCCAGCCGCCCTCGTACGGAGGGTTTCAGGAGATGCAGGCGCAGACGATCAGAGCCGCCCCGAAGTGCGAAGCCGCGCTCACCAGCGCACCCCCGTGCCGCTCCGGCGTGCAGATGACCTCGCCGAGCTTGCCCGGCGTCATCCAGTCGAGCACCAGGAACGCCAGCCCCATGACGAGGATCCCGAGCACGCCGAAGATTACCGTCGACGCCAGGCCCTGGCCGAACGAGTCGAACGAGGTGAAGATCGCCGTGAACACGATCGCGGCGATGCCCAGCTGGTTGGCCGCCAGCAGCAGCGAGGCGTTCGGGTTCTTCTCGATCCAGATCAGGTCCCGCAGCTTCCCCGGCGTGAGCAGGTCGATCAGCAGGTATCCCAAGGCCATGAGACCGATGCCGACGACTCCGAAAACGATGCTCCGGCCGGCACCCTCAAGCAGATCTTGCAGCACGGTCTCTCCCTAGTGCGCGAATCTTGTGCGCGACGTCACGAGAGACCGTACAAGAACAAATCCATTCGATTACAGAGCGCCCAGATATCTCTGCCGTTCGTAGGGCGTGACCTCGCGCCGGTACTGCTCCCACTCGGCCCGCTTGTTGCGCAGGAAGAAGTCGAAGACGTGCTCGCCGAGCACCTCGGCGACCAGTTCCGACTTGCTCATCACCTCGATCGCCTCGGACAGGTTCTCCGGCAGCGCGTCGTACCCCATGGCCTTGCGCTCGGCCGGCGACAGCGACCAGACGTCGTCCTCGGCGCCCGGCGGCAGCTCGTACCCCTCCTCGATGCCCTTGAGGCCGGCGCCGAGCATGACGGCGAACGCCAGGTACGGGTTCGTCGCCGAGTCGATCGAGCGGACCTCGATGCGGGCCGAGTTGGGCTTGCCGAACGCGGGCACCCGTACCAGCGCCGAGCGGTTGAGGTGGCCCCAGCTCACGAAGGCCGGCGACTCGGTGATCGCGTTCGGCAGCTGGAGCGGGAAGAGGCGCTTGTACGAGTTGACCCACTGGTTGGTGACCGCCGTGTACTCCCGGGCGTGCACCAGCAGGCCGGCGATGAACGCGCGCGCGGTCTTGGACAGCTTCATCGGGTCGTCGCCGTCGAAGAACGCGTTGCGCTCGCCCTCGAACAGCGACAGGTGTGTGTGCATGCCGCTGCCCGGCTGGTCGGTGTACGGCTTGGGCATGAACGTCGCGCGCACCGACTGGGAGAGCGCGACCTCCTTGACGACGTGCCGGAAGGTCATGATGTTGTCGGCGGTGGTCAGCGCGTCGGCGTACCGCAGGTCGATCTCCTGCTGGCCGGGCGCCACCTCGTGGTGGCTGAACTCCACCGAGATCCCGATCCGTTCCAGCGCGAGCACGGCCTGCCGGCGGAAGTCGCGGGCGACCGAATGCGTGGTGTGGTCGAAATACCCGCCGGTGTCGACCGGGATCGGCACCGAGCCGTCCAGCGGACCGTCCTGCACCAGGAAGAACTCGACCTCGGGGTGGGTGTAGAAGGTGAAGCCCTTCTCCGCGGCCTTCGCCAGCGCGCGGCGCAGCACGTGCCGCGGGTCGGCCCAGGCGGCGCTGCCGTCGGGCAGCAGGATGTCGCAGAACATGCGCGCGCTCTCGCCGCTGGCGCCGCCCTCGAACGGGAAGACCTGGAACGTCGTCGGGTCGGGCATGGCAACCATGTCCGACTCGTAGACCCGGGCGAAGCCCTCGATCGCCGAGCCGTCGATGCCCATGCCCTCCTCGAAGGCGGACTCGAGCTCGGCCGGGGCCACCGACACGCTCTTCAGCGTGCCCAGCACATCGGTGAACCAGAGCCGAACAAAACGGATGTCGCGCTCCTCGAGAGTGCGAAGCACGAACTCCTGCTGTCGGTCCACGTTCACCCCTTGCTGCGATGGCTGACGGGCCAGTGTCCCCCGGTTCCGTTACGCGCAGATTACGCTGGCCGGCTGTGAAAACCTCCACTCACCCCTGACTCTGGCCGATCCGGAAGTGCGACCATTTGGGGCACAACCCGGGGACCGCAGCGCGCGGCCTCGAGGGAAGGAGACCAGAAATGTCGGACATCCCCACCCTGTACGGCGGTCCGGCCACCCGCCGGGTACGCACCCGTGACCTCCAGGCAGCCAAATCCCGCGGCGACCGCTGGCCGATGCTGACCTCCTACGACCAGTACACCGCGTCGATCTTCGACCAGAACGGCGTCCCGGTCCTGCTGGTCGGCGATTCCGCCGCCAACAACGTCTTCGGGTACGAGACCACCCTGCCGGTCACCGTCGACGAGCTGCTCCCGCTGGTCCGCGCGGTCGTCCGCGCCACCAGGACCGCGCTGATCGTCGCCGACCTGCCGTTCGGCAGCTACGAGGAGGGCCCCACCCAGGCCCTGCGCACCGCGGTCCGGTTCATGAAGGAGGCGGGCGCGCACGCCGTGAAGCTCGAGGGCGGCCGCCGTGTCGCACCGCAGATCGAGGCCCTGACCGGCGCCGGCATCCCGGTGATGGGCCACGTCGGCTTCACCCCGCAGAGCGAGCACACGATCGGCGGCTATCGCGTGCAGGGCCGCGACAACGAGGGTGCCCAGGTCCTGGCCGACGCCCGGGCGGTCGCCGAGGCGGGCGCGTTCGCCGTGGTCCTGGAGATGGTTCCCGGCGAGGTGGCCAAGACCATCACCAAGGAGCTGCCCATCCCCACGGTGGGCATCGGCGCCGGCCCCGACACCGACGCCCAGGTGCTGGTCTGGCAGGACATGGCCGGTCTGCGCACCGGCCGCACGCCCCGCTTCGTCAAGCAGTACGCCGACCTGGCGGGCGCGCTCTCCGAGGCGACGCGCCAGTTCGCGGCCGAGGTCCGGGGCGGCGAATTCCCCGCGCCGGAACACACCTTCTGAACACCTTTTTCGTACGGAACTCCGCCCGGCCCCGCTTCGACAGGCCGGGCGGACTGCCGTCCCGGCCCCCCTGCCGCGATTCCGGGTTGTCCTGCAACGAAAGCTCGCAAACCGGCCCCTCACGCCCGATCAGGAGCGCTCGAACTCGACCTTCCGGGTCGCCGGGTCGGCGGTGGTCAGGCGGGCCTGGATCCGGGCGCCCAGCGGCAGATCCCCCAGGCAGCGCGCCCGCACGGCCGGGTCGTCGATCGCGATCGTGCCGGACGGCGGGCGGCCCGCCCTCGGGGAGTTGTCGCTGTCCAGCACCCCGGCCGAGAAGTGCTCACCCACCCGGTGCTGCAGCAGCACCGCCTCGGCCAGGTCGATCGCGCCCCGGTTCGCGGCGCCCGCCACCCGGTCGGAGTCGGCCATCGTCTTCGGCAGGCGAGGCAGCGCCTCCCGCGCCCACCCCGGGATGTCCCGGCCCGAGACCAGCGCCAGGCACGTCTCCGTCGCATACCGGTCGGCCAGGCGGCGCAGCGGGGCGGTCACATGCGCGTACGGAGCTCCCACCCCGCCGTGGCCCGTCTCGGCCGGCACCTCGCCGTCGAAAGCCGTGTACCCCGCACCCCGCAGCAGATCCGCGGCCTGGTCGAGGAAGGCCGCACCGCGCGGTGTCGCCGGATCGACCGACATGACCACCGCGCTGACCGGCATGTCGGCCGGCCAGTCGACGTCCAGCGACTCGGCCGCGACCCGCAGCTTCGCGACCGCCTCCGGCTTCGGCGACGGCATGGTGCGCAGCAGGCCCACCCCGCCCTGGAGCATCAGCGACGCCGCCGCCATGCCGGTGAGCAGCGAGATCTGCGCGTTGTGCTCCTCGACCGGCAGCGGCGCGCGCAGCACCAGGCGCCAGCCGTCGCCGTCGCGCTCAACCTCCTGCTCGGGCAGCGGCAGATTCACCGCGCCGCGGCCGGCCGCCCGCTTGGCCAGCAGCAGGCCCAGTTCGGGCAGCAGGGCCACGGGCTCCGACGCGGTGCCGGCGTCGACCTCGCGCTGCACCGTCTCGTAGTCGAGCTTGGCCCGGCTGCGCACCCGTGCCCGTTCCACGGCCACGCCGACCGTCTCGCCGTCCGCGTCCAGGTCGATCGTCCACAGCACCGCGGCCCGTTCCACGTCCGGGAACAGGCTCACCGCACCCTCGCTGAGCACCGGCGGGTGCAACGGGATCCGCCCGTCCGGCAGGTACACGGTCTGGCCCCGCACCCAGGACTCGGCCTCCAGCGGACCACCGGGCCGGACGAATGACGCGACGTCCGCGATCGCGTAACGCACCCGGTAACCGCCGCCGGGACGACGGCTCAGGTGCATGGCCTGGTCGAGGTCCTTGGAGGTGGCCGGGTCGATCGTCACGAACGCGATGTCGGTGCGGTCGGCCGGGGGCAGCGGCGTCCGGCCGGCGGCTTCCTCGGCCTCGGCGAGCGCGGCGACCGGGAACTCCTCGGTCAGCTTCAGCTCGCGCCGCAGCACCGAGAAGTCGATCTGCGGGGCCCATACGCGTCTGATCGGCACCGCTTATTCCTACTACGTGGTTGCGGATTCCAGCACATCGAGGTGGTCAACCCGCCCGACGACAACCCCCGGATACGGAGAGTCCTCCGGTTCCGCTGGGGTGGCGGACCCGGAGGACTCTCCGACATGACGATCAGGCGCGCTTCGCGGCGACCTTCCGGGCTGCCGTACGGGCTGCACCCCGCGCCGGCGCCGGAGTGTTGCCGGCCGCCGCCTTACGTGCCGCCGCTGCCGTGTTCGCCTTGGCGACCTTGGCCTTGTTCGTCGCGGACGTCTTCGGCGTCGCCGCGGTCTTCGGCGCGTTGGCCGTCTTGGCCGCGCGCGTCGGCGTCGCCTTGTTGGCGGCCTTGGCCGCCCGGGCCGGCGTCGTCTTGGAGGCGGTCCGCGCCGGAGCCTTCGGAACCGCGGCCTTCGCAGCCGCGGCCTTCGCAGCCTCGGCCTTCGCAGCCGCAGCCTTCGCAGCCCCGGTCTTCGAGGCCGCAGTCTTCGCAGCCCCAGTCTTCGGGACAGCAGTCTTCGGGCCGGCGGTCTTCGGGGCCGCGGTCTTGGCCGGCGCCTTGGTCGGAGCCGCCTTCTTGGCGACCTTGGCCGCCACCTTCTTGGCCGTGCCCGCCGCCTTGGTCGCGACCTGCGCCGCCTTGCGCGCCACCGCGGTGGTCGCCTGCGCAGCCTTCTGGGCGGGCGCCTTCTGGGCCGGAGCCTTCTTGGCCGCGCTCTTGGCCGCCGCGCTCTTCACCGCCGCAGGCTTGGCCGCCGCACTCTTCGCCGCCGCACCCCTGGTCGTCACACTCTTGGCCGCCGCAGGCTTGGCCGCCGCACTCTTCGCCGCCGCACCCCTGGTCGTCACACTCTTGGCCGCCGCACCCTTGGCGGTCGCGCTCTTGGCCGCCGGGCCCTTGACCGCAGCACCCCTGGTCGTCGCGCCCTTAGCGACCGCGCCCTTGGCCGCCGCACCCCTGGTCGTCGCGCCCTTGGCCGCCGCGCCCTTCGCCGCCGCGCCCTTCGCCGCCGCCGCACGCGGCGCAGCCACCGAGAGCCCCTTCGCCGCAGCCTTGTTCGCCTGCGCCGTGGCGGTCTTCGGCGCCGCCGTCTTCGAACTGGTCGCCTTGGCCGCCGCCTTCTTGGCCGCCGCACTGCGCGGCTCGGACACCGAAAGCCCCTTGGCCGCGGCCTTGTTGGCCCGGGTCGTGGCCGTGTTCGAAGCGGTCGCCTTGGTGGCGGTCTTCTTCGCCGCCGAGCTGCGGGGCGTGGACACCGACAGGCTCTTGGCCGCGGCCTTGTTCGCCTCGGCCGTGGCCGACTTCGGGGCGGCCGTCCTCGTACCGGTCGCCTTGGCCGCCGCCTTCTTGGCCGCCGCACTACGGGGCGTCGACACCGACAGTCCCTTGGCCGCGGCCTTGTTCTCCCGGGCCGTCTCCGTGTCCGAAGCACCCGCCCGCGGCTTGGCCGCCCGCGCGGCCTTGGACCGCACCGCGGCCCGCTTCAGTGGCTCCTTGGCCGCACCGGCATCCGGCTCGACCATGTCGGCCGCGATCGTCGCACCGTTCATCATCTCGTCCTCGATGGAGGCAGTAGTCATAGTGGGCGTGTTCGAGAGGGCCGCCGCGCCTTTGCAAACGCCTCTAAGTACATTCGCATCGCATCGAGCTCCAACTTTGGCAA
>NZ_CAKUCL010000080.1 GCF_934643405.1 uncultured Actinoplanes sp.
CAGGTCGAGGCGAGTCTCCCGGATGTGCCAGGGGTCGACGGGATATGCCCGTTCACGGATCACGGTGGTGCCTCTCGTACATGAGAAAGAGAAAGTCTTGAAAGATACGCGCTCAGCGCGTGAGGAGCTCCGACAAGTCCGTGACAACGATGTCGGCCCCGTTTTCCGACAGCGCTGCGGCCTGTCCGACGCGGTCCACTCCGATCACGATCCCGAATCCGCCCGCGCGTCCGGCCGCCACACCGGCGAGGGCGTCCTCATAAACGGCACAGCTCTGCGGGGGTAGCCCGAGCTGCTCGGCCGCGTAAAGGAACGTATCGGGCGCCGGCTTGCCCGGGAGGTTCTGCTCGCGGGCGACGACACCGTCCACCCGTACCTCGAGAAGATCCGCGATGCCCGCCGCCTCCAGCACGTCCTTGCAGTTGGCGCTCGCCGAGACGACGGCGCGGCGCAGCCCGGCCTCCTTGGCAGCCTTGAGGTACGCCACCGAGCCCTCGTACACCTGCACCTTGCCTTCTTTGATCTTCTGCAGGACGAGCAGGTTCTTCTTGTTGCCGATGCCGTTGACGGTCAGCTGGTCGGGACCGTCGTCCGGGCTGCCCTCAGGCAGGGTGATGCCGCGAGAGCCCAGGAAGGTGCGCACCCCATCGGCGCGTGGCCGGCCGTCGACATAGAGGTGGTAGTCGGCGCCGGAGTCGAACGGCACGAACGCTTGTCCGTGCTGCGCCGACCACGATTCCAGGAACGTGTCGAACGTTTGTTTCCACGCAGCATTGTGCACGAGCGCGGTCTGCGTGAGCACGCCATCAAGATCGAAGAGGCATGCGGTGACATGGGGAGGTAGTCCGAGCACGCGCCCAATGTAGCCGCATGACGCCGCCGGTGAAGTCGGAAGGGCAGCTTCACATTTCAGCTACCCGTTCATCCCGTGTTCAAACCCCTGTCGGATCCCGGCACGGCGTGTCGTGCCAACGAAATCCGGATCCCGATGGTAGTTCCGATCGGGCCCGTGGCGATCGTCACCTCGTCGCTGAGCTGATGCGCCAGCCAGATGCCCCGGCCGCCGACCTCGAACGCGCCGGGCACCTCCGGCGCGACCAGGTACTTCGCCGGAATGCCGGGGCCCGAGTCGGTCACCGAGCACCACGCGGAGTCATCGGACAGCCACAGCGCGACCCGCCCCTGGCCGCCCGCGTGCAGAACGACGTTGGTGACAAGCTCGTTGATCGCGAGCACGAAACCCTGGAGGCGATCGCCGCCGAGCCCGGCCGCGCGGAGCCGGGCCGACAGCTCGTGCCGGACCACGGTGATCTCCTCGCGACCGAACCTTCGGTCCACAAGTCGGGAATCGGGCAGCCGAGCGGGTGGTACGACGACGCCGATCGGCTCCGCACCGCGAGCCGATCGCACGCTCTGGCCCCATCTCTCGTCCACCGACGTGCAGCCTACGCGGTGCGACTCCCCGGTGGCAGGAGGCGCCGCGATGGACCTCAGAAGAGGTGCGCGATGGTCCGGAAGATCTCGGCGTAGAAGTTGCCGTCGATGTCGCGGTAGAGGCTGAACTTCATGCCCGGGCTCCCGAAGAACGGCCGCAGCGTCCAGGCCAGCTGGGTGCCGACGAAGCCGAAGAGCAGGATCCAGACGTACAGCAGGGTCATGCTGGGCGGGGTCTGCTGCTGCGGGAGCGTACGGGCGGGTTGCCGGACGGACGGCGGAAGCTGGAGGGCCGTGGCCACGGCGACGCCGCCACCCGCGGCCGGGGCAGCCGCCGGGGTCACGGCCGGGGACACCGGCGCCTCCGGCAGCTCCCGCTTCGGCGCGAGCAGGCCGTTGTCGTTGAGCACCCGCATGCCGCCGGTCAGGAAGCGCAGCCCGACCAGCGCGGACAGCGCCAGGATCGCCACGTTGAGCAGCTTGAAGAAGCCGTAGTCCGGAGCCGTGATCAAGAAGAACAGGCTGATCGGCGCGAACGCCAGGGCCAGCATCGCGGTGACGGTCAGCGCCACCATGACCAGGGCCAGCGACTGCCGGATCGACAGCCGGGCGCCGAAGACCAGGTTGAAGAGGTAGAGCGTGGGCAGGCAGATGGCCAGCGTGACCAGGAACAGCAGAGGCAGCTTCACGGCCGAGGTGAGCGCCATGAGCACACTGTGGAAGGAGCCCAGGACCGCACCGTAGACGGCCAGCGCGACCATCGCGCTGACCAGCATCTGGCCGGTCAGCCGGGGCAGGTCACGGTCGTCGACCACCTGCTGCCAGACACCCTGCCGATCACGCAGAATGCGCTCGATCACCAAGAGCCCTGCCATGTCCACCCCCACGAGTCGGTGACGTCGCTACGCCTTCGCACCGACGTGTGGGCGGAACGATAGGCGACGTCGTCAATGAGGGGAAGGGCTCAGCGCCAGCCGACGTCTATCCGGGTGCCCTGCCCGTCGAAGAAGTGAAGCGCGTCCATGCGCACGGCCACCGACAGCGGGTGCCCGGGCGACACCGCCGGGTACGGCGCCAGCCGTACCGAAAGCTCCGCCGCTCTTCGGTTGTGCCGGCCCAGCACGGTGGGCGCCTCGGCCTCGCGGGTCTCCGTCGCCGTGCCGGAACGGCCGGTCAGCCGTGCAAGGGCGCCGCCGAACCGCTTGAGCGCGCCGCTGGTCGTGCCGGGCTCGGGCGCGTGGCCGGCGATCTCGTCCACCACCACCGCGGTCGCGCCGACATCGAGGTAGGCGAGGGACTCGTGCCCGTGGTGCTCGAGGTACCGGATCCGGCCCCGCAGCACGTCGCCCGGGTAGTCCGGCGCGACCGGGGTGAGCGCCTCGGCGCGCAGCCCGACCACGATGTGCTCGCCGTGGTAGTGCGCGACCGCCCGGGCCCGGATGTCCGACCAGGGCAGGTAGAGCGACTGGCTGCCGAGGCTCAGCTCGATGTAGCGGTCGAGGTGCACGTAGACCGCGGCCTCGAGCAGGTTCATCCGGGGCGATCCGAGGAACGCCGCCACGTAGAGGGTGGCCGGCCGCCCGTACACCTCGGTCGGGCTGCCGACGTCCTGGAGGACGCCGCGCCGCAGGATCGCCACCCGGTCCGCCATGGTCAGCGCCTCGGCCTGGTCGTGCGTCACGTACATGGTGGTGACACCCAGCTCGCGGGTGAGACCGGTGATCTCGGCGCGCAGTTCCGCGCGCAGGCCGCTGTCCAAATTGGAGAGTGGCTCGTCCATCAGGAAGATGCCGGGGCGGCGGACGATCGCCCGGCCCATCGCCACCCGCTGCCGCTGGCCGCCGGACAGTTGATGGGGCTTGCGTTTCAGGACGTCGCCGATGCCGAGAGCGGTCGCCACGTCGCCGACGCGCTCGCCTCGCGAGCCGGGCTCGACGCCCGACAATTTCAGCGGGAAGCCGATGTTGTCCCCCACCGACATGTGCGGGTACAACGCGAAATCCTGGAACACCATGGCGATGCTGCGGTCGCGCGGCGGCACCTGGAGCACCGGCTCGCCGTTCAGCAGAATGTCCCCTTCGGACGGATCCTCCAAGCCGGCGATCATCCGGAGAATCGTTGATTTGCCACATCCGGACGGGCCCAGAAGAACCAGGAATTCGCCGTCGCTCACATCGAGACTGACGTGATCGACCGCTGTGGTGCCGTCCGGCCAGATCTTGGAGACGTCCTTGAGCGCGACGGTGGACACCGTCAACCTCCCGCGGGGAAGAAAGCTGTGATCCCGGTCCCACGACGGCCGGCGATCACGCCTACTTTGACGATGAGTATCGATATGCCGCCATCGGGTGAACGTGCCATTCGCGCAGCGTGAGCACGCGATTACGGTCGATCAGCCGAGGAACACGCGGCGAACGACACGCTCCGCGGCGTGGCCGTCGTCGAGGTAGCTGAAACGCTCCCGGAAGATCCGCCGGAACCCGGCCGCGGTGTCGTCGCGGTAGGCGCCACTTCGGAATATCTCCACCAATTCCGGATAGTCCCGCGCGACCCGGCCCGGCGGCGACTTCAACAGGTCGAAGTAGACACCGCGCAGATCTCGATAGACGTCCCAATCCGGCGCGAAGATCACTATCGGTCGATCCAGGACGGCGTAGTCGAACATCGCCGACGAATAGTCGGTCAGCAGAACATCGGCCGCCAGATAAAGATCTTCGACCGCCGGGTGCCCGGAGACGTCGACGATGCGACCGGCTGCCTCCGGGGTCCGGCCCGCGGCTTCCGCCGGCACGTGGAAATAATGGGCGCGCACCAGTAGCACCGTCTCCGGCCCGAGCTCCTCGGCGAGCTGCTCGACCTGCAGCACCTGAGTGCCGGCGGGCAGCCACTCGCGGTGGGTCGGCATGTACAGCACCACGCGACGGCCCTCCGGGATGCCCAGCCTCCGGCGCATCGCCGCGGTGTCGGCCGGAGTGGCGAGGGCCAGCCGGTCGTTGCGCGGATAACCCACCTCGAGCGTCTCGTAGTCGCACGGATAGGCCCGCGACCAGGCGATCGTGGTGTGCGCATTGGCGCTCACGCTGAAGTCCCAGCGGTCCGCCCGGCGCATCTGGCCGACGAAATCCTGGTCCATCGCGCTCGCCGGATGGTCCAGCTGGTCCATCCCCATCATCTTCAGCGGGGTGCCGTGATGGGTCATCACGTGCGTGGTGCCGGGCCGCTTGACCACCCGATTCGGCCAGTTCACGTTGTTGATCAGGTAGCGCGCACGGGCGATCGCGCGGTAGTAGGCGGGTGAGCCGGCGATGACGTAGTCGGTGCCGGGCGGCACCACATGCCTCCGGGACGGCCCGATCACCCACACCGGGCGGATGTGCGGCGCCAGTTCGGCGGCCTTCTCGGCGATCGCGGCGGGATTGCAGCTGACGCCGCGGTACCAGTATGCGGCGTACACCGCAAGGTTGTGATCGATCGGCAGCCGCAGCTGGAGACGGTAGTAGAGGAAGGCGAGCGCCTGCTTAGCGTTGCGCACGGAGGTGAGGGCCGGCCTGCGCAACCGGCGCTGGAGGCCCCGGATGGTGCGCACCGCAAGATCAAGGGCCCGGAACATCCCGTACGCGTCCCGGGCGACCAGCCGATACCGCAGACCCTGGGAACGGCCCGGCATTCCGAAGCCCTCGGGCGGCAGATAGCGGCGATAGTGCTCGGCCATGCGGTGGAAGAACCGGCGGCGCGAACGAGGCGGCACCCGGGTGTCGTGCCGCAGCACGGTCAGGTAATGCCAGATCATCCGGCGGAAGAGCAGGCCGCGGACCTCGGGACCGGGTGAGGCGTACGCGTCGGCCAGCTCGAGCGCGTGCTCCCAATGCGCGAAGACCTCGAAGTGCCGGTCCCCTACGGTCCGGGTGATCGCCCCGGTGCGGCGCTGGCGGTAGTGCACACACGTGCGGGGCAGCGTGCTGATCCGCTCGGCGGCGAGCAGGACCGGGAACGTGAACGACACGTCCTCGTACCAGCCCGCCTCGAAGGCGAAGCCCAGCTTGGTGAGCAGATCGCGGCGGACGACCTTGTTCCAGGCCACGTGCAGCACGTTGACGATCTGCGGGTACTCCTCGACCGAGAAGACCGGTGGTGGTGCGCTCAGCGCCCTCTCGACGTTGCCCACCTCGACCGGGCCGTTCCAGTGCACCCGGTCCCAGCCGACGATCAGCACGTCCGCGCCGGTGGACCGCAACCGGTCGGCGATCGCGGCCAGGGCGCCCTCGGAGAGCCAGTCGTCGCTGTCGACGAACCACACGTACTCGCCGGTCGCGTGCTCCAGACCGAGATTGCGCGCGCCGCCCAGCCCGACGTTCTGCGGCGCGGTCACCACCCGCACCCGGGAGTCGCGTGCCGCGTACTCGGCGAGGATCTGGCCGCTGTAGTCCGGGGAGGCGTCGTCCACCGCGATGATCTCGAAATCGCCGAACGACTGGCCGAGCATCGAGTCCAGGCACTGGCGCAGGTAACCCTGCACCAGATGACATGGAAGCACGATGCTCAGCAGAGTCACGTCCGGCTTCCGCCCCTCCGCCAGTCGGCTATCGCGTTGACCAGGAACGAGCCGCCGGTGATCCCGGCCAGCACCGCCTCACCGAGCGTAGCCTGATCGGCCAGCGCCGCGATGGTGAGCAGCACGACCCGGCCGTCCCAGCCGAGCGACGCCCCGGCTCTCCCGCCCGGCGCGCCCTTCTCCATCCTCGCGGTCAGGTCGTAATGCCGCAGCGCGAGCGTGAACAGCAACAGGTAGACCACCGGGGGTGGCACGTCACCGGCCAGCCCGGCCGCGACCACCAGCAGGTACTCGGCGGCGCGCAGCCCGGCCGGGACCAGCCAGTCGAGCGGGCCGTCATGCCGGGCGCGGGCCGGCAGCCCGGCGGCGAGCACCAGGAGCGCGACCACCAGGACGGCGGGCCGGGCCGGCGGCTCCGGCCAGCCGGTCAGCAGGCCCACCACCAGGGCGAGCGCGGCGAGCGCGGCAACGAAGGCCGCGGCCAGCGGCGCGCGCAGGGCGGCCCGGCTGAGGACGGCCCGCACCAGGGGCCCGTCGTCGCGGTGCCGCATGGTGTCCACGGTGCCGAGCACGCCGACCCGCATCGACCACGAGCGCAGCGAGCGCAGCGCCAGCGTGTACGCGAAGGCGAGCAGACCCCAGCCGACCACCGCGATCAGGGCGATCCGGCCGTTGGTGACCATCGCGAGCACCGCGATCAGCGCCCACCGTTCGCCGATCGGGAAGACCACGATCCGCTTGAGCCAATAGGCGGCCGAGCCGGTGTCGCCCTGAACCTTCGTCGACGCGGCGCTCAACCGGGCGCCGACGCCGGCCGTCGCGGCGGGCCGGGGGCGAGCGGCGGCCTCGTCGTGCAGCGCGCCGTACCACGTGTCGGTCATGTGCCGCACGGTCTGGAGCAGGATCGCGGTGATCGCGAGGGGCCACGCGTACGGCAGGCCGATCCGCTCGGCGCCGGCCGCGAGACCGGCGTACACCGCGTACTCCTTGGCGCGGTCGGCCATCGTGTCGAGCCAGCCGCCGAACGCCCCGAACCGGCGCGTGTACCGGGCGAGCTGGCCGTCCACGCAGTCGAGCACGAAGCCCAGATAGAGCAGGACCCCGCCGGCGATCATGGCGGGGCGCGAGGCCTGCCAGAAGGCGAGCGCGGCGGCCACCGCGAACAGCACGGACAGCGCCGTGACGCCGCTCGGGGACAGTCCGAGCCGCGCGGCGGCCTTGGTCACCAGCGGCGACCAGCTGCTCACGGCGTACGTGGTGAAGAAGTCGTCCTTCTCCTTGACCGCGAGCCGCAGCCGGGCGCGGTCCTCGTCGATCGCCGCCACCTCGCTGCGGGCCCGGGCCAGCTCGGCCTCGGTGTGCACCTGCCGCGCGCGCAACAACCGCACCGGCGTCGCGATCGGCACCAGCCCCGCGTCGAGCAGCGCGGGCAGCAGGTCAGGACGGTCGGCGACCTTGGCGAGCAGCGGCAGGTCGGCCGGGGCCAGGCACATCGCGCCCGCGTAGCGCACGGTGCCCGCCTCGACGCCGGCCGGGAGCACCCGCCCGCGGTCCTCGCGCAGGTCACCGGCCGGGTCGGCGGCCACCAGCACGGTGCTGCGCCCGGCCGGCTCGGTGGCCAGCATCCAGAGCAGGCTCGGGTGGGCGACCACGTTGTCGGCGCAGATCAGGACCCGCTCGCCCGAGTCGTGCGCCCGCATCGCGACCTCCCGCAGGCGGCCGGCGGTGTCGGTCGCCCCGGACGGACGTTCGACCACGGCAGCGCCCGCCGCGCGCAGGGCGTCGGCCAGATCGTTCGCGAGCCGGGTGGCGTCGGCGGGATCGAGGGCGTTACCGGTGCTGGCGCTCAGAACGGCCAGCGTCACCGGAGCATCACCGCTTGCCTCCTAGTCACTGCTCGGAACCTCGCATTGATAAAAGGCCCGAATTGGCCCTCAGGTTAACAGCGGGAGGCGTACGGGTACGGGTCACCCTTACGGGAGCGCGACTGCCCTTCTCCCCCTGCGGACCGAGGGCGCGGTCTCCCCCAGCCCATACCGTCGAAGGTGGTTGCGGCACCTGGCTCGTGACCTCGACAAAGGAGTGAGTGACCGTGACTCGTCGCCTAGCCCGCCCTCGTGACGACCGCTGGATAGCCGGCGTCTGCTCCGGCCTGGCCCGTCGCTTCGGCCTCTCCCCGAACGTGGTCCGCCTGCTCTTCGTGGTGTCCTGCCTGCTGCCGGGGCCGCAGTTCGTGCTTTACCTGCTGCTCTGGGTGGTCCTCCCCCAGGAGTAAGCGCCCCCGACCGCCGGACGCCGTCAATGTCTGCCCCCGCAAACCGACGGCGTCCGGTGCATTTCCAGTCCCTGCGGCGCGCAACCAAGAGATCTGCGGGCTCCCTCAACCGGCGAGCGGTCGGACGGAGGGGCGCGAGCGGCAGAGCATCCGCCGTCATGCGGCGGACGAAGCCAGCCCGCGCCGGAGGAAGCCCACGCGGGCGGAGCGAACAATCGCGGACCGAGGAAGCCGGTTCAGGCCGAGAAAACCGCCGCAGAGCAAGCAACCGCGCAGAGCAAGCAACCGCGCAGAGCAAGGAACCGGCGCAGACGGAGAAAACGGGCGCTGTGGGGCGAGCCGGAAGTGAGGCCGCAAGGTCTGCCATCACCCAGAGGGAATCGGGCGTAGCCGGAGAAAACAGATGCGACCGGAGACAGCGGGCGTGCGCGAGGCACGGGCGAAGGCGAGACCGCGGGCGCAGGCGAGGCCGTGAGCGAAGGGGCGGGGCGAGGGCAAGCGAAGGCGGCGCAGGCGCAGGCGAGGCCGTGAGCGGGGACGAGCGCGCAGGCGTGCGCGAAGGGGCGGGCGAGGGCGCAGGCGCAGGCGAGGCCGTGGGCGAAGGCGAGCGCGAAGGCGGGGCGCAGGCATGCGCGAAGGCGGGGCGCAGGCGTCCGCCAAGGCGCAGGCGTGGGCAGGAAGACCCGGCGGCGGCCCGCCCGGCTTAGCCCATCCCCAGCTGACGCCCACCCAGAAACCAGGCAGCGCACCGCCCAGCTCGGCCCCTCCGGGCGAGCGCTCCACCCACACCCCGGCCCACCCGGTCCCCGGTCCCACCCGGCCACCCCGGCCGGCCCCCAGACGCTACGGCTGGTCGAACCTCACGGTCACCGACGTGTAACCCAAGCGCGTGAACAGGCTCTCCAGCATTCGCTGGGTGTTCTGCTGCGCCCTCTGGTCCAGGCCGCTCGCGCGCGCCGCCTCCGTGATCCGCTGCTGGGCCATCTGGTAGACCTTCTGCTGCTTGGCCGGGTCGCTGCGGAACGCGTCGCCGATCCGGTTCAGCAGGCCACGCTCCTCGGCCACGACGTAGCTCTTCTGCATGTCCAGCGCCGCGGTCGACTGCTGCGGCGGCGGCAACGTGATCGACACGGTCTTCTTCTCGTTGTCGACCTTCAACGCGTCCTGCGACAGCGAGCCGAACTCCACGTACTCCTCGACGGTGCCCGAGCCGACGAACAGCGTGCGCCGGTTGACCAGGAAGTCGGGGATGTTCTCCTTGTCCTCCTGGAGGTCGACGATCACCTGGAAGGTGCCGTCGGCCGCCACGTAGCGGCTGAGGTCACGCATCGACTGGAGCAGCACGGGCTGGCTGCGGTCGGTCGTGCGGTCGGAGAACGGGTTGTCGAAGCTCGGCAGCACGTGCACCGCCCGCAGGCCGAGGCACGCGGCGACGATCACGGCGAAGACGACGCCGGTGAAGATGAGCAGGCGGGCGAAACCGCTCCGCCCCGGCTTCGGCTCGGAAGCGGAAGGGGCGGACGGAGAGTCCTCGGGCACGGCCGGGTACTCCCTGGTGGGTTCCGAGACATCGGGTGAGCTGGCCATGACTCCACGTTAGAAGAGGGGTACGACAATTTCGATTCGTCAGCCGACGAAAGCGTTCAAACCGGTCAGCTTCTGACCGATGACGAGCTGGTGGATCTCCGAGGTTCCCTCGTACGTGAGCACGCTCTCGAGGTTGTTCGCGTGGCGCATCACCGGATACTCCGCGCTGATCCCGTTGCCGCCCAGGATCGTCCGGCACTGCCGCGCGATCTTGATGGCTTCCCGCACGTTGTTCAGCTTCCCCGCGCTGACCTGCTCGGGCCGCAGCGCGCCCTGCGAGTCTCGCAGGCGGCCCAGGTGCAGCGCCAGCAGGAAGCCCTTCTGCAGTTCGAGGGCCATGTCGGCGAGCTTGGCCTGGGTCAGCTGGAAACCGCCGATCGGCCGGCCGAACTGCTCGCGGGTCGTCGCGTACTCCAGCGCGGTGGCCAGGCAGTCGCGGGCCGCCCCCAGCGCGCCCCAGATGATGCCGAACCGCGCCTCGGTGAGACAGGACAGCGGCGCCCTCAGCCCGGCCGCCTCGGGCAGCCGCGCCGACTCCGGAAGCCGTACGTCGTCAAGCGTGATCTCACCGGTGCTGGACGCCCGCAGCGACATCTTGTGCTTGATCTCCCGGGCCGCGAAGCCGGGCGTGTCGGTGGGCACCGCGAAGCCGATCACGCCGTTCTCGCCCCGGGCCCAGATCACCGCGACGTCGGCGATCGGCGCGTTGGTGATCCACATCTTGCCGCCGTTGAGCACCCAGTCGTCGCCGTCGCGCCGGGCCCGGGTGGACATGTTCGCCGGGTCGGAGCCGTGATCGGGCTCGGTCAGCCCGAAGCAGCCGATCAGCTCGCCCGCGGCCATGCCCGGCAGCCAGCGCTGCTTCTGCTCCTCGCTGCCGTACTTCCAGATCGCGTACATGGCCAGTGAGCCCTGCACGCTGACCAGCGAACGGACACCCGAGTCGGCAGCCTCCAGCTCCATGCAGGCGATCCCGTACGCGACGGCGGAGGCACCCGCACAGCCGTACCCCTCCAGATGCATGCCGAGCAGGCCGAGCTTGCCGAACTCGAGCGCCAGGTCACGGACCGGGGTCTCGCCGTTCTCGTACCAGCCGGCCACACCGGGACGGACCCGGTCGTCGGCCACCCGTCGCACGAGCTCCCGGACGTCGCGTTCCTCGTCGCTCAGCAACGAGTCGAGATCGAGCAGATCCAATGGGGCAACCACCATGCCGCCCAACCTACCGGGGAATCAGCCGTCGACGACCAGGACCCGGGCATGGATCTGATTGCGCTGCTGGAGAGCGGCCCGCAACGCACGGTGCAGACCGTCCTCCAGGTAGAGAGCGCCCTGATACTCCACCACGTGCGGGAACAGGTCGCCGTAGAACGTCGAGTCCTCGGCGAGCAGCTTGTCCAGCGCCAGCTCACGCTTGGTGGTGATCAGATCGGCGAGCCGGATCGGACGCGGCGGGATCTCGGCCCACGCCTTGAGCGTCGTGTGGTGATCGGGGTACGGGGCTCCGTCCCGGACCGCTTTGAAGATCACGGCGGCTCCCCCTCTCCGAACCCGAACTCCATCAGACTAGCCGTGCCGTCGTCACAGGGTGCCGCTCGGCGAAGCCCATCGGCCATGATGCACCACGTCGTCCACCGGTCGATGTCCGCGCTTGAGTGACGGAGACCTCTTGTCCGCGGCACGATAGCCGACCGTCAACGTCCCGACCGGGGTGAACTGCTCCGGTACGCCGAACGCCTCCTTGAACGTCGCCACGGTCGGCGCGGGCAGGCCGAAGAAGCAGGAGCCGAGTCCTTCGTCGACCGCGGTGAGGTGCATGAGCAGGGCCGCGAAGCCGGTGTCGATGTCCCAGTAGGGCACCGGCCAGTGATCCTCGGCGCGGTCCGTCCAGCCCTTGTCCGGCTCGGCGTAACGGTCCAGGTAGGCCGACTTGTTCGAGAGGCAGACGATCAGCACCGGAGCGGTGCGCATCCGCTCCAGCCAGCCGCCACGCCAGCCGCGATCGGCTGCCGGCTCCGAAGGCCCGTCCTCCCGCTCGCTCGTGACGGTCCAGTACAGATCCCGGTCGGCCGGCTCGGTCAGCACCAGAAAGCCCCAGCCCTGCGAGAAGCCCGCGCTCGGCGCCCGCAGCCCGTGCCGGACGATCTTGTCGACCAGCTCCGGCGGAACCGGGCGGTCCGGGTCGTAGGTGCGGACCATGCGCCGCCGCCGGACCACCTCGTCGAACTCCATCAGGGCCGGATCCCCCACGACGCGGTCCAGCTCTCGCCCGGCGCCAGCACGATCACGTCGCGGCCGGTGCGGAACGCGTCCGGCGGGCAGGTCATCGGCTCGACCGCGACCGAGCGGCGGAACCGCTCACCGTGCAGGGTGTCGCCGGTGAAGACCTGCCAGTACTTGAACTTGCCGTCCGCCCAGACCACGACCTCGCGACCGTCGCCGGAGAGCGTCACCTCGGTGATCCCGTCCGCGTCGTGCTCGATCTCGCCGAACGTGGTGTCCAGGACCAGGTCGCCGATCTTGCGGGGCTCGCTGAAGTCGAACTCGGTGCCGGCCACCGACACCGTGCCGATCGGCAGCAGCCGGGCGTCGGCCAGGATCCGGCTCTTGCCGGGCACGTGCAGCACGATGTCGTCGACCGCGACACCGGGCAGCTGCAGGTACGGGTGGACCGAGTATCCCCAGGGTGCGTCCTGGCCGCTGACGTTCACGACCTCCTGATCGCAGCGCAGGCCGTCGGCCGAGACCGACCAGCGGGTGCGCAGCGTCAGCCACCACGGGTAGCCGATCTGGGCGGGCAGCTCGAACTCGACGGTGATCGCGTCGGCCGCCTGCTCGACGAGCCGCCAGCGCGACCAGTTGGTCAGGCCGTGGATGGCGTTGTGCCGGGCCGGCTCGGTCAGCGACAGCTGGTAGGTCTGCTCGCCGAAGGTGTACTTGCCGTCGCGGATCCGGTTCGGCCAGGGCGCGAGGATCTGACCGGCCGACGCCGGGGACAGCTCGTCCGCCTCGAATCCGTCCAGCACCGGCGTGCCGTCGACGGTGTACTCCCGGAGGACGCCGCCGACCTCCACCACCGTGGCCCGGTGGCCGTGCGCCTCGATGGTCCACTGGGCGCCGGACTTGGCCCCTACAACGCTCGTCATGGCTTGGACACTATCGGTTCGTCGTTTCCGGCCATCGCTGGAGGGCGATAGCGGAGGAGGGCCGGGAACGCCGCTGCCAGCACCATTGCCAGCCCGGCCGCGGCGAAGCCACCGCCGGCCCACGACCCGGTGATTCCGGTGACATCCGCGGTGGCGCCGGCCCGCAGGTCGCCCAGCCGCGGCCCGCCGGCGACCACCACGGTGAAGACACCCTGCAGGCGCCCGCGCATCCGGTCCGGCGCGAAGACCTGCAGTATCGACTGCCGGTAGACCGCGCTGACCAGGTCGGCCGCGCCGCCCACGGCCAGCAGCAGCACCATCAGCCACAGCTGATGCACCAGCCCGGAGAAACCGATCGCCACGCCCCAGCCGACCACCGCGATCACCAGGGCCACGCCCTGCCGCTTCACCCGGCCGATCCAGCCCGAGGTCAGGCCGCCGATCACCGAGCCGATCGCGATCGCGCTGAACAGCCAGCCGACCGCCGAGCCGCCGCCGAACCGGTCCGCCGCGACCTCCGGGAACAGCGCCCGCGGCATGGCGAACACCATCGCGATGATGTCCACCGCGAACGACAGCAGCAGCACCGGCTGGGTGACCAGGAATCTGAGCCCGTTCACGATGCCGCTCAGGCCGGCGGTGGGCCGCTCCTCGCCGGGCTCGGGCTCGATCGGCGGGATCGGCGGGAGCTTCCAGGTCGCCCAGAACGAGATCGTGAACAGCGCGGCGTCCACCAGGTACGCCACGGTCACGCCGGTCGCGGTGGAGGCCAGCCCGAAGATGAGCCCGGCGGCCAGCGGACCGAGCACGCCACCCGCGGTCGTCGTCGTGTAGGCCAGCGTGTTCGCGGCCGGCACCAGCCGGGCCGGCACGAGCCGCGGGATGATCGCCTGCCGGGCCGGCGAGCTGACCGCGAAACCGGCCGACTGCAGCGCGGTCAGGCCGAGCAGCAGATATCCGCTGCGCATGCCGAGCAGCGCCTGCACGAACAGGCCGACGGTGGCGAGCCAGGCCAGCGTCGAACTGGCCAGCAGCAGCTTGCGGCGGTCGACCACGTCGGCCGCGGCGCCACCCCAGAGTCCGAAGATGAGCAGCGGGATCAGCCCGGCGATGCCGAGCAGGCCCACCCACGCCGACGAATGCGTCACCGCGAACATCTGCACCGGCACGGCGACCGAGGTGAACTGGAACCCGAAGAACGAGACGCCGTTGCCGACCCACATGCGGCGGTAGGCGACGACCTTCAACGGCCGTAGATCGATCACCCAGGACTTGCGTTCGCGCTCCTCGACCAATTCCTCGGTCGCCTCGACCGCGTCCTGGCTCACGGTGCGAGCCTCTCGACGACCCAACCGCTTTCGTCCGTACGGCGCCGGTAGCGCAGCCGGTCATGCAGCCGGCTGCTTCGTCCCTGCCAGAACTCGACCGTCTCCGGCACCACGCGCAGTCCTCCCCAGTGCGGCGGGGCCGGCACCGGACCGTCACCGAACCGCTTGATCACCTCGGCCATCGCATCGTCCACCGCGGCCCGGTCGGGCACCACCCGCGACTGCGGGCTGGCCCACGCGCCCAGTTGCGAGCCGCGCGGCCGGGACGCGAAGTACGCCTCGGTCTCGGCCCTGCTCACCCGCTCCACGGCGCCCGCCACGATCACCTGGCGCTGCATCGGGAACCACGGGAAGACCAGGCTTGCGTACGGGTTCCGGCCCGCTTCGGTGCCCTTGCGTGACTCGTAGTTGGTGTAGAAGACAAAACCGCGTACGTCGTACTCCTTGAGCAGCACGGTGCGCGCCGAGGGCCGGCCGTCCGGCGCGGCCGTGGCCACGATCATCGCGTTGGGCTCGGGCAGGCCGGCCGCGGCCGCCTCGGCGAACCAGCCGGAGAACTGGCCCACCCAGTCGGCGGCCAGATCGTTCTCCAGGAGGGGATCGCGCTGGTCGTAGTCACGCCGCATGGCCGATGGCAGGGGTGTTTCGAAGGTCACGCGAGCTCTCCATCACTTTCGGCAGTAACGACCGTAAGTCGCCCCAGGCACTCCGTCATGCGGGTCAGGATGGATGTCGCTCAAAGCACATCTCGCCGGGTCGACCCACCGGTTACCCAGCGGGCAAGATGAAACACTTACCGCATTTTGTTCCCCCACCGGGTCTTGTCTCCGAGGAGCCCCATGTCCGAGAGTTCCGGGTCCGACTTCAAGCCGGGCCTCGAGGGCGTCATCGCGTTCGAGACCCAGATCGCCGAGCCCGACCGGGCCGGCGGCGCCCTGCGCTACCGCGGCGTGGACATCGAGGACCTGATCGGCCACGTCTCCTTCGGCAACGTGTGGGGCCTGCTCGTCGACGGCCGGTTCGGGCCCGGGCTGCCGCCCGCCGAACCGTTCCCGGTGCCGGTGCACTCCGGCGACATCCGCGTGGACGTGCAGTCCGCGGTCGCCATGCTCGCGCCGTACTGGGGGCTGGAACAGCTGCTCGACATCGATGAGGAGCAGGTCCGCAGCGACCTGGCCCGGGTGTCGGTGACCGCGCTGTCGTTCGTCGCGCAGGCGGCCCGCGGGCTCGGGCTGCCCGCGGTGCCGCAGAAGGACATCGACAAGGCGGAGACGATCGTCGAGCGGTTCATGCGGCGCTGGCGGGGCGAGCCGGATCCGCGGCACGTCAAGGCCGTCGACGCGTACTTCATCTCGGCCGCCGAGCACGGGCTGAACGCGTCCACCTTCACCACCCGGATCGTCGCCTCCACCGGGGCGGACGCGGCCGCGTGCATCTCCTCCGGCATCGGCGCGCTGTCCGGGCCGCTGCACGGCGGCGCGCCGGCCCGCGTGCTGCACATGATCGAAGCGGTGGAGCGCAGCGGTGACGCCGAGGCGTACGTGAGGGGCGTGCTGGACCGCGGCGAGCGGCTGATGGGCTTCGGCCACCGCGTGTACCGCGCCGAGGACCCGCGCGCCCGGGTGCTCCGGCGCACCGCACGCGAGCTGGGCGCGCCCCGGTTCGAGGTGGCCGAGGAGCTGGAACGGGCCGCGCTGGCCGAGCTCAAGGCACGCAAGCCGGACCGGGTGCTGGCGACCAACGTGGAGTTCTGGTCCGCGGTGGTGCTCGACTTCGCCGAGGTACCGGCGCACATGTTCACCTCGATGTTCACCTGCGCCCGGGTGGCCGGCTGGAGCGCGCACATCCTGGAGCAGAAGAAGCTGGGCCGGATCGTGCGGCCGAGCGCCCGCTATGTGGGACCGGGCCCCCGCAAGCCGCAGCAGGTCGAGGGCTGGGACCACCTCTCGCATAATGTTTAGCCGTGCCAGCCCCGCGGCGGAGAACAGAAGGCCGGAACCGATGACTGACATCCAGATCCCTGACGAGCTCAAGCCGGTCGACGGGCGCTTCGGCTCGGGCCCCAGCAAGGTGCGCCCCGAGGGTGTCGAGTCGCTGGCCGCGGTGTCCCGCACGTTCCTCGGCACGTCTCACCGCCAGCGCACGGTCAAGGACCAGGTGGCGCGGCTGCGGCGCAGCCTGGCCGAGTTCTTCTCCGCCCCGGACGGCTACGAGGTGATCCTGTCCAACGGCGGCACCAGCGCGTTCTGGGAGGTCGCCACGTTCGGGCTGATCCGCGACCGGGCCCAGTTCGCCGACTTCGGCGAGTTCGGCGCGAAGTTCGCCAAGGCGGTGACCGACGCGCCGTTCCTCGGCACCCCGACGGTCCACCGGGCGCCCGGGGGCCAGGCCGCGTTCCTGCGGGCCGAGGCGGGCGTCGACGCGTACGCGACGGTCCACAACGAGACGTCGACCGGGGTGGCCGTGCCGGTACGCCGGGTCACCGGCGCGGACGCGGGCGCGCTGATGCTGACCGACGCGACCTCGGGCGGCGGCAGCCTCGACGTCGACCTGCGTGAGACCGATGTGTACTACCTGGCGCCGCAGAAGGCGCTGGGCTCCGACGGCGGGATCTGGCTGGCGCTCATGTCGCCGGCCGCGATCGAGCGGGCGTACGAGGTCAAGGGCAGCGGCCGGTACATCCCGCAGTTCCTCGATCTGGTGACCGCGATCGAGCAGTCCCGGTTGGAGCAGACGTACAACACGCCGGCGCTGGCCACCGTGTGGCTGGCCGCCGAGCAACTCGAATGGATGAACGTGCAGGGCGGGCTGTCCTGGGCGGTCAAGCGCAGCGCGGAGAGTGCCGCGGCGATCTACGGGTGGGCGGACGCCTCCTCGTACGCGGCGCCGTTCGTCACCGATCCTGAGCTGCGCTCGGCCGCGGTCGCGACGATCGACTTCGCCGACGAGGTGGACGCCGCCGTGGTGGCGAAGGTGCTGCGGGCCAACGGCGTGGTGGACACCGAGCCGTACCGCAAGCTGGGCCGCAACCAGCTTCGGGTGGCGCTCTACCCGACCATCGAGCCGTCCGATGTGGCGGCTCTCACGGCGTGCGTCGACTACGTGGTGGAACGGCTCTGAGCCGGCGTCGCAGTGGCGCGTGAGGGGCGCTGCGGCCCTGCTCGGCAGCAGGTCGCGAAGTCAGAACACGGTTCGCGCCGGTGCGTTTGACGGACCACCGGATGCGTACATGATGATGAATTCTGATGATCATCGCAGGTCAGGGGAAGTTGACGGCGTGGCTTACCCCCATTAGGTGACCAAGGCGCGTACCGTGTTCCGAAACGCGCCCGGGTGGCTGACTCTCGGGAGCACAGGCCACGCGACGGGACGGAGGCAACGCATGCGGCCGGTACGCTTCGTCGCCCTTTCCGAGGACGGCCAGGCCATGGTGCTCGCCGATGAGGTCGGCCGGCTCCTGGCACTTCCCATCGACGACCGGGTCACCGGCGCCATCGCGAACGACGGGCATCCGGCCGTCGCGACCACGGCCGTCGCGGTCATGTCGCCCGAGGCGCCGCCGTCGTTGTCCCCGCGCGACATCCAGTCCCGCATCCGCGCCGGCGAGTCCGCCGAGGACGTCGCCCGCATCGCCGGGGTGCCGGTCGACCGCGTCCTGCGCTATGCCGGGCCGGTCCTGCAGGAGCGCGCGATGCTGGCCCAGCACGCCCGCCGCACCCGGCTGAAGACGTCGGACTCCGGCGCGCCGCTGGCCGAGGTCGTGGACAGTCGTCTCGCCCAGCACGGCATCGACACCGAGAAGATCTCGTGGGACGCGTTCCGCCGCGAGGACGGCACCTGGCGCATCGTCGCCACCTGGCCGTCCGGCAAGGCCACCGCGCAGGCCATCTGGGATCTCGACAAGGGACGCCAGGTCGTGTCGCCGCACGACGACATGGCGCAGTACCTGTGTGCCGAGCGTCCCACCCAGATCCTGGGCCAGGACCCGGTGCCCGAGCGTCCGTTCAGCACCGACCGCGGCGGTCACGGCCTGCCCGGCCCGTCCCGTTCCTCGGAACCGGCCGCCCGCACCATGCCCGCGCCGGAGGCCCCGCGCCGCGACCGTGACCCGATCCGTTCCGGGCGCGACGCCCTGCTCGCCGCGCTGGACCGTCCCCTGGGCGGCCAGACGAGCGGGCGCAACCTGGACGCCGGCCCGGCCGAGACCCCGCGCCGCCCGGTCGCCGGCGGTGCCGCGGCCCTGCTGGGCGGCGGTTCCGGTTCCGCCTTCGACGACGACGCCGACCTCCCGAAGGAGGTTCCCGCGGTGCCGTCCCTGGCGGTGCTGCGCCCGCGCCGCACGGTCGGCCAGGCGGGCCAGCAGGCGCCGGAGACCGACGAGGCCAAGCCCCGCAAGCGTCTCCCCAGCTGGGACGACGTGCTGTTCGGCGGTGGCCCGGCCGCCCGCGAGTCGTCCTGAGGCGCATTCCCGGACCGCGGGGCGCCTGACGACCTCAGGAGTGCAGCGTCAGCCCGGCGGCGCGCAGCTCCTCCTCGACACGCAGGCGTTCCAGCTCGCGGTCCATGCCTTCCAGCGGGCCGAGGTGCGCGTCCAGGCCCAGACACTCGCAGGCGAGGCACAACCGCAGGTCGTAGGCACGGTCGACGGCATCGCGCCAGGACAGTGACGCGACGGCCTGGCTGGTACGGCGTACGTGGTTCAGCCGCCGCAGATCGTGTTCGATCTGGTCGATCGACGGGCCGCGCAGGGCGGCGATGATCTCGCTGGGGTCGACCGCCCGGAGCGCCCGGTCCAGCTCGCGCAGCGCTCGGTTGTCCTCCTCGCAGCGGCGCGCCCAGAGCCTGCGGCGGGCCAGATCGTCGGCGCGACGAACCGCGGTGACAGCGCAGGGCACCCCGAGCAAAGTCACCAACGCCGAAGAAAGCACAACAATGTGCGCGATGGCCACGAGTTCGACGCTAAGCCCTCACTTCCGGGCCCGGAATACCCGTTCGGCCGAGCGGGTCTGCCAACCCCGAGATCCACCCGTTCGGGTTCGGCCGGACAGACGGGTCTGTCCGGCCGTTGATCGAGGTCAGGCCGCTTCCGAGCGGGAAACGCCGGCCCGAGTGCCCTGAGCAGCGAAGGGCGAGATCGGAGCCGGCGAGCCCGGGACCGGAGCCGGCCGGGCCTCCACCGGCCCGGGCGCCTCGCCGGCGAGCCCGGCGGCCCCGGCGGCCGCCTCCTGACGGATCAACGACACCCGCGGCCACGGGCGCATCCGGAACGCCAGCCGGTCGCCGCTGGAGCGCAGCTGCCACATCAGCGCGAACACCGAGGCGACGAAGCAGACCAACCCCGCGGACCAGATGCTCGACGGCACTCCGAAGTGCTCGCCCCACCAGCCGGCCAGCGACGCGCCGATCGGCGTGGTGCCCAGGAAGACCAGCACGTACAGGGCCATCACCCGGCCGCGGTACTCGGGTGCGACCCCCATCTGCACCCGGTGGTTCGCCGCCTGAGCCAGGAAGATCGAGAAGAAGCCGGTCGGGACCAGCACCACCATCGCTACCACGAAGCTCGGCGCGAAACCGACCGCGAATTCGAGCAGGCCGAATGCCAGCGACGCGCCGAGGACGACGTACACACTCGGACGCGCCCGCCGCGCACTGCCCGCCAGCGCCCCGCCGAGCGCACCCACCGCCAGCATCGTGGTCAGGAGCCCGAAGGACGACGGGCCGGCGTGGAAGTTGATCTTCGCCAGGGCCGCGAGGGTGACCGGGAAGTTGAAGCCGATCATGCCGACGACGGCCATCAGGCAGATCGGCAGCAGCAGATCATGCCGCCGGCGCACGTAGGAGAGCCCGTCCAGGATTCGCGCATCCTTCGACGCGCGGGACGCCGAACGGTACAGCTCGGCCGGCTTCATCGCGGTGTAACTGAAGATCGGGGCGACGGCCAGCACCGTGGCGACCAGGAACACCGGCCCGGTGTGCAGGAAGGCGAGCGCGACACCGGCAAGCGCCGGCCCACCGATCCGCGCGGTGTTGAACGTCGCCGCGGACAGGGCCAGAGCATTCGGCAGCAGCGGCAGCTCGACCAGCTCGGAGACGAACGCCTGCCGTACCGGGGTCTCGATCGAGTTCGCGATGCCGAGCAGGCCGGCGAAGAGGAACACGTGCCAGAGGACCACGTGACCGGAGGCCACCAGGACGGCGAACACGATCGCGGTGACCGCGAAGGCCGCGTTCGCCGCCACGAGCAGCTTGCGCTTGTCGTACCGGTCGGCCAGCCGCCCGCCCCAGAGGGTGAGCAGCAGCACCGGGACGAACTGCAGAGCCGCCACCACGCCCAGCGCGCCGGGCGAGTCGTGCGAGAGATCGAGCACCAGCCAGTCCTGGGCGGTGAACATCATCCACACGCCGATCAGCTTCACCAGCTGCCCGGTGGCGAAGAGCCGGTAGTTGCGGACATGAAGGGACCGGAATGTCGTACTCAGCACTGCCTGCACGGTGGGGCGGGTCTCCTTCGGTCGTACGCGTCATCGTCGTGTGACGAAGCGCGGCGACCGGGAACCGGTCAGCCCCGGGCGACCTGCTGCATGATCTCCGCAGCGTGGGCCAGGGTCTCGCGTTCCGACGGGCTCAGCGACTCCAGCTGAACCGCCAGCCATTGGTTGCGCGCCTGCTCGTACTGGGCGTAGATGGCCCGCCCCTGTTCGGTGGGCGCCAGGATGACCTGCCGTCCATCGGTCGGGTGCGGGGTCCGCGCGACCAGCCCGCGCTCCTCCAGCTTGCCGACGATCTTGGTCATCGTCGGGGGCTGCACCCGCTCGGTGTCGGCGAGCTCGCGAGGAGTCAGCGCGCCGGCCAGCTGGAGGCTGGTCAGGGCGGAGAGCTGACTGAAGGTGAGATCACCGATCGGGCGGGCTTGCCGGATCCGCCGATTGAGCCGCTGGATGGCCTCGCGCAGCGTCTTGGCCAGCTCGTCCGCTGCCACTCGCTCCGCCGCCACCGGCCACTCCGTCACGATTCTTAGCCTAGCTAATGAGCTAGGCTAACGACATTGAATTCGCGTATGACCGCCGTCACCGGGCCCGCGGAGACGCCCCGTGACAGGCAGTTTAGATGGTCATCACAGGATCCAGGACTCCAGTGGCCCGCGGAAGAAATACAGAATGAACAGAGCGGCCACGCCGTACAGGATCGGGTGGATCTCTCGCGCCCGGCCGGCGGCGAGCTTCAGGATTGCGTACGAGATGACGCCCGCCCCGATCCCGTTGGAGATCGAGTACGTGAACGGCATCAACGTGATCGTCAGGAAGGCCGGGACGGCGATCGTGTAGTCGGACCAGTCGATCTGCCGCACCTCCCGGATCATCAGAAAGCCGACCACGACCAGCGCCGTCGACGCCGCCTCGAACGGCACCACCTGGACCAGCGGGGACAGGAACATGGCGAGCAGGAACAACCCGCCGGTGACCAGGTTCGCGGCGCCGGTCCGCGCACCCTCGCCGACACCCGCGGCGCTCTCGATGTACGACGTGTTGCTGGAGACGCCGGCCGCGCCGCCGGCGGCCGCGGCGATCGAATCGACCAGCAGGATCTCGCGGGTCCGCGGCGGCGTCCCGGACTCGTCGAGCAGCCCGGCCTCCTGACCGACCGCGACCATCGTGCCCATCGTGTCGAAGAAGTCCGTGATCAGCAGGCTGAAGACGAACATGATGACGACCAGCCAGCCGGCCCGCGACCAGGAGTCGAGGATGTTGAAGTGGCCGATGAGCGAGAAGTCCGGCGTGTCGACGACCTTCGCCGGCAGTTTCGGCACGTTCAGCGACCAGCCCTGGGGATGCGCGATCGCCTCCACGACGATCGCCAGCACGGTGGTGCCCAGGATGCCGATCAGGATCGCGCCGCGCACCCGCCGCACGAAGAGGATCAGCGTGAAGATCAGGCCGAGCACGAAGACGAGTTGCGGCCAGCCCATCAGCTTGCCGCCGATGCCGAGCTCCAGCGGGACGGTGGTGTTCGACGCGTCCGGGATGCGGCGGACGAAACCGGAGTCGACCAGGCCGATGATCATCAGGAACAGGCCGATGCCGACACCGATCGCCGTCTTCAGCTGGGTGGGCACGGCCCGGAAGACCAGCGTACGGAGGCCGGTGAGCACCAGGATGGTGATCAGGACACCCTCGATCACCACCAGGCCCATCGCGTCGGCCCAGGTCATCTCGGGTGCGATCTCGTACGCGACGAGGGCGTTCACGCCGAGGCCGGCCGCGAGGGCGAGCGGGAACCGGGCGACCACGCCCATCAGGATGGTCATCACGCCGGCGACCAGTGCCGTACCGGCCGCCAGCGCCGCGATCGGCAGCTTCCCGCCGGCCGCGTCCACGCCGGCGCCGAGGATCAGCGGGTTCAGCACGACGATGTAGGCCATCGTGAAGAACGTGGCCAACCCGCCGCGTACCTCACGCCCGAGGGTCGAACCTCGCGACGAGATCTCGAAATATCGATCGAAGGTAGTCATGAGGCCCTCTCAGCGGATCTCCAGCTTCGTTCCGCGGGCATGGTCTCAGACTTGGTGAACGTCGCAAATACGGCGGCGTGTCAGCTCGATCACGAATGCCCATGAAGATTCACGCCGCACCTATTCTGTCGGGGTGACTGAACGGAAGCCCCGGGTCGAGCCCCTCGACCCGCCGATGGTCCCGTTCGCGATCGCCGGCATGGCCGGCTTCGCGATCGCGGCCCTGATCGTCTGGTTGGCGCACGGACCGGATCGCTGGCTGGACACGTGCATCGCGGGCTTCTTCGTGGGCATCCCGGGCCTGATCACGATGATCGTGCACGACCGGCATCGGAAGCGGCGCCGGGCGCTGACCCACCCGGAGTTCCGGGTGACCTCCTAGCTGTGGCCGTAGTCCTCGGCGGGCTCACCTGACTCGACCGAGCCGTGCCCGCGGCTGACCGCGACCGTCTCGACCTCGCTGTCGTCGTAGACCGTCGGCAACTCCTCGACCGGCTGCTCGGCCGCGCCCAGCAGCGCCTCGGAGTGCGCGCCGCAGCCGTGGTCGGAGCTGACCGCGCGGCCGTCGTCCGGCGCGTACAGGTTGCCGCAGACGCCGAACATGGCCCGCATCGAACCGGCCAGCGGCAGGTAGAAGCCGCAGGTGCCGCAGCGGGCGGTGCGCGGCGCGGCCACCGAGATCGGCGCCTCCGGGCCGGACTCCCCCTCGTACCACCGCTGTGCGGTCTCGATCCGGCCCTCGCGGGACATCACCCGGGACCGGCCGAGGCCCAGCTCCCAGCTGACCTCCTCGACGGCCGGGTCGTCGCTCAGCACGTAACCCTGGGCGAGGCGCTCGTCGTCCGGAGCGGTCGGCATGAGGTCACCGACGCCGAGGTCACCCGCCTGCACCCGCTCGTTCCACGGCACCCAGGCCGGGGCGAGCAGAGCGTCCGGGCCGGGGAGCAGAACGGTCTCGCAGACGGTGACGTGACGGCTGCGCGGGACCCGGGTGACCGTCACCGCCCAGCGCCAGCCGCGATAACCGGCGAGATGGCTCTCGAAGAGGTGGGTCACAACCCGGTCGCCCTCGGCGATGACGTCGAGGTGCTCGCCGATGTCGCTCGGGTCCACGTCGGTGATCGCTCCACGTGCGACCCCCACCGCATCGGCACAAACCTGGTCGAGGCGGGCGGCACGCGTGGTGGTCCTGGTCGTCACCTTGCCATTGTCCCCTACCGGGATGGATGCGCCGCAGGGACTCCCCAGATCCGCCGCGCCCGGAAGAGGACACGGGTCGCCTCGATCAGTCAGGATGGTTCCCATGCCGCTGCTTCCCACTCTCGGACGCACCGTCGGCACCGGCATCAAGGCGGCCCGGCTTCTGGTGCGCGGTTCGGTGCGCGGTGGCGCCTGGGCGACCCGCCGCGTCGGCACCGCCCGCGCTCGGGGCGCGGCCAACGAGATCGGCATGATCCGGCTTTTCGACCTGCACGCGCTCTCCTGCGCCGGGGACACGCTCATCGCGATCGGCCTGGCCGGCACCATCTTCTTCAACGTCCCGCTCGGCGAGGCGCGCAGCAAGGTGGCGCTCTACCTGCTGATCACGATGATCCCGTTCGCGCTGCTGGCGCCGGTGGTCGGCCCGCTGCTCGACCACTTCCGCCACGGCCGTCGATACGCGCTCGCGGTCACCATGCTCGGCCGCGCCTTCCTGGCCTACGTCATCAGCGACAACCTGTTCGGCTGGGGCCTTTATCCGGCGGCTTTCGGGGTGCTTGCGTTCTCCCGTGCGTACGGCGTGGCCCGCTCGGCAGCCGTCCCCCGCCTGCTGCCCGAGGGTGTCGGACTGTCCCAGGTGGGCGCCCGGGCCAGCGTCTACGGCACGTTCGCCGGGGCGATCGTGGCCCCGATCGGCCTGCTCGCCTTCAAGGTGGGCCCGCAGTGGTCGCTGCGCGTGGCCGCGATCATCTTCGTCATCGGCATGGTGATCGCGCTGCGCCTGCCCCCGCGCGCCGACTCCGACCCGCCCGAGGCCGTCCCGCAGCCGTGGCGCACGATGCTGCGCCTGGGCCGCGGCGAGGAACGCCCGCTCTCCGGCCGCCTGGTCATCTCGACGCTGATCGGCAGCGCCTGCCTGCGCCTGCTCTACGGCTTCACGCTGCTCTTCCTGGCCTTCGTGATCGCCGCGAACCAGCTGGACACCACCCTGTTCGGCCGCGACATCGGCCGGCAGGCGGCGGTCGGCCTGATCGGCGGCGCGCTGGCGGTCGGCACGTTCCTGTCCACGGCGGCCGGCACCCGCCTGCGCATCCGCCGCCCGCTGGCCATGCAGTCGGCCGGCCTGACCATCACGGCCGGCGTGGCGGTGCTGGCCGCGCTCTTCTACAACCTCGGAATGCTGGCGCTGTTCGCCTTGGTCACGGCCATCTTCAGCGGCATCTCGAAGCTGGCCATCGACGCGAGCATCCAGGAGCGGATCCCGGAGCGCCTACGGGCGAGCGCCTTCGCGCACTCGGAGACGATCCTGATGATCGCCTTCGTCCTGGGCGGCGGCATCGGCCTGATCCCCCTGACCGGCCGGGTAGGCGTCGCCCTGGCGGCCCTGTTGGCGATCGCAGCGGCCGTACGGGCGGGGGTCGTCGCCGCCAGACTCCACAATGAACGCTTGAGCGGCCGTTCCGACGAGCCCACGGAGCCCCCACCCGGCTCGCCGGCGCCGGCCACCGCGGATCGCCCGGCTTCCGGCCCGCCGGCCGCGTCGCACCGGGAACCGTCCGACCCGTGGCCCGAGGCCCCCACGGTCCCGCTCCGCTCCCGCCCGAACGCGGCCCCCCGATCCCGGACCGCCGACCCGTCACAGCCGGCCGGTCCGGCGGGCCCGAGCGCGGCCCCCCGATCCCGGACCTCCCACCCGTCACGGCCGGCCGGCCCGGCGGCCCCGGACGAGACCGCCCGGCGCGGGGAATCGCCGCGGCCCGACGCGGACGGGTCCGGCTCGGTGGACAAGACGCTGGTGGAGCCGCCGTCCGGCGGCAAGTGGCGCTTCGGCCGCCGGAGGAACAAGCCCGACCTCCCTTCCGCCTCACCCGCACCCTCGTCGTCCGCGCCCCCGCCCTCCGCATCCGCGCCCTCCCAGCCCTTCCCCTCCGCGCCCTCTCAGCCCTCCTCATCCGCGCCGCCCTCTCCGCCCTTCCCCTCCGCGCCCTCTCAGCCGCCCTCGTCCGGGTGGTCCTCTCGGCCGTCCGCATCCGAGCCGCCTCCGCCTGCGGAGGAGCCGGCCGAGGTCCAGCCCGACGCGGCGCTCGCGCCGCCCGGGTTCCACGTCTACCGGCCCTCGTCGGCCGGCCGCCCCGCCACGAACGGCGCCACCCCGCCCGAGGACGACGAGTTCTGATGCCGCACCCCCTGCTCGTGGTCACCGCTGTGGCCGCGGAAGCCGAAGCTGTCCGCGCCGGCCTGGCCACGGCCTCCGGATCCGACCCGGCGCGAGCCGGCGACATCGTCGTCGAAGTCGTCGGGGTGGGCCCGGCCGCGGCCGCCGCCCGTACCGCAAGACTCCTGGCGACCCGGTCCTTCCGCGCGGTGATCTCCGCAGGAATCGCCGGAGGCTTCACCGGCCGGGCGCCGGTCGGCGGCACCGTACTCGCCACCCGGAGCATCGCCGCCGACCTCGGCGCCGA
>NZ_CAKUCL010000081.1 GCF_934643405.1 uncultured Actinoplanes sp.
AAGGGAGGTGGTCCGAAGTTGTATAGCAACGGGACTCGTGAGGTGGCTGTCCGCTAGCCGCTGTCCTCGACAGCTTCTTAGTTCCTAACAGCGTCGAGACCGTGTGGCAGCGGTCGCGGCGAATACCAGGCAGCCACCCGACCCCCGGGGATCCGGCCTTGTCCGACCGGACCTCGCATGCGTGCGAGGAAGTCCCCGGGGGTCGCTTCATATCTGGAGCCTTCCGTGAGCCGTGAACTGGTGGTGCTCGGCACCGCGAGCCAGGCGCCCACCCGGCGCCGCAACCACAACGGCTACCTGCTGCGCTGGGACGACGAGGTCATCCTCTTCGACCCCGGCGAGGGCACCCAGCGCCAGATGCTGATGGCCGGCCTCGCGGTCACCCCGATCAAGCGCATCTGCATCACCCATTTCCACGGCGATCACAGCCTCGGCCTGCCCGGCATCCTGCAGCGGATCTCGCTGGACAAGGTGCCGCACCCGGTGACCGTCCACTACCCGGGCGCCGGCCAGGAGTTCTACGACCGCCTCCGGCACGCGACGAGCTACTGGGACAACGCGGAGATCATCGCCTCCCCGATCACCGGCGCGAGATTCGAGGTGGAGATCCCGGCGGGGCGCTTCCGGGCGCTGCCGCTCTGGCATTCCCTTCCCACGTACGGGTACCGCCTGGACGAACCCGCGGCACGCCGGATGGTGCCGGCGAAGCTGGCCGAACGGGGCATCTCCGGGCCGGCCGTGGGCGAGCTGCAACGCGCCGGCAAGCTCGGCGACGTGACGCTGGACCAGGTGAGCACCGATCGGCCGGGTCAGAGTTTCGCCTTCATCATGGACACCGGGCTGTGCGACAACGTCTACGCGCTGGCCCAGGGCGTGGACATGCTGGTGATCGAGTCGACGTTTCTGGCCGAGGACGCGGACACGGCCGCGATGGCCGGGCATCTCACGGCGGGTCAGGCCGCGTCGGTGGCGCGGGAGTGCGGCGTACGGCGGGTGGTCCTGGCCCATTTCTCGCAGCGTTACCAGGAGCCGGCCCGTTTCCTCGACGAGGCGCGCAAGGAGTTCGACGGCGAGATCATCGTCGCCGAGGACCTGATGCGCGTCCCGGTGCCGCCGCGCCGCAATTCCTGACAACCTCGCGGTCGCCCGTCCCCGTCTGAGGGGTGACGGCCGACGGAGGGACGAAGATGCGCGACGATTCCGAGCAGGAGTACGTCGATTACGTCACGGCGCGGATCCCCGCGTTGCGGCGGTTGGCGTACGTCCTGACCGGTGACGGCCACCGTGCCGACGATCTCGTCCAGCAGACCATCACCACGCTGTACCTCAAGTGGCACCGGGCGCGAGCCGCCGACAACCTCGACGCGTACGTGCGCACCATGCTGGTCCGCACCTATGTGGACGAACGCCGGCTGGCCTGGTCGCGGGTCCGGCTGTTCCGGGAGACGCCGGAGCCGGCGCCGTTCGAGGCGTCCGGCGCCGAGGAACGCGAGGTCCTGCGGGCCGCGCTGCGCCGGGTGCCGCGCCGGCAGCGGGCGGTGCTGGTGCTGCGGTTCTTCTACGACCTCTCGGTGGACGACGTCGCCGCGACGCTGGGCTGTTCCGCCGGCACCGTCAAGAGCCAGACGTCCCGCGGGCTGACCGCGCTGCGTTCGTTGCTCGGATCGTCATCGCTCACCGGTCACGCCCTCCAGACTCCTACGAACTGAGGTGTCGACACATGTCATCTTCGCGTGAGGTGGACCTGTTGCGCTCGCTCGACGACGAGCCGGATTCGCCGTCCATGGTGGACGTCCGGCGGGCGATCGTCACCGCCCGGCGGCGCCGCACACAGCGCGCCGCCGGGTATGCGGGGGCGGCCGCGATGACGGCGCTCGCGGTCACCGGCGGTTTCCTGGTCGCTGCCCCCGGCCGTACGCAGCAAGCGCCCGTCGCCGCCTCACCCAGCGTGACCACCACGCCGCCGGCCTACTCCGTTCCGGGCCTCCCCAACTGGACCGCCGCGGCCGCCACGGCACCGAGCTCGTGCGTGCTCGACCGTCTGCCGGTGCCGGACGACGAGCCGAAATCGCTGGTCAGCGGCGCCGACCCGACGGGCAGGTACATCGTCGGGCGCTCCTACCTGAGGCGCGGCGGCTATCAGGCGGTGCTCTGGCGCGACGGCCGGGCGGAGAAGGTGATGCTGCCCGGCAACCGCGAGGAGTCGTTGCAGGACGTGAACACCTCGGGCGTGGCGGTCGGCTGGAGCTACGCCAACGACGGTTCCGACCACGACGCGCCGGTGCCGTACGCCTACCGGGACGGCAAGGTCATCAAGCTGCCCGGCATCCGGTCCGGGTCGGCGTACGCCATCAACGACGCGGGCGCGATCGTCGGCGACGACAATGCCGGGCACCCGGTGGTCTGGCCGTCCCCGGTCGCCACGCCGTTCCGGCTGCCGGTGCCCGCGGGCGTCCGGAAGGCCTACGCGAGGGGCATCGACGAGACCGGAACGGTGGTCGGCAGCCTGGACCTTCGCCGCCCGTACGTCTGGTTCGCCGACGGCACCCACCGTGAGCTGCCGCTTCCGTCGCTCGACGGCAAGCAGGCGGTGATGTCGCAGGCGTTCGGCGTGCGCAACGGCTGGGTGACCGGCATGGCCAGCCCCGACGACGTCAGCGCGAGGGGTTCGAACATCGCGGATGCCCGGCTGTGGGCGGTGCGCTGGAACCTGCGCACCGGGGAGGTGGCGGTGACCGCCGCGCTGAGGACGCCGGCCGACGCGGTGAACGCGCAGGGCTGGCAGGTGGGCACCGATCCGCAGGGCTACGAGGTGCTGGTGACCTCGTCGGGCGTGGTACGGCTGCCCGACCTGGCCGATCACGCGCCGGACGGGCTGAGCACGATCGCCACGGCGCTGAGCGACGACGGGCGGACGATCGCCGGGCAGTCGGACACCGCCGCCGGCTTGATCCAGGCGGTGGTCTGGCACTGCCGCTGAGCGCCTATGTGTACGCTCGTACACATGAGCGTTCCTGGTCGGGGGGCGCGGTGACCGGCGGCGCGCTGCGTTTCTACCTGCCCGGCCCGGACGCGGCCGCTCCTCGCCCTCGTCTTCCCCGACCGGCCCGGCGGGGCCCTGCGCTCGGGCACAATGCTGGTGCGCAAGCGCTGGCATAGGCCGCCGTATCGGTTCGCGCCGGCGTGCGGGACCAGCCATGCCTCCGGACGGCAGGCAGAAGGCTGAGCCCGCGCTCACCATGGCGAGCGCGGGCTCAGATCTGCAGAGCGTCAGTTGGTGCGGGCGACACCGACCGGGCAGGTCATGCCGTTCGGGCCGTGGTTGCAGTAGCCGTACGGGTTCTTCGCGTCGGACAGGTACTGCTGGTGGTAGTCCTCGGCGTAGTAGAACTTCGTCAGCGGCTTGATCTCGGTCGTGATGGTGCCGTGGCCGGCCGCGGTCACCACCGGCTGGAACGCCTCCAGCGTGGCCCTCGCGACGCGCGCCTGCTCGTCGGTCGTGGTGTAGATCGCCGAGCGGTACTGCGTGCCCACGTCGTTGCCCTGGCGCATGCCCTGGGTCGGGTCGTGGTTCTCGAAGAACGCCTTCAGCAGCCGGTCATAGCCGATCTTGGCGGGGTCGTAGACGACCTGGACCACCTCGGCGTGGCCGGTCGAGCCGGAGCACGTCTCCTCGTACGTCGGGTTGGCGGTGAACCCGCCCGCGTAGCCGACCGACGTCGACCAGACGCCGGGCAGCTGCCAGAAGATCTTCTCGGCGCCCCAGAAGCAGCCCATTCCGAAGACCGCGACCTCGAGGCCGGCCGGCCACGGGCCCTTGAGCGGGGTGCCGAGCACGGTGTGCTCGCCGGCGACCGGCATCTCGAGGAGACGGCCGGGCAGGGCCTGGTCGGAGGTGGGCAGCTCGGGCTTCTTGAACCGCAGGAACACGGTCACTCCCTTCATCCGGACTGTGTAACGTCCCGACGACCTCGTTCCTTACCCCAAGCGGTCGGCGATCCGGGACGCGTACGAGCGGGCCTCGTCGTCGTCCGCGTACCTCGTCCGGGGCCAGAAGAAGCCGCGCAGCCCGTCGCCCTTGGTCCGCGGCACCACGTGGAAGTGGAGGTGGGCCACCGACTGAGAGACGACGTTGTTGTTTGCCACAAATGTCCCTTGTGCCCCGAGTGCGGGCGGCACGGCGGCCGCAACCCGCTGCACGAGCCCGATATATCCGGGTAGCTCGGATGCGGGCAGCGAAGGGAAGGTCACCACGTGATCACGCGGCACCACCAGGACATGACCCTTGAAGACCGGCCGCGTATCGAGGAAGGCCACCCCGGAAGGATCGGAGGCGACGAGGAACGCGGGCACCGAGCCCGCCACGATGTCACAGAACACACAGTCCGCCACCAGGTGAGACTAGCCTTGCGCAGCATGACGGCTAACCACTACGGCTTCGACACCCTCGCCATCCACGCCGGGCAGGACCCGGACCCGCGGACCGGCGCGGTGGTACCCCCGATCTATCAGACGAGCACGTTTGCCCAGGATGCCGTCGGCGCGCCCCGCCTCGGGTACGAGTACAGCCGATCCGGCAACCCGACCCGGGACGCGCTTCAGGAGGCCCTCGCCGCCATCGAGGGCGGTCGCCGGGGACTCGCGTTCGCCAGCGGTCTCGCGGCGGAAGACACCTTCCTCCGTACGGTGTGCCGGCCCGGCGATCATGTGGTGATCCCGGGCGACGCGTACGGCGGCACGTTCCGCCTGTTCGCCAAGGTGGCCGAGAACTGGGGTCTGGACTGGACGGCCGTGCCGCTCGACGACCTCGACGCCGTACGGGCTGCGTTCCGGCCCGGCCACACGAAGGTGATCTGGGCCGAGACGCCGACGAACCCGCTGCTGAACGTCGCCGACATCGCCGCGCTCGCCACCCTGGCCCACGAGTACGACGCGCTGCTGCTGGTCGACAACACGTTCGCCTCGCCGTACCTGCAGCAGCCGCTCGCACTCGGCGCCGACGTGGTCGTCCACTCGACCACGAAGTACCTCGGTGGACACTCCGACGTGGTCGGTGGCGCGCTGATCACGGCGAACGACGGCCTCGGCGACGACCTGGCGTTCCACCAGAACGCGATGGGCGCGGTCGCCGGCCCGTTCGACGCGTGGCTGACCCTGCGGGGGATCAAGACCCTGGGTGTGCGGATGGACCGCCACTGCGAGAACGCCGAGCGGATCGTCGGATACCTCAGCGAGCACACGTCCGTGGCCGAGGTCCTCTACCCCGGTCTGGACAGTCACCCCGGGCACGAGGTCGCGGCCAAGCAGATGCGGCGCTTCGGCGGCATGGTGTCGTTCCGGGCGGCGGGCGGCAGCGAGCAGGCGATCGAAATCTGCAACCGGACTAAACTCTTCGTGCTCGCCGAGTCGCTCGGCGGGGTCGAATCGCTGATCGAGCACCCTGGACAGATGACACACCTGTCGGCTGCCGGATCGGCGCTTGAAGTCCCCGCCGATCTCGTGCGACTGTCTGTCGGCATCGAGAACGTCGACGATCTGCTCGCCGACCTGGAGCAGGCACTTGGCTGAGAGGTAACGGGAGCACGACATGGCTGACGCGACCTGGGTGGGCGCCACGGCGAAGCAGATCTCCCGGGCCGTACGGCGTGGGGACGTCACCGCCACTCAGGTCGTCGCCGACCATCTCGAGCAGATCTCGATCACCGACCCGTCGCTGGACGCGTTCCGGGTGGTGCGGGCCGGCGAGGCGATCACCGAGGCGGAGAAGGTCGACGATCAGGAGGATCTGTCGAACCTGCCGCTCGCGGGCGTTCCGGTCGCGGTCAAGGAGAACACCGCCGTGGCCGGCCTGCCGACCTGGTCCGGTTCGGCCGCGGCCCGGTCCGCGGTGGCCGAGGAAGATCACGAGGTGGTGCGCCGGTTACGCGGCGCCGGTGCCGTTGTGGTCGGTGTGACCCGGATGCCGGAGATGGGTCTTTGGGCAGTGACCGATGACGAGAACGGCCCGACCCGCAACCCCTGGGATCGCGACCGCACGCCGGGCGGCTCGTCCGGTGGCTCGGCCGCGGCGGTGGCCGCCGGGCTCGTGCCGCTGGCGCAGGGTAACGACGGGCTCGGCTCGATCCGCATCCCGGCCGCCTGCTGCGGGCTGGTCGGGCTCAAACCGGGCCGCGACGTCGTGCCGTCCGATCTGGGCACCACCAACTGGTTCGGGCTGGCCGAGAACGGCATGCTGGCCACCACCGTGTCCGACGCCGCGCTGGGCTTCTCGGTGCTGGCCGGACGCGACCCGGTGAAGCTGGTCGAGCCGGACCGGCTGCGGATCGGCGTCTCCACCCGGTCGCCGATCGCCGGCGTGCGCCCCGACCAGCCCAACCTGGACGCGGTGAGCTCGGCGTCGAAGCTGCTGGTGCGCGCCGGCCACGACACGGTGACGGCCAACCCGCGCTATCCGAGTTCCTTGGGCGTCCGGGTCACGGCCACCTGGTTCGCGGCGGCGTACCGGGAGGCCGAATCCCTGGACGTGCGCAGCCTGCAGCCGCGCACCCGGCGCCACATCCAGCTGGGGAAGTGGGCCGCCCGTACCGGGCTCACCAGGCAGTCGCATCGCGACGCGTGGCGCGAGGCGTCGATCAAGTTCTTCACCGACAACTCGCTCGACCTGCTGCTCACCCCGGCGCTGGCGTCCGCACCGCCGCCGGCCGAGCAGTACTCGTCGGCCTCATGGCGGCGCAACATGTCGGTCAACGTCCGGTACGCGCCCTACGCCGCACCCTGGAACGTGGCCGGCCTGCCCGCGATCGTGGTCCCGGTCGGCCTGCGCCCCGACGGGCTGCCGCTCGCCGTGCAGCTGGTCGGCCCGCCGGACTCCGAACTGCTGCTTCTCGCGGTGGCCGGCCAGTTCGAGGTGCTCAACCCCTGGCAGCGTCACGCCTTCGTCTGACCGGGTGGCACGATCTGTGGAATGAGCCACCCCCTGCCGCCGGAGCTGTTGACCCTCGAGGACATCGAAGCGGCCCGTGAACTGCTGACCGGAATCGTTCACACCACGCCCCTGGTGCCGTCCCGCCCGCTCTCCGAGATCGCCGGCACCCCCGCCTGGCTGAAATGCGAGCACCAGCAACGCGCGGGTTCCTACAAAGTGCGCGGCGCGTACACTCGCATCGCCCGGCTGTCCCCGGCGGAACGCGCCCGGGGCGTCGTCGCGGCCAGCGCCGGCAACCATGCCCAGGGTGTGGCGCTCGCCGCCGAGCTGCTCGGCACCCACGCCACGGTCTTCATGCCGGAGGGGGCGCCGCTGCCCAAGGTCACGGCGACCAAGGGGTACGGCGCGGCCATCGAGTACGCGGGCACGAGCGTGGACGACTCACTGGTCGCGGCGCACGAGTTCGCCGAGCGGACCGGCGCGATCCTGATCCACCCGTTCGACCACCCCGACGTGATCGCCGGGCAGGGCACGGTGGGCCTGGAGATCATCGAACAGTTGCCGGAGGCGGCCACGATCGTCGCCGCGGTCGGCGGCGGCGGGCTGGTCTCCGGTGTCGCGGTCGCGGCCAAGGCGCTGCGGCCCGACATCCGGGTCGTCGGCGTGCAGGCCAGCGGCATGGCGGCGTACCCACCCTCGCTGGCCGCCGGCGCGCCGATGAAGCTGGACCGGGGTGTCACCATCGCCGACGGCATCGCCGTCCTGCGTCCGGGGGATCTCCCGTTCGCGCACGTCAGCAAGCTGATCGACGACGTCGTGACGGTCACCGACGAAGATCTGTCGGCGGCGCTGCTGATGCTGCTCGAACGGCACAAGATGGTGGTCGAGCCGGCCGGCGGCGCGTCGGTGGCGGCCCTGCTCACCGGGGCTCATCGACCGTCCACGGACGGCCCCGTGGTGGCGATCCTGTCCGGCGGCAACATCGACCCGATGCTGCTGCTCCGGGTCATCGAGCACGGCCTGGCCTCGGCGGGCCGCTTCCTGCGTCTTGCCGTACGGTGCGCCGACCGCCCCGGAGAGCTCGCGAGGCTCTTGAGCGTGATCGCCGGGCAGCGCGCGAACGTGGTGGACGTGGCCCACTCCCGGCAGAGCCCGCGGCTGAGCTTCGGCGAGGTCGAGGTCGCGCTCTCCGCCGAGACGCGCGGCCCGGACCACTCGTCCGCGCTGATGGCCGCCCTGCGCGAGGCCGGCTACCGCGTCTCGATGCTGTCCGACACCACCCCCTGACGGGGGTCGCCGCCGGCCCGGTCTTCGTGCATGATCATGCGCCGTGACCGCCACCACATGCCCGCATTGCGCCACCCTGACCGTGCGCCGCTTCGGGGAGGAGCCCTGGTGCCCGGACTGTGAGTGGAACCTGGAGCGATTCCCCGAGGCGCGCCAGGAGTTCGGCTGGCGCTGGGTCGACCGGCTGGTGTACCGGGCGGCGTACCGGCTGACCAAGCGCCAGTTCACCGCGCTGGCCGACGCGTCACTGGAGGTGTCGCCGCTGGCCGGCCCGCGTGGTGACGCTGGCGGCCGCGGGGTTGCTGCTGCTGGGCGTGCTCGCGATCGCGGGTACCGGGGTGTGGCTGGTGGTCAGCGACTGGTTCAGCCTGCGGACGGTCGTGGGCGTCGCACTTCTCGGCCTCGCTTTCGCCCTCCGGCCGCGGCTGAACCGGATGAAGAACCTGCTGGAGTACCACCGTCAGATCGAGCCCGCGACCGCGCCGTCACTGTTCGCGCTCATCGACCGGGTCGCGGCGGCGGTCGGCGCGCCGGCGCCGCGGATCGTGCTGTTCAGCGAGGATTACAACGCCTTCACGGCCACGGTGGGCCTGCGCGGGCGCCGGGTGCTCGGCTTGGGCGCGCCGCTCTGGGCCACGCTCGACGAAGGCGAGCGGGTCGCGCTGCTCGGCCACGAGATGGGTCATTTCGTCAACGGGGACGTCCGGCGCGGGCCGCTGGTGCGTGTCGCCGAGACCACCCTCGCCCGGCTGGCCGACCTGGTCGGGCCGGACCATCTCGCGGACGGACCGCTGGAGATGGTCGGCATGCTGATCGCGCGGTTCTTCCAGCGACTGGTGCTGGCCGTGCACGTCGTGCTGCTCGCCTTCGAGCGGCGCGACTCACAGCGGGCCGAATACCTCGCCGACGACCTCGCGGCGCGAGCGGCCGGGACCCGGGCGGCGATCCGGCTGACCGATCGGCTGCTGATCATGGAGGCGGTCGACACCGTGGTGCGCCGGGAGGCCCGAGCCGGTCAGGGCGCCGCGGCGTGGCGGGCGGCGGGCGATACGGCGCGCGCCAACCTGGCCCCGGAGCTCGGGCTCCTCCGGCAGCTCAGCATGCGTAACGATGTGTCGCTCTGGGACACCCACCCGCCGGCCGGGCTGCGTGGCCGGATGCTGGAGCGGCGATCGGATCACGCGCCCGCGGTGCAGCTCACCGAAACGGAGTCGGCGCGGATCGACGAAGAACTCGCGGCGCACTACGAATGGGCGCGCCGCGAGCTCCGGGCCTGAGGTGCCGGTCAGCCCTCGAACGGGCCGAACTTGATCACGGTGACCTTGATGTCGGCGCCGCTGGGGGCCGTGTACGTCACCGTCTGGCCCTCGGTCGCGCCGAGGATCGCCTTGCCGAGCGCCGACTCCGGGCTGTAGACCGTCAGGTCGGTGGTCGACGCGATCTCGCGCGAACCAAGCAGGAACGTCTCGGTGTCGGACTTGTCGTCGTCGAAGTAGATCGTGACGACCGAGCCCGGGGCGACCTGACCCGCGGTGGGTGCCTCGCCGACCTCGGCGTTGCGCAGGAACTCCTTCAAGTACAGGATCCGGCCCTCCTGCTTGCTCTGCTCCTCGCGGGCGGCGTGATAGCCACCGTTCTCGCGGAGGTCGCCCTCCTCGCGGCGGGCGTTGATCTCCGCGGCGACGGCGGGCCGCGCGGCGATCAACTCGTCAAGCTCGGCCTGCAGCCGGTCGTAAGCGTCCTGTGAGAGCCACGTCTTGGGCGCTTCGGAACTGGACACGGTCGATCTCCTTGCTGGAACGGGGCGCGCTCGACATCAGTAAGCACGCGTTCACCCTTGCACTGGGCAAGCTGAACGGAGCGAATCACCAAGCTTACCAGCGGTACGCACGGCGCCTGGATTGCTCGATCTTGCACTAATTTCGGAGCGGGGCGACAGCCGGTTCAACCTGCCGGTCGACAGCGCAGAACCTCGCCCACGGAGGCCGTCGCCGAGGTCGGAACCGGCTCCTTCGTCTGGATCATGGTTGCGTTTCCCCGGGGGCGCACCACCACCGTGCGATGGCCCACGTCGTTGCCGTTGTAGTCGCGGGCGCGCAGATCACAGCTCGCCGCCCGGCCGGCTGGTACCCGGACCTTGAATTCGATGGTCATACTTGTCGCGGTCGGGTCGTCCCAGCCGACGATCTGCGGTTCGTAGTCGGTTTGACCGTATCGCTGGAACAGCCGTACGGACAAAAGGATCGAACCGGCGACAACGAGCACGAGGATCGCAATGGGCAGCACCGGTCGGCGACGACCGGAGCGCCGCCGGCCGTACCGGCCCGGCGGGAAAACCGGGTTTGTGGTGTGCGTCTCGCTCACCTGAGCGACCTCTCGTGCGTTTGTTGTCGGGGGGATCCGCCAGAATGACAGCGTCCATCTTCGCAGCCGACACCGGCCCGTTGTCCGCGGGCCGGGTGTGAGGAGTTATCAGTGGCCGAGCAGTTGCGCCTCATGGCCGTGCACGCACACCCCGACGACGAGTCGAGCAAGGGCGCCGCGACCATGGCTCGCTACGTCGCCGAGGGCGTCCGCGTCATGGTCGCCACCTGTACCGGTGGCGAGCGCGGCAGCGTGCTCAACCCCAAGATGGACCGGCCCGAGGTGCTCGCCGACATCACCAACATCCGCCGCGCCGAGATGGCGAAGGCGCGCGAGATCCTCGGCGTCGAACAGTCCTGGCTCGGCTTCGTCGACTCGGGGCTGCCCGAGGGCGACCCGCTGCCGCCGCTGCCCGAGGGCTCGTTCGGCCTGCAGGACCCGGCCGAGGCCGCGATCCCGCTGATCAAGCTGATCCGCGAGTTCAAGCCGCACGTCATGACGACGTACGACGAGAACGGCGGCTATCCGCACCCGGACCACATCATGTGCCACAAGATCTCGGTGGTGGCGTTCGAGGCGGCCGGCGACCCGGAGAAGTATCCCGAGCTGGGCGAGCCGTGGCAGCCGCTGAAGCTGTACTACAACTCCGGCTGGACCAGGGCGCGCATGCTCGCGCTGCACGAGGGCATGCTCGCGGCCGGGCTGGAGTCGCCGTACCAGGAGTGGATCGACAAGCCGTCGGACCGCGCGGACCGCGGCGACAAGATCACCACACGGGTGGAGTGCGGTGAGTACTTCGCGGTCCGCGACGACGCGCTGCGCGCCCACGCGACGCAGGTCGACCCGGACGGCTTCTGGTTCCGCATCCCGCTGGAGCTGCAGCAGAAGGTGTGGCCGACCGAGGACTTCGAGCTGGCCCGCTCGCTGGTCGACAGCCCGATCCCGGAGTCCGACCTGTTCGCCGGGATCCGTGAGTCGGTCGACGCCCGTTGAGCAGTACGCTCGGTCACATGGACATCATCGCGGTCAATAATTTCGGCGACACCCGGTCGGGCGGCCTGGCCGGGCCGATGGGCCTCCTCGTGATCGTGTTGCTGTCCATAGCAACTGTTTTGCTGATCCGCAATATGAACAAGCGCTTGCGTCGGCTTCCCGACAGTTTTCCGGCTGCGGAGCAGACGCAGCGTGAAAGCGAGATCGCTCGGTTGAACGCGGATCTGGAGCGATCCGATGCCGAACCGGTTCAGCGGAATGTCGACCGGGATCGATCGGGGTCGGTTCCCGCATCGACGGAAGACGAGGTCAAAGGCGTTACTACCGAGAGTGACGGTGGTCACGCCGATGGCGACGCGGGCCGCGTTTGACCACGTGGGACGCGGTGTGCCCGAGCAGGGCCAGCGCACTGACCGTATCGGTCTGACGTATTCCCGATACGCGTCGTACGTCAACCCCTGTTGTGTTCATCGGGATTGATTTAACCTTCCGCCGGGGGCTTCACCGCCCCCGGACCCTGTGCGGAAGGGGGGCGATGAAAATGACCATTTCCCGCCCCCGGATTTCTCAACTGCAGATGCACGTGCATCCGCGAGTGCCGCTCATGAACAGGGAAAATCCATGAGCGCCCCGCCGGTCGAGCCGACCGCCGTCCGCCGTTCCTGGATCGACGCGGCCGGTCTCGCCGGACGTTCCCGAGGGGTTCGGATCCTCACCGCGGCGGTCGCCGCCGCAGCCCTGGTGATCGCCGCTGCCGGCCCGCTGCTGCCCCTGTCCCGCCCGGACGATCGTCCGTTGTCACCGGTCGCCGGCGTCGCCGTCGCGGTCGCCCTCGCGGCGGCCGGCCAACTGGCCCGGCTCCGGTTCCGCCTCGGTCGCGGCGTCGTCTCGGTCTCCTGGGGCGAGGCCGCTTTCATCATCGGCTTCGTGGTCGCGCCGCCCGGCTGGATGCCGGCGGCCACCCTGATCGGCGCGGTCCTCGCCTGGGCGCTGCTGTCCTGGCTGCACGATCACCACAGCGTCGTCGAGATGGCGCACCTGGCCGCTTCGCTCAGCCTCGGCGCGGCCGGCGCCACCGTGGTCGCCTCGCTGGTGGCCGGCGACGGGTCGGTGCTCAGCACGCGCACCCAGTCCGGGCTGGTCGCCGGGGCCGTGGCCTATCTGGTCATCACCTTCGGCCTGGCGGTGCTGACGCTGACGCTGCACCGCGACGCGCCGGCCCTGCAGATCCTGACCCGCGTCGCGTACACGAAGCTGCCGATGTTCGTGGGCAGCGTGCTGGTCGGCCTCACCGCGGTGTTCGCCCTGGTCCGTGCGCCGTACTGGCTGATCGCCTTCTTGCCTGCGCTGTGGCTGCTGCAGCGGACGTATCGCTTCCACCTGCGGGCCGAGGAGGAACGCCGGATGTGGGAGGCGTTCGCCGAGGCCACCGCGGCGCTGCCGGGCGGCGCCGAGGAGGATGTCGTACGGTCCGGACTGACCGGCGCCCTGGACGTGTTCGGCGCCCGCCGGGTCGAGATCGAGGTGCGCGGCACCGACGGCGAGCGGCGGTACGCCGAGGACGGCCCGGGCCAGGACAACGCGCTGGCCGGGTTGCCCGGACCGGCGATCACCCGGTCGATGGTGGTGGCCGGCGAGGTCGTCGGCGAACTGACCGTCTGGTTGTCCGAGCCGACGCTGCCGGTGCCTCGGGACGAAGCGGCGATCTCCGCCTACGGCGACGCTCTCGCCGGCGCGCTGCATGATGCGTCGGCCCGCGAGCGGGTCGCCCAGCTGGAGGAGCGGGTGGCCGACGCGGCCGTGCACGACCAGCTCACCGGCCTGATCAACCGCGTCACGCTGGTGACCGACGGCGACCGGATGCTGCGCTCGCTGGACCGGCAGCGGCAGGTCGCCCTGCTGTTGCTCGACCTCAACGACTTCGGCGAGGTCAACGGCACGCTCGGGCACCGCTGCGGCGACGAGGTCCTCACCGTGATCGCCGAGCGGCTCACCGACCTCAGCCGCGAGCACGAGCTGGTCGCCCGCACCGGCGACGACGAGTTCGCGCTGCTGATCCCGGCGGTCGCCCCACTGGCCGATTCGGCCGCCCTGCTGCACGAGATGCCCAGCGGGCTGCCGGTCGCGCTGCGCCGGGCCGGCGAGCTGGTCGAGGAGCTGGGCCGGCCGATGGAGGTGGCCGGCGTGCGGCTGGCCGTCGAGGTGGCCATCGGCGTGACGGTCGCCCGGGCCGGCGGCGCCGACCTGGTCGAGCTGCTCCGGCGCGCCTCGCTGGCCCTGGACCAGGCCAAGTCCGAGGAGGTTGCGGTCGCGCCGTACGACACCGGGCAGGAGACGGTGACCACCGACGGCCTGGCGCTGCTCGCCGAACTGCACGAGGCGCTCGCCGCCGACGATCAGATCGTGCTGCACCTGCAACCCGCGGTCGACCTGGTGACCGCCGCGCCGACCGGCGTGGAGGCGCTGGTGCGCTGGCGGCATCCGCGCCGCGGCCAGTTGCCGCCGAACGAGTTCATCCGCACCGTCGAGCACACCGAGCTGCTCACCCCGTTCACCTGCCGGGTGCTCGACCTCGCCCTGTCCGCCGCGTCGAAGTGGCACGCGGCCGGCATCGAGGTGCCCGTCTCGGTGAACGTGTCGGCCCGCAGCCTGCTCGACCCGGCGTTCCCGGCACAGGTCGCCGACGCGTTGCGCCGGCACCGCTCGCCGGCCTCCCGGCTGGTTCTGGAGATCACCGAGTCGGTCGCGGTCAGCGAGCAGGACATCGTCGACGAGGTGCTGGCCGAGCTGCGCGGCACCGGCGTCCAGCTGTCGCTCGACGACTTCGGCACCGGCTACTCGTCGCTGGCGATCGTCACCCGCGCCCCGGTCGACGAGATCAAGATCGACCGCTCCTTCGTGGACGACATGATCGACCTGTCGGCCGCCGAGGCGGTCGTGCGCGGCGCGGTCGAGCTGGGCAACCGGCTGGGCGTCCGGGTCGTCGCCGAGGGCGTCGAGACGATCGAGCAGCGGGCCGCGCTGGTCGCGCTCGGCTGCCCGACGGCGCAGGGATACCACTTCTGCAAGCCGATGCCGGCCGACCGGATCGTGCAGGCGCTGACCCAGCTGGCCGACGCGGCGCTGGACAACGTGCACCCCCTGCGCGCCGACGACGCGTCCTAGATGTGATGTCCGGGGACGTTGGTCGAGGAGCTGCGACCACTCGATGTGACGATCAAGACCTGATCTGGTGAACAGATGAAGGCCTCCAACGATGCAGTGGGGTTATCGAGACACCACTGAACTGGGCTGGAGGCCTTCATGTCCCACGCTAACGCCGCGCTGACCGTTCGAGCGCGATTGCGGCTGGCGCGTCTGATCGTGGACCACGACTGGTCACCCGCACGAGCAGCCGAACGCTACGACGTGTCCTGGCGCACCGCGAAGAAGTGGGCTGACCGCTACCGAGCCGAAGGCGAAGCCGGCATGCACGACCGCTCATCACGACCACATCGACAGCCGAACCGCACCCCGGCCCCGCTAATCCGCAAGATCCTGCACCTCCGCCGCAAACGACGCCTCGGCCCCGTCCCGATCGCCGAACAGGTCGGCCTGGCCGCCTCCACCGTGCACGCCGTGCTGACCCGCCAACGAGCCAACCGGCTCTCCCACCTCGACCGCGTGACAGCAGAACCGGTCCGCCGCTACGAACACGAACGCCCTGGCGACCTGCTGCACGTCGACGTCAAGAAACTCGGCAACGTGCCCGACGGCGGCGGCTGGCGCTACCTCGGCCGCTTAGCAGGCGACCGCAACCGTCAAGCCAAGTTTTACTCCTCGGAAAAAGCCCGCCGTGCCGGACTACCCGCATTCCTGCACGACTACAACCACCACCGACCCCACACCGCGATCGGCAAGTTTGCACCCATCACCCGGTTGAACAACCTGGCTGGGCATCATACCTAGAGCGTGTCTTCGAAGGATCATGACGGTGGATGAGAACGCGGGCATCGACTGGCTGGTCCCGGTCGACTCCACCATCATGCGCGCGCATCAGCACGCCGCCGGGGCGGAAGGGGCGGCCGGAAACGGGCGAATCGGATCACCGGGGGCCGCGCGGCGGCCGGCCACCCACCTTCACCACGCTGATCTCCCGGCACAACAACGTCGTGGAGCGTTGCTTCAACCGGCTCGAGCAATGCCAGTTCCCCGCGGTGCCGCTGGGTCGGCGTGAGCCGCGGTGGCTGGCGAAGATGCGCCTCGCGGGCAGGCGGCCGGCGCCGGCCGGAACGTGTCGACCGGGTCGCCCGCCGGGCTTCGACCAGCAGGTCTGCCGGCAACGAAACGTCGTCGAACGCTGGCGAACGCTCGCGACCCGCTACGCCGGATGCGCCGCCGTCCAGCGGTCGTGCTGCTCAACGGTCTAGCCGCGTTCCAGCAGCGTGATCGTCAGCAGCGGATAGGACCAGCGGCGCACCGGCCGGTAGTCGTCGGACAGGCGCTTGCGCTTCGCCGGGCCCATGTCCCTGAACGGGTCGGTGGACGTGTCCACCCGGATCACCCAGACGCGCGGCGGGCTGCCGAGGCAGGCCGCGTCCGGGCATTCGGTGGCCAGGAATCGGCCGTCGGTGCGCTGCGGTGTCACCTGGAGTACGTCCGGCGGCCGCGGGGCGGGCAGGTAACGGGCGTAGATGTCGCGCGCGGCCCACGGGATGCTCGGGTGGGTGTCCGGGAACACGGCCACGTCGCCGGGCCGGTAGAGCGGACGGATCACGGCCGCGATCCTCGCCGAGTCCTCGGAGTGGCCGGCCGGGCCGCGCACGTCCCTCTGGGCCGGGTAGCCGAGCACCGCCACCAGGGTCAGCGCCAGGACGGCGGGAATGCGGCCGGCCTGCACCGCGGCCGCCGCGGCCAGGACGGTCAGCGGCGGGATCGCGACGAGCACGTAACGGGCCACGTAGACCGGCTCGGCGAAACCGGCCACGATCAGCCCGGCCAGCGGCACGAACGCGGCGGCGGCCAGGCAGACCACCGGCTCGGCGCGGCGCAGGCCGAGGACGGCGAGCCCGAGCACGATGCCGCCGACCGCCCCGGACAGGAACAGCCGGTCGGGGATCGCCCGGAACGCGTCCTCGGTGAGCGTGTGGATCCAGGAGATCTGCCCGCGATTGCGGGAGCCGAGCACGAGCAACGCCCCCGCCGGCAGGGCGCCGATCGCGGCCGGAAGCAGGGCGATCCACTTGCGCCGCCAGGCGATCGCGACGGCGTGCCCGCCGGCCACGAGCAGCGCGCTGAGCGGATGCGACAAACCGGCCACGGCCAGCGCGCCCGCATAGGCGGCGGCACGCCCCGACGACGACCGCTCCAGCGCGCGGATCAGCGTCAGGGTGGCCAGCGCCGCGGCGAGCATGACCACGGCGTACGGACGTGCCTCCTGCGCATAGCGGGAGCTGACCGGCAGGATCGCGAAGAGCAGGCCGGCCGTCAGGCCGGTGGACGCCCCGCCGAGGCGCCGGCCGAGCGCGGTGACCACCAGAGTCGTGCCGGCGATCGCGAGCAGGGCGGGCAGCCGCAGCGCGAGCGTCGACGTGCCGGCCACCGCGGTATAGACCTTCATCGCCGCGTAGTACGGCGCGAGCACCGCGTCGACCGTGCCGGAGAGCTGCCACAGCTGACCCCACGAGATGCGCACCGCACCCCAGGTCGCCAGCTCGTCGGCCCACAGTGCCGGGCGGGTCAGATCCCAGGCGCCGAGCGCGACGGCGACCAGCGCCGGAACGATCCAGGTCAACCAGACAAACCGGACCGTACGCGACGACGTCTCACCCGATCCGGCCGATGTGGCCGAACGCTGGCGGGGGATCAAGACCGGCCGGGTCTCGGTGGCGATGGTGGCCTCCCCGGCGGGTGGCTGACGACTGCCTCGAGATCGTAGCCGGTCACTGCCGCGCGACGGCCCGGCGAGAGGTGAACGGTTCGCGAACAAAGCCGGCCGCCGAGCCGTGTGAGAGTGTTGACGGATGAACCGGCTCGGCAGCGCCACCTCGCCCTACCTGCTTCAGCACGCGGAGAACCCGGTCGACTGGTGGGAGTGGTCGCCCGAGGCGTTCGCCGAGGCCAAGCGCCGTGACGTACCGGTGCTGATCTCGGTGGGATACGCCTCGTGCCACTGGTGTCACGTGATGGCACACGAGTCGTTCGAGGACGAATCGGTCGCGAAACTCATGAACGACGGCTTCGTCGCGATCAAGGTGGACCGCGAGGAACGGCCCGACGTCGACGCCGTCTACATGACCGCCACCCAGGCCATGACCGGGCAGGGCGGCTGGCCGATGACCGTGTTCGCGACGCCGGCGGGTGACCCGTTCTTCTGCGGCACGTATTTCCCGAAGGCGAACTTCGCCCGGCTGCTCACCTCCGTCGGCACGGCCTGGCGGGATCAGCGTGAGCAGGTCGTCGAGCAGGGCGCCAAGGTGGTCGAGGCGATCGCCGGGGCGCAGCTGGCCGGCGGCCCGACCGCGCCGATCTCGGCCGAGTTGCTCGCGGCCGCGGCCGCGCAGATGGCGCAAGATTACGACCCGACCAATGGCGGGTTCGGCGGGGCGCCCAAGTTCCCGCCGCACATGACCATGCTGTTCCTGCTGCGCCACCACCAGCGCACCGGCTCGGCCGAGGCGTTGGAGATGGTGCGGCACACCGCCGAGCAGATGGGCCGCGGCGGCATCTACGACCAGCTGGCCGGCGGTTTCGCGCGGTACTCGGTGGACGCGACCTGGACCGTGCCGCACTTCGAGAAGATGCTCTACGACAACGCGGTGCTGCTGCGGGCGTACACCCAGTTGTGGCGCCTGACCGGTGACGCGTTCGCCCGCCGGATCGCCGACGAGACGGCCCGGTTCCTGCTGCGCGACCTGGGCACCTCGGCCGGCGGCCTGGCCTCGGCGCTGGACGCCGACGCGAACGGGGTCGAGGGCCTCACGTACGCGTGGACGCCCGCCCAGCTCGTCGAGGTGCTCGGCGAGGAGGACGGCCGGTGGGCCGCCGACCTGTTCCGGGTGACCGAGCGGGGCACGTTCGAGCACGGCAGCAGCGTGCTGGTGCTGGCCCGGGACATCGACGCGGCCGCGCCCGAGCTGGTCGCCCGCTGGTCGGACGTGCGGGAGCGGCTGCTCGCCGCCCGCGCTTCGAGGCCGCAGCCGGCCCGCGACGACAAGGTGGTCGCGTCCTGGAACGGGCTCGCCATCACGGCCTTGGCCGAGCACGGCGTTCTCACCGGGGCGGCCGAGTCGCGTACGGCCGCCATCGAACTCGCCGAGGTGCTGGCATCCCGGCACCTGATCGACGGACGCCTGCGCCGGGTCTCCCGGGACGGCGTGGCGGGGGAGCCGGTCGGCGTGCTGGACGACTACGGGCTGGTCGCCGAGGCGTTCCTCGCGGTGCACCAGATCACCGCGGACGGGCGCTGGCTGGAGCTGGCGAAGCAGTTGCTCGACGTGGCGCTGGAACACTTCGGGAACGGGCAGGGCGGCTTCTTCGACACGGCCGACGACGCCGAACGCCTGGTCACCCGCCCGGCCGACCCGACCGACAACGCGACGCCGTCGGGTCAGTCGTCGGTGGTGGCCGCGCTGGTGGCGTACGCGGCCTTGTCGGGGGAGACCCGCTACCGCGAGGTGGCCGATGCGGCGCTCGCCACGGTCGGGCCGCTGATCTCCCGGTTCGCGCGTTTCGCCGGCTATGCGGCCACCGTCGCCGAGGCGGCGCTGACCGGGCCGTACGAGATCGCGATCGTGGGGGACGCCGAGGCGCTGGTCGAAACCGCCTACCGGCACGCTCCGCCGGGCACGGTGATCGTCGCGGGCGAGGCGGATCGGCCGGGTGTCCCGCTGCTCGCCGACCGTCCGCTGCAAGGCGGGCTGCCCACGGCGTACGTCTGCCGGGGTTTTGTCTGCGACCGCCCGGTGACCTCACCGGACGACCTGGTGGAACGTCTGGCTCCGGCAGGTCGCTAGGCTGGTCGGGCAATGGATACCCGAACCGGTCTGCCCGTAGTCGGCATGGTGGGCGGCGGCCAGCTGGCCCGGATGACCCACCAAGCCGCGATCTCCCTCGGCCAGTCGCTGCGCGTGCTCAGCGAGTCACCCGACGACAGTGCCGCTCTCGTCGCCGCCGATGTGCGCATCGGCTCCCATACCGACCTGCCCGCGCTGCGCGAGTTCGCGAAGGGCTGCGAGGCGGTCACCTTCGATCACGAGCACGTGCCCACGGAGCACATCGAGGCGCTCGAGGCCGAGGGCGTGAAGGTCTTCCCCGGCTCGAAGGCGCTGGTGTTCGCGCAGGACAAGGGCCTGATGCGGGAGAGGCTGGCCTCGCTCGGCGCGCCGGTCCCGCGGTGGCGCCGGGTGAGCACCGCCGACGAGATCGCCGCCTTCGCCGACGGCACCTGGCCGGTGGTGGCCAAGGCCACCCGGGGCGGCTACGACGGCAAGGGCGTCTGGATGATCAACTCACCCTCGGAGGCGGCGGATCTGCTTGCTTCCGGTACGCCGTTGATCGTCGAGGAACGCGTCGCGCTGCGCCGCGAACTGGCCGCGCTGGTGGCCCGCTCGCCGTTCGGCCAGGTCGCCGCGTACCCGGTGGTGGAGACCGTGCAGCGCGACGGCATCTGCGTCGAGGTGCTCGCGCCGGCCCCCGGTCTGGACGAGGCGCTCGCGATCGACGCCCAGCAGCTCGCGATCGACCTGGCCAACTCGCTGGGCGTGGTCGGCCTGCTCGCGGTCGAGCTGTTCGAGACGGCCGCCGGCATCGTGGTCAACGAGCTGGCGATGCGTCCGCACAACTCCGGTCACTGGACCATCGAGGGCGCCCGGACGTCGCAGTTCGAGCAGCACGTCCGCGCGGTCCTGGACTACCCGATGGGCTCCACGTCACTGACCGCGCCGGCCGTCGTGATGGCGAACGTGCTGGGTGGACAGCCCGGCGGCATCTCGCTCGACGAGCGCCTGCACCACCTGTTCGCGACCGACCCCGGCGCCCGCGTCCACCTCTACGGCAAGCAGGTCCGCCCCGGTCGCAAGATCGGCCATGTGACCGTGCTCGGCGACGACATGACCTCGGTGCGCGCCCGTGCGGTCCGCGCCGCCCGATGGCTCCAGGAAGGCGTCTGATGGCACCCCGGGTCGGGATCATCATGGGCAGCGACTCGGATTGGTCCACGATGGAGGCCGCGGCGGTCGCGCTGGCCGAGTTCGAGGTGCCGTTCGAGGTCGGCGTCGTCTCCGCGCACCGCACGGTGCAGAAGATGGTCGACTACGCCTCGTCGGCCGCCGACCGGGGGCTCCAGGCGATCATCGCGGGTGCGGGCGGCGCGGCCCACCTGCCGGGCATGGTGGCGTCGCTCACCACGCTGCCGGTGATCGGCGTGCCGGTGCCGCTGAAGCATCTCGACGGGATGGACTCGCTGCTGTCGATCGTCCAGATGCCCGCCGGCATCCCGGTGGCCACGGTCTCCATCGGCGGGGCGCGCAATGCGGGTCTTCTCGCCGTACGGATCCTCGGCGCGGCCGATCCGGCGCTGCGGGCCAGGATGGCGTCGTTCCAGGCGAGCCTCGAGAAGATGGTCGCCGAGAAGGACGAGGCGCTGCGCACCCGGCTGATGGGCTGAGGCCACCGGCCGCAGTGATCATTCCCACTGCGTGGGAGAGCCACCCGCCTGTATGTTCCGCACAACGATCTTTGTGGAGGACATACATGAGTGGTGTGGTGCTCGCCGAACGCCGGGTGTTGACCGACCTGGTGCCCGGCGCGTTCGTCCGGGACCTGACGATTGTCGCCGCTGGCGCCGTGGCGACCGGGCTGGCCGCGCAGGTGTCGGTGCCGATCGAGCCGCTGAGCCCGGTGCCGCTGACCGGACAGACGCTGGCCGTGGTCCTGGTCGCCGCCGCCGCGGGCCCGGTCCGCGGGGTCATCTCGATGGCCCTGTACCTGGTGGCCGGCGTCCTGGGTGTCCCGTGGTTCGCGGAGGGCACCAGCGGCTCGTCCATGGTGTCGCTCGGCTACGTGATCGGCTTCCTGGCGGCCGGCGTGGTCGTCGGCGAACTCGCCCGCCGCGGCGGGGACCGGACCCCGTGGCGCACCGCCCTGACCATGGCCGCGGGCAACCTGGCGATCTACGCCGTCGGCGTGCCGTACCTGGCGGTCGCCGCCCACCTGTCGCCGGCCGACGCGCTCAGCAAGGGCCTGGTGCCGTTCCTGGTGGGCGACGCGCTGAAGATCGCCCTGGCCGCCGGGCTGCTGCCGGCGACGTGGGCGCTGGTGCGCCGCCTCCAGGCCTGACGGTCAGTCACCTTTCCCGGGGCCGCCCTCGGGAAAGGTGACCTCGACCCGCAGGCCGTCGTGGCCGGTGGAGGACGCGGCGATCGTCCCGTCGTGGGCCCGGGTGATCGAGCGCGCTATCGCCAGCCCGAGGCCGGCCCCGCCACTGTGGTCGATCCGCGTGGCCGAGCGCCGCCGGAACGGCTCGAACAGGGCGGCCACCTCGTCGGGCGGAACGTCGTCACCGGTGTTCGCGACGACCAGGGCGGGATGGTCGCCGACCAGCACGTCGATCGACCCGTCCGGGCGGTTGTACTTGATGGCGTTCTGCACGAGGTTGCTGACCAGGCGTTCCAGCAGCACCTGCTCGCCGAGCACCACCCGCGGGCTGAGCCGGCTGGTGACGGTGATGCCGGCCTCGTCGGCCCTCTTGCGGTGCGCGTCGAGCACCGCCGCCGTGATGAGATCGAGCCGCAGCGGCGACCAGGACATCAGCCCGCGGTCGCTCTCACTGAGCACGAGCAGGCCCTCGATCAGGCGCTCGTTACGTTCGTTGGTCGTCAGCAACTGCGCGGTCAGCAGCTCCAGCTGCTCGGCGGTGAGGGTGCCGGCCATGCTGACCTCGATCAGCGTCCGCTGCACCGCGAGCGGCGTGCGCAGCTCGTGCGACGCGTCCGCGGCGAACCGGCGCTGCGCCTCGTATCCCACCGCGATCCGGTCCATCATCTCGTCGATCGCCCGGCCCAGCGTGGCGAGCTCGTCCCGGCCCGCGCCGGGACGCAGCCGGTGGCCGAGGTTCTGCGGGCCGACGTCCGCGATCGCCGGGACCAGGTCGCGAACCGGCCGCAGGCACCAGCGGATCGCCGGGACGCAGCAGGCCAACACGACCAGCGCCACGAGCAGCTCGGTACCGATCCGGGGGAGGCTGGGCCGGCGGAACACCTGGGTGCAGAGGAACGAGGTGTTGTCGTCCGGGGCGCGCAGGATCGGCAAGGAGCACCAGGACGGCCCGAACTCGCGCCACAGCGCGAGGATCTGATCCGCGATCCACGGCACCAGCAGCGCGACGAAAAGGATGAGCGCGGCGAGGAGCAGCATCCGGCGCGCGGGTGAACCGATCCTCATGCCCCGATCCTCATGCCCCGAGCCGGTATCCGACGCGCGGAACGGTGTGGATCAGCGGCGGATCGCCGAGCTTGCGGCGCAACGTCATGATCGTCACCCGGACCGCGTTGGTGAACGGGTCGGCGTGCTCGTCCCAGGCCTGCTCCAGCAGGTCCTCGGCGGTGACCACACGTCCGCCCGACCGCATCAGCACGTGCAGGACGGCGAACTCCTTCGGCGACAGCGAGAGCATCAGCCCGTCGCGGGCCGCGGTGTGCCGGGTGATGTCCAGCACGATGCCGTCCTGCTCCAGCACCGGAGGCAGCGCCGGGGCCGAGCGCCGGGACAGCGCCTGCAGACGGGCGACCAGCTCGGCGAAGGCGAACGGCTTGGTCAGGTAGTCGTCGGCGCCGAGGCCCAGACCCTCCACCCGGTCGCGGATGCCGACGGCGGCGGTCAGCATCAGCACCCGGGTGGCGGCTCCCGAACCGGTGAGCATCCGGCAGACGTCGTCGCCGCTGCGTCCCGGCAGGTCACGGTCGAGCACGGCGACGTCGTAGCGGTTCACGGCGAGCCGCTCGGCCGCGCTGTCACCGTCGTAGACCACGTCGACGGCCATCGAGAACCGGCGCAGTCCCTCGGCCACCGTGTCGGCGAGGACCCGCTCGTCCTCGGCCACCAGCACGCGCACGTCGCGTCCCTTCGTCGTTTCCGGCGCTCAGGCTGACACGACACCGATAAAGCCCGCATAAGTACGCCGTTGACGCTCCCCGGACGGCCGGATCCGCACGATGGTCGGCCCTTGGTCCTTCTCCACCCGGTGGTGTTGCCTTGCGCCGTCTTCTGTCGAATCTACTCACGGTCACGTCGCTGGCCCTGGTCTTGACTATGGTGCCGGTGGGGATCCGGCCGGCGTCGGCGATCGCCCACGGCCAGGACGCGCCGGACGGCGACTACCGGTTCTCGGTCCGGCTGACCATGACCGGCATCCCCACCGCCGACCACGGAACCCGGGACAGCTGGTGTTCCGGCGCGCTGATCGCGCCCCGCTGGGTGATCACGGCCGGGCACTGCTTCCGGGAGGCCGGCGACCGGCGGGTCAGCCGGCCGGTGGCGCGGCGGACCACCGCCACGGTGGGGCGCACCGACCTCGGCGACCCGGGCGGCCACGAGGTCGAGGTGGTCGCGGTGCGTCAGGCCGAGACCGCCGACGTCGCGCTCGCCGAGCTCGCCACCCCGGTCACCGACGTCACACCGCTGCCGGTCGGCGACACCCCGCCGCGGCCGGGCGAGACGGTCCGGCTGACCGGGTACGGCCTGGCCGGCTCGGGAGCCACCACCCCGCAACGGCTGCAGACCGGGCAGTTCGTCGTCGACCGGGTGGGCGACTCGGTCCTGGAGATCTCCGGACGCGCCCCGCGCCGGGACACCAGCGCGTGCGAGCACGACTCCGGCGGCCCCTACTTCCGGGAGGCGCCGGGCGGGAAGCCGGCCCTGGTGGCCGTGGTCAGCACCGGGCCGGCCTGCCCGCACGAGGGCGCCGACGTCAGCGCCCGCACCGACCAGCTGGCCGGCTGGATCGCCGCCACGGCCGGGCCCGGGCGGAGCTCGTCCCTGCTCGCCGGCGGTCTGGTCCTCGCCGGAGTGGCGGGCCTCCTGGCTCTCGCGTACGGGCTTCGGAGGGCGCGCTCGTCGGTCAGTCCTTGAGCAGCTGGCGGGCCATCACGATGCGCTGGACCTGGTTGGTGCCCTCGTAGATCTGGGTGATCTTGGCGTCCCGCATCATCCGCTCGACCGGGTAGTCGCGGGTGTAGCCGTAGCCGCCGAGCAACTGCACCGCGTCGGTGGTGATCTCCATGGCGGCGTCGGAGGCGAAGCACTTCGCGGCGGCGCCGAAGTACGTGAGGTCGGCGTCGCCGCGCTCGCTCTTGCCGGCCGCGGCATAGGTCAGCTGGCGGGCCGCCTCCAGCTTCATGCCCATGTCGGCGAGCATGAACTGGATGCCCTGGAAATCGGCGACCGGCTTGCCGAACTGCTTGCGCTCCTTCACGTACGCCTTCGCGAAGTCCAGCGCGCCCTGAGCGATTCCCAGCGCCTGCGCCGCGATCGTGACCCGCGTGTGGTCCAGCGTCTTCATCGCGGTCGCGAAGCCGGTGCCCTCCGCGCCGATCATGCGGTCGGCGGGGATGCGGACGTTGTCGAAGTAGACCTCCCGGGTCGGCGAGCCCTTGATGCCCAGCTTCTTCTCCGGGGCGCCGAAGCTGACGCCCTCGTCGGACTTCTCCACCACGAACGCGGAGATGCCCTTCGAGCGGGCCGTCGGGTCGGTGACCGCGAACACCGTGTAGTACTCCGAGACACCCGCGTTGGTGATCCAGCGCTTCACGCCGTTCAAGACCCAGAAGTCGCCATCCCGTACGGCCCGGGTGGTCATCGAGGCGGCGTCCGAGCCGGCCTCGGGCTCGGAGAGGCAGTAGGAGAACATGGCCTCGCCGGCCGCGACCTTCGTCAGATACCGCTGCTTGAGCTCTTCCGAGCCGGCCAGGATCAGCGGCATGGTGCCGAGCTTGTTCACCGCCGGGATCAGCGAGGACGAGGCACAGGCGCGGGCCACCTCCTCGATGACGATCGCGGTGGCCAGGGCGTCCGCGCCGGCCCCGCCGTACTCGGCCGGGATGTGCGGGGCGTGGAAGTCGGAGGAGCGCAGCGCGTCGTAGGAGGCCTTGGGGAATTCACCGGTCTCGTCGGCCTCGGCCGCATGGGGCGCCACGCGCGCGTCGCAGACCTCGCGCACGGCGGCGCGGATCGTCTCGTGGTCCTCCGGCAGCTGATAGACCTCGAAGTCGGTCATGGCGAACGCCCCTCTCGATGTAAGCCCGCAAGGCGATGTTACTGGCGCGTAGCCTACGCCAGCCAGAGGCGGGCGCCGGCAGACCTTGCCGGTACCCGGTCCATCCCCGGCCCCCGCAGCTCATCGACGGCCGAAACTGCCCCGACGGGGACAACCGTGATATCGATGGCGGCGTTTTCTGTAGATGTACGCCCCCGTGCGCCTGTTCTAATTAGGTGTCGGACCGGCATGCTTTCCGGTAACCGGGTCCGAATCATCTCAGGAGGTGCCGTGGCGCAGGCGGACCAGCCCGACAGCTACGACGATGAGCTGGCCCGGATCGATGCATCGATCGCGGAGCTGAAGGTGCGCGACATGGCCGCGGCCAAGGAGCGTACCCAGATCGCCTCCAAGATCCAGGCCGCGCAGTTCCAGCGGGACATCCTGGCGCATGCGAACCAGCAGCAGAAGGCCAAGCGCGCCGCCAAGGCCAAGCGCGGCCGCCGCAACCGGGCGGAGGATCTGCCGCCGGGCGGTCACCCGGCCGGTGGGCAGCAACAGCCGGCGCCGGGCAGCAGCCGCTTCGGCACGCCGCCCCCGCCGCCCGACGCCCGGGGCCGCACGGTGGATG
>NZ_CAKUCL010000082.1 GCF_934643405.1 uncultured Actinoplanes sp.
CGCCCCCGGTCGGCCGGATTGTCACAGGCGGGCGACGGCCGCCTCGACGCGCTCGTCGGTGGCGGTCAGCGCGATCCGCACATGCGTGGCGCCGGCCGGGCCGTAGAAGGCCCCCGGAGCGGCGAGGATGCCGCGCGAGGCCAGCCAGTCCACGGTCTGCCAGGAGTCGTCGCCGCGGGTCGCCCACAGGTAGAGGCCCGCCTCGGAGTGGCTGATCTCGAAACCGGCCCCGGTCAGCGCGGCGCGCAGCGCGTCCCGCCGGGCGCCGTACCGTTTCCGCTGTTCCTCGACGTGGGCCTCGTCGTCGAGCGCGGCGACCATCGCGGCCTGCACCGGCTGCGGCACGATCATCCCGGCGTGCTTGCGGACGGCCAGGAGGTCGGCCACCACCGCGGGATCACCGCCGACGAAGCCGGCCCGGTATCCGGCCAGGTTGGACCGCTTGGACAGCGAGTGCACCGCGACCACGCCGGTGTAGTCGCCCCCGGTCACCGCGTCGTCGAGCACCGACACCGGCGACGACTCCCAGCCCAGCGAGATGTAGCACTCGTCGCTGAGCACGATCGCGCCCCGCTCGCGCGCCCAGTCGACCACCTTGCGCAGGTGCTCGGCCGGCAGCACCCGGCCGGTCGGGTTGGACGGCGAGTTCACCCAGACGACCTTCACCCGGGGCGTCGGGCCCAGGGCGGTCAGCGAGTCGGAGCGGACCACGGTGGCGCCGGCGAGCCTCGCCCCGACCTCGTACGTGGGGTAGCACACCGACGGGATCACCACGGTGTCGCCCGGGCCGGCGCCGAGCAGCGTCGGCAGCCAGGCGACCATCTCCTTGGACCCGATCGTGGGCAGCACGCCCAGCTCACCCGACGCGTTGCAGGTGCGGGCCAGCCACGACGCGATCGACCGCCGCAGTGCCGGGGTGCCCGCGGTGAGCGGGTAGCCGGGGGCGTCGGACGCGTCGGCGAGGGCCTGCCGGACCACCGCCGGAACCGGGTCCACCGGCGTGCCGATGGACAGGTCCACGATGCCGCCGGGATGTGCCGCGGCCTTGGCTTTCGCCGGCTCCAGCAGATCCCAGGGGAAGTCCGGCAGAGCCGACGACAGAGCGCTCAGCTCTCACCCCGGGGCGGCTGAGCGATCACGAAGGTGGCGTCCTTGTCGATCTTGCCGACCTTGGCGGCGCCGCCGGGCGAACCGAGGTCCTCGAAGAACTCGTAGTTCGCGTTGGTGTAGTCCTTCCACTGCTCGGGGACGTCGTCCTCGTAGAAGATCGCCTCCACCGGGCACACCGGCTCACAGGCCCCGCAGTCGACGCACTCATCGGGGTGGATGTACAGCATCCGATTGCCCTCGTAGATGCAGTCGACCGGGCACTCCTCGATGCATGCCTTGTCGAGCACATCGACGCAGGGCTCAGCGATGATGTAGGTCACGGGTCTTTCCCTTCGAAGCCTTGCCGTTGTAAGACCATGCCGCGGGGACCGCCGCCGAACATTGCAGAGCCTAGTATCTCCGCCGGAGGAGGTGACACGTGCTCCGACGGCAGGATGTGGGACACCGGGTGGTGGTACGCCGGATTGTGGGCGTTTCGCCCGATCGGACGCTCTATACGGACGCTCTGGGAGAACTGGTCGACCTCACCGAGACGGATCTCACCATCGCAACCGACAAGGGCACGCTCCGGGTGCCGTTGCGCGAGATCCACCGGGCCAAACGCGTTCCGGCGGCTCGGCGTCCTCCGGCGGCCCAGGTGGTCGCGCTGGAACTGGCGGCGAACGACGCCTGGCCGGCTCCGATCCAGGCCCGTCTGGGCGGATGGATCCTGCGGGCCGCGGAGAACTGGACCGGGCGGGCGAACTCGGCGCTGGCGGTGGGCGACCCCGACCGTACGCTGGAAGCCGCGATCGACGGCGTGACCGAGTGGTACGAGGCGCACGGTCAGCGTCCGCTGATCAACGCGCCCATGCCGCTCGCCGCGCCGGTGAACGCCGCGCTGGACGAACGCGGCTGGACCGCCCGGCCGCTGACGCTGGTGCAGACCGCGCCGATCGCCTCGGTGCTGGCCGCCGTCCCGGCCCGGCCGGATCTGCCGCCGGTCGAGCTGGCCGACTCCCCCTCCGACGACTGGTACGCCATGGTCGCCGAGCACAAGGGCACTTTGCCCGCCGCCGCCGTGCGCATCCTCACCGGCGTGCCCGAGGTGGTCTTCGCCCAGGTGCGCGACGCCGGCGGTGACCTCGTCGCCATCGCCCGTGGTGCGGTGACCGGCGATCCCCGGTGGCTCGGCGTGTCCCTGCTGCAGACGTCGGCGAGCGCGCGCCGGCAGGGGCTGGCCCGGCACGTGCTGCGCGAGGTGGCCCAGTGGGGGGCGCAGCACGGCGCGAACCGTTCCTATCTGCAGGTCGAGGAGCGCAACACGGCGGCGGTCGCGTTGTACGGCGCCGCCGGCTACGCGACCCACCACACCTACCTGACGCGCGAGGCGCCGGCCGGCTAGCGGCGGACGACCCGGCGCGGCTTGGCCTGACGCTGCTCGGTGTACGCCTTGAGCGACCGCGAGCGATAGTCACGGCCCAGCATCATGGCCACCCAGTAGCCGAGGAGCGTGCCGACGATCGCAAACGCGGCGTAGAGCCAGATCTGCGAGAAGAAGTCGCCCGCGCCGTTGCGGAACGGCTGGCCGCCGGAGACGAACGGTCCGGCCAGGACGGTCAGCAGCATGCCGCCGATCGCGCCGAACGCCAGGTCGGGCAGCCACTGCGACGGCGGGCGCCGCTGCGCGTCGACGAAGGTCCAGATCGCCAGGATGAGGCCGATGATCGCGAACATCACGATCGACGCGCGGCTGGAGGCGCTGTCGTCGTCGTGGAAGCCGAAGCGGATCACCAGGCGGGCCACCACATTGATCGCGAACAACCCGACCGCCAGCGCCGCGATCGGGAACCAGCGCTGCTGCCTCATGCTTCCTCCCCGGAAACCCACGCCCGCGGCACCGCGCCCACGGACCGAAAACCGCTACGAAACGCAGACGAATCGTGGCTCGGGATCGTAGCGCCAAGTGAACTTCTGGCGCTCGATCTCCCGGCCATCTTTGCGGATGACGCGCCACGCGTCCTGGGTAAAACCTGGGAGTCCGCTGCTAGTCAGGCAGCGCGGTCCGGCGGGCCGCTCCACGGTCGGCGGCCGGGTGCGGGCACGACGCGGTCCGTACTCGGTCGTCACGCTGTCGAAGACCCTGGTGCTCCACATCGTCACGGTCACCGAGCGGTCCGTGCTCGCGGTGTCGATCAATATCCCGTACGGCGTGGTGTTGCGGAACTTGAGATCGAGCGTCGGGTAGAAGATGGTCGACTCGATCACCGCCGGATAGCGCGGGAAGTAGAACGAGTGCGGCTTGTGCTCGACGTCCTGCAGACCGGCGTAGTAGGCGGCGTTGAACAGCGTCGTGGTGAACTGCGAGGCGCCGCCGCCCACGCCCGGCTCCAGCCGCCCGTCGACGATCACCGGGGCGTCGCGGTACCCGGCCGCGTAGGTCCGTGCCCCGGTGTGCGCGTTCAGCGAGAAGACCTGGCCCGGCCGCACCACCGCGCCGTCCACCGCCGCGGCGATCGTGATGATGTTCCGGCTGCGCGGCGACTCGCGGCCCCCGTCGAAGAACGTGGTGAACGTCGAGACCCGTTCCCGGATGCCGAGGTGTGCCAGGTCGGCCGGCCCGGCGGAGGCGCGGGTCAGGGCAGCGGTGACCGTGCGCGGGCCCGGCTCGGCCAGCACGTCCAGCAGATCGGGCCCGAGCTGCCGCAGGTCGACCACCATCCCGGCGAGGCCCGGCCGGACACGCGGACGGTTCGCGCGCAGCACGATCCGGGCGGGTTCCGGCGCGTTCTCCACCCTGGCGAACCCGGCCGCGGCGGCCTCGTGCAGGCGGGCGCCGTCGATGTACGCCCGCAGGCGGCCGGCCCGGTCCGAGCGGAACACCAGGCCCGCGGCGATCTGCGCGGGCTCCAGCTCGAAACGCGCCGAGCCGATCGTCACGGTGACCGGCGCCGCCACGGCCGGCCGGGCGAGACCGTCGATCAGGGCGTCCACCTGGGCACGCGTGGTGAGCGGGGTACGCCGTACGAGAGGAACCTCGGCCGTCGCCCCGATCGGCCAGGCCAGCTTGATCGCCTCGGCCGCCTTTCCCGGGTCAAGGTCGAAACCGGTTCCCGGGTACGCCGGCACGGCCGTCACGCCACGGAAGCTGATACCCGGAAGCCGGACCGTGATCCGGTCCGCCGGGATGCGACGGCGAAGCTCCGCCTCGAGGCGTGCCCGGTCGAGCCGCACCACCGGCAGCACGTCACCCGGTCCGCCGCGGATCGCCCGTCCCACGGTGGCGTCCACGTCGAGGCGCAGGCCGATCGCCGCCGGCGCGAGACGCACGCCGCGGCCGTCCAGCCGGATCCGCACCGCGTCGCCGGCGTGCGCGTCGACCCGATCGTGCAGGGCTTGCTCGGCCTCGGTGCGGGACATCGCGCCGAGGTCCGTCCCCAGCACCCGGGTGCCCCGGGGCACGTCGCCGGCCAGCGCGAACGCCCCGGCCCCGGCGACCGCCACCACGATCGCGGCGACCATCCCGACGACGATCGCCCGCCGCCGGTCGAACGGCCGCGGTCCGGGGCCGTGCGCGATGACATCGGTCCGCGCCCCGGCCGGTCCCTCGGTGCTGTCTCCGGCTTGCTTCCCGGCGACAACGGACGTCACACGATCACCCCGCGACTACAACGAATCGCGAGGACGGCTCAGCGAGGAACGCGCTTCAAGATCATGCGATAGGAGTACACCGCGTAGGTCAGGCTGCCGACCAGGATCATCACCAGCGCGACCCAGTTGTCGCCGCTCAGCAGATAGTCGCCCTCGGGGGTGCGTACACCGGCCGCGACCAGCATGAACAGCGTCCACAGCACCCACGGCGGGCCGATCGCCCACTTGCGGCCGGTGGTGCTCACCGCGAACCAGGCGATGCCGTAGTTGAGCACCGCGGCCAGCACGATCGACAGCCCGACCACCGGACCGCCGCCGGAGCCGATCGCGTCGCCACGCCAGACCGAGACCACGTCGCCGGCCCGCAGCGTGCTGAGCACCAGCTCGAAGGCACCGCTGACCACCGCCGCCACGATCGCGATCAGTACGCCGGCGACGCGCAGCACCTTGTCCCACCCGGCCCACGGCGTCCGCGGCGGCGCCGGCACCGGGCCGGGCTCCGGGCTGCTCGCCGGTGCCTCCGGAACGCCGCCGCCGGTGCCGGAAGTCTTCACCTCTGCCTCCGGCCGCGGCCGGGGCACCCGGGAGGTCGCTTGCTCGTCCGCATCGGCGCGACTCATCGGGCGGCCGCGTCGGCGGTCTCGGCCTGCCCCACCGGCAGGCCGGCGAACAGGTCGCTCTCCCAGCGGTGCGGCCCCTCACCGGGCCCGCGCTCACCGTGGGCGAGCATGAAGTACTCCACGCCCATGAACTCGCCGCCGAAGTCGCCGGCGATCCCGTACAGCCACGAGTTGTCCGGGATCTGGGTGGCGTGCGCGCGCATCGCCGCGGTCTTCTGCTGGTAGAAGTCGGTGCCGTCGATCCGCGCGGCGATCTCGTCGTCGGGGTGACCGAACGGCAGATCCTCCACCTTCTCCACCCCGGCGAACGGGTTGTCGGAGAGCTGGCGGAACGCCTCCATGCCGTCGAGCAGCACGCTGCGCGGCATGGCGGTCCAGTAGATTTTCTCCGGGCCGTCCGGGCCGGCCAGCTCTGCCGCCCGCATCGCCACCCGGTGCGCCTGGATGTGGTCCGGATGCCCGTAGAACCCGTTGGGGTCGTAGGTGATCATCACCTGCGGGCGCACCTCGCGGATGATCTCCAGCAGCAGGCCGGCGGCCTCGTCGACATCCGCCTGCCAGAAGGCCCGGGGGTGGTCGTTGGTCGGCAGGCCCATCATGCCGGAGTCGCGATACCGGCCGGCGCCGCCGAGGAACCGGTGGTCGGTCACGCCGAGCGCGGCGCAGGCGCGCTCCAGCTCGACGATGCGATAGCCACCGAGCTGGTCGGCCTGCCTCGCCTCGAGCTGGGCGAGCGCCGGCACGTGGATCTCACCCTCCTCACCGAGGGTGCAGGTCACGAGCGTCACGTGCGCGCCGGCGGCGGCGTAGTGGGCCATGGTCGCGCCGGTGCCGGTGACCTCGTCGTCCGGGTGGGCGTGCACGAGCAGCAGCCGGCGTGCGGGCAGGGCGTCAGTCACGGGCGCAACAATACGCGGCGGGCCGGACGGTTTTCCGGAGCCGGGCTGCGGGTTTGCGAAGCGCAGGAGGGCTTTGATCGGCGATGCTGTGCGGGTGGACTACCCCGGACTCGCCGGTCGCACCGGCCACTTCGGTTACGGCGCCCCGCGGTCGGTGACGGTCGGCGCGGACGGCGGCCGGGTCGTCTTCCTGCGCTCGTCCGGCCCGGAGGATCCGGATTCGTCACTCTGGGTGCTCGACGTGGCGACCGCGAGCGAGCGCCTCGTCGCTTCGGGGCCCGTCACGGCGTACGCAACCGATCGCGATGCCCGCGTCGCGGCGTTCGCGAGAGACGGGCGCCTGCACCGGGTGGACCTGATTCTCGGCGAGGTCACCGAGGTGCCGACCGACGAGCCGGTGGAGGACCCCCGGCCGGACCCGGTGGGACGCGCGATCGGCTACATCGGGCGGGCGAGCGGCGCGCCGTCGCTGCGGGTGGCCGGGCCGGACGGCGACCGGCTGCTGGCCGGCGAGCCGGGCAACGCGTGGCGCGAGCATGTGGGCACCATCACCTGGGGTGTGGCGGACCCGGCCGCCCGGCGCCTCGGGCGCGACCGCGGCTGGTGGTGGTCGCCGGACGGGCACCAGATCCTGGCCGCCCGCACCGCCGGCTCGACCAGCCTGCACCTGCTGGATCTCGACCTGGGCTGGGTCGACGTGCATTGGGACCGGGAGACGTACCCGCATGTGGTGGACGTGTTCTGGGGCGACGGCGGCGGTCCGCTGATCACCGTGCTGCGCCGGATGCAGCAGCACGGGCTGGTGCTGGCGATCGATCCGCGGACCGGGGAGACCCAGGTGCACGCCGAGCTGGCCGACGCCCGCTGGGTGGAGCCGGTGCCGGGCACGCCGCGGCACCTGCCGGACGGGCGGGTGCTGGTCGGCGGCGAACTGGCCCACGACGGCTTCGACGCGCGCTGCCTGTTCGCCGACGGCAGCCTGCTCACCCCGCCCGGCCTGTACGTGCGGCGGGTGGTCGGCACGTTGTCCCGTACCGGCGCGCCGTCGGTGACGCCGGAGCTGATCGTCGAGGGCACCGACGGCGACCCTTCGGTGCGCTCGATCTTCCGGGTGCGTACGGCGCTGGGCGGCGGCGGAGCGGAGGCCTCGGAGATCTCCACGACGCCGGGCTGGCACCGCGCGGCCACCGGCGGCGACGTCCTGGTGATCGACCGCGAGGTCTGGCGCGATGACGCCCTGGTGGCCACGCTGCGATCGTTCGCGGCCACCCTCCCGTACCGGCCGAAGCCCGCTCTGGAAAGAGTGACCGACCGCCGCCTGCCCTCCGCCGTGCTGTATCCGGCGTCCTTCGTCGGCGGTTCCAAGATCCCGGTGCTGGTCACCCTGGGCGAGGGGCCGGGCCATCAGCAGGTGGTCGCCGACCCGGCGGCCTGGCAGGAGAGACAGTGGTGGGCCGACTCCGGCTTCGCCGTCGTGAGCATCGACAGCCGCGGTACGCCCGGGGTGGCGCCCAGCTTCGAGAAGGTGGTCCACCGGCGCCTCGTCGACGTCGTCCTCGGCGACCAGGTGGACGCCCTGCTCGCCCTGGTGGGCAAGCACCCCGACCTGGACCTTTCCTCGGTTTCCGTACGGGGCGCGTCGCTGGGCGGCTGGCTGGCCGCGATGGCGGTGCTGCGCCGCCCGGAGGTCTTCCACCGGGCCGTGGCCCGCGACCCGGTCCTGGACTGGGCGGACCTCCCGCGCCCGTTCGCCGAGCGCTACCTGGGCGACCGCCGGGACGCCGCCGACGCGTACGCCCACCACAGCCTGCTGGAGGCGGCCGCCCAGTCCGACCACTCCCGGCCGCTGCTGGTGGTCGGCGCCGAGCTACCCGGTTACCCGTCCGTCCCGCACGCCTCCCTGGCCGAGGAGCGGGCTTTCCTTCAGTCCTAGGCACGCCAACACCGAAGCGACATCGATCCGGCTGCATAGCTGGCGCCGCGATGCGTTTTGTCGTACCGGTCTCATAGGGTCGGTGCATGGATCACTTCGATGAGGCGTCGGCGGCGGTGCAAGCCGCGCTCGACGCCGGCGCCCGTTACGCCGACGCACGCGTCATGGTGCGCCGGACCGAGTCGATGACCGCGCGCGACGGCGACATCGAGGATCTCACCTCGAACGAGAGCGCCGGCCTGGGCGTGCGGGCTCTGGTCGGGTCGAGCTGGGGCTTCTACGCCGTACCGGACCTGTCCTCGGCCGCCGCCGAAGCGGCCGGTCGCCGGGCCGCGCAGATCGCCACCGCCTCCGCGATGGTGCCCGGCCGGGCGGTCGACCTGGTGCCGTCCGCCCCGCGGCAGGCCAGCTGGCAGAGCGAGTGCGAGATCGATCCGCTGTCCGTGCCGCTCTCCACGAAGGGCGACCTGCTGGTGCGGGCCACCGCCGCGGCGAAGGAGGCGGGCGCCGACCTGGCCGAGGCGATCTACCAGATCTGGGACACCCGCAAGTGGTTCGTCTCCAGCGAGGGCCACCGCATCGACCAGCACATCCGCGAGTGCGGCGCCGGCGTCACGGCCAGCGCGTACGGGGACGGCGAGATCCAGCGGCGGTCCTGGCCCTCGCATCGCGGGCAGTACGGCACGCGCGGCTGGGAACTGGTCGACGAGCTCGACCTGGTGGGCAACGCGCCGCGCATGGCCGAGGAGGCGCGCGCCCTGCTCACCGCGCCGCTCTGCCCGGCCGGCGAGACCACGCTGGTGCTCGGCGGCGAGCAGCTCGCGCTGCAGATCCACGAGTCGGTCGGGCACGCCATCGAGCTGGACCGCATCCTCGGCTGGGAGGCCGCCTTCGCCGGCACCAGCTGGCTCGACCTGAGCAGGCTGGGCTCGCTGCGCTACGGCTCCGAGCTGATGAACATCACCATCGACCCCGGCATCCCGGGCGCGCTGGGCAGCTTCGGCTTCGACGACGAGGGCACCCCGGCGCAGAAGCGCGACGCCGTACGGGACGGGATCTGGGTCGGTGTGCTGGCGGGCCGTGACTCGGCCGCGGTCGCGGGGCTGGACTACGCCGGCAGCGTCCGCTCCGACGGCTGGGCGCGGCTGCCCATGGTGCGGATGACCAACGTGGGTCTGGAGCCCGGCCCGCACACGCTCGACGAGATCATCGCGGCCACCGACGACGGCGTCCTCATGGACATCAACCGCTCCTGGTCGATCGACGACCGCCGGCTCAACTTCCAGTTCGGCTGCGAGATCGGGTACGAGATCAAGAACGGCAAGCTGGGCCGGATGCTGCGTAACCCGACGTACACCGGGATCGGCCCGAAGTTCTGGCAGTCGATGGACATGCTCTCCGCGGAGACGACCGCGTGGGGCACACCCAACTGCGGCAAGGGACAGCCGGGGCAGATCGGCCACACCGGCCATCCGGCGGCGCCGGCCCGATTCACCGGCGTACGGGTGGGGGTGCGCGGATGAACGCCGAGCTGGACCTCGCCGGCCGAGTCGTGGACCTGGTCCGGCGGCAGGCGGGCGGGGGCGCCGAGGCCGAGGTCATGGTGCGGCACCACGCCGAGGCCTTGACCCGCTTCGCGAATTCGATGATCCACCAGAATGTCGCGGAGGCGACCACGACCGTACGGCTGCGGTTGCACCTGGACGGCCGCACCGCCTCCGCCTCCACCACGCTGACCGGGCCGGACGGGCTGGACACGCTGGTCGAGCGGACCATCGCGGCGGCCCGGGTCAGCCCGCCCGACGCGTTGTGGCCGGGCCTGACCCGGCCGACCCCGGTGCATCAGTCGGCCGGCTATCACGGCTCCGGCGAGCGCTCCGGGCTCGACTTCGGCTTCGACGAGGCGACCGCGCGGGCCACCCCGGCCGAACGCGCCGAGCGGGTGCGCGATTTCGTACGGGCGGCGGGCGACCTGGAGACGGCCGGGTACTGCCGCACGGTCTATGACTCCGCCGCCTTCGCGAACACGGCCGGCCACGCGCTGGAGGGCCGCTCGGCCGAGGCGGCGATGGACGGCATCGCCCGGTACGACGGCTCGGACGGGGTGGCGCGGCTGGCCGGCGGCCGCCTCGCCGACCTGGACGGCGCGGTGCTGGGCGCGCGGGCGGCGGCCAAGGCGCGGGCCGGCCGGCAACCGCGGGAGCTGCCGCCCGGCCGGTACGAGGTGGTGCTCGAACCGGAGGCCGTCGCGGACATCCTGGCCAACCTCGCGGCGTTCGGGTTCAACGGCAAGGCGTACGCCCAGGGGCAGTCGTTCGTCGAGCTCGACGTGGACCAGTTCGACCCGTCGGTGACGATCGTCGACGAGCCGCTCGGCAGCCGGGACGAGCCGGCCACCGGGCTGCCGTTCGACCTCGAGGGCACGCCGCGGGACTGGCTGGTGCTGGTGCGGGAGGGCGTGACCAAGGCGGTCACCCACGACCGGGCCTCGGCCGCCGAGGCGGGCACGACGTCGACCGGCCACGCGTCCGAGGCGTCGCGCACGTGGGGACCGGTCGCCTCCAGCCTGCGGTTGGAGGCGTCGCAGGCGGCGACCGAGCCGGTGCTGCCACCGGTCACCCCGGACGAGCTGATCGCCCGGTCGGCGCGGCCGCTGGTCGCGCGGATGGAACGCGGGCTGCTCGTCACCGACTTCTGGTACACCCGGGTGCTCGACCAGAAGACGCTGGTGGTGACCGGGCTGACCCGCAACGGCGTGTGGCTCGTGGAGGACGGCGAGGTGGTGGGCGCGGTGGGCAACATGCGGTTCACCCAGTCGTACCCGCAGGCGCTCGGCATCGGCATGGTCCGCGGCATCGGCAGCGAGACGGTGATGCTGCCGGACCGGTGGTCCGGCGTGCGGTACGCGGCGCCGGCCGTGCACCTGGCCAGCTGGAACCTCACCGGGAACGCGTCCGGCTGAGTCTCCCGGTTCATTGACGGGCGTGTTTCACTGAGCCGGTGAGCGATGCGCCGCACGATCGCGCCGACGAGCCGGTGACCGGCCCGCCCGGTGGGCGGCCTGCGGGGGCGTCGAGCTCGGGGGCCGAGGCCTCCGGACCGTCTGCCGCCGCCTGGCCGGCCGGCGGCGGACGGCGCCCCGCCTCTGCCCGGCGGCGGATGTTCGGGCTCGGCCCGCTTCGCGCCGGCAGCGCCTCCGATCCGCGCCAGCGCCGCAAGCGGCAGTGGTTCATCGCGGGCATCTCGGTCGCCGCGGCCGTCGTCGTGGTCGCGCTCTGCGCCGGCGCCCTCTCGGTGATCTCCGCCTACGACGGCGTCCGCGACCGGGCGGCCGACGCGCGCGACTCGCGCCAGCAGCAGGCCGCGGGCTGCCTGGACCTGGAACGGCGCCTCAACAAGCTCATCCCGCCCGGCGCCACCACCACGCCGGCCGCCCGCGCCGCCGCGGTCCGGGACGAGAACGCGGCCGTCCGCATCTACGTCGACGGCCTGCACAACCAGGGCGACGAGGACGCGTGGCGGCAGCTGCTGGACGCCCGCACGGTGTTCGCCGACGCGCTCGACAAGCAGGCCAAGTCCCGTACGCCGGCCTTTTACGTCGCCCCGCGCACCACCGACGGCCTGGCCGTGACCGACGAGCTGACCAGGCGGTCGCCGGCGTCCTGCGCCGGACCGGTCCGCCGATTGGCCACCCCCGATCTCTGAACCTCAAGATCCACTAACGCGTCAGCCCACGTCGATGCGATCAGGGTCGACTTTTGTGACCTAGACGGCATCCCTGGCCACGAAACTGTCCGACCGTCGGCGTAACGTGTGCCACACATCACCGACGCATGGCGGCTGAACGGCACCCCCGCCCGTTAACAGCCGGGTCACACAGGTACGTCAGGAGATCGAATGACGACGACGGCAACGAGGCCGGGCGCCGCGCGAGAACGCGCGGCGATCGCGGCGAAGACGTTGCGAACCGACCGGTGGTGGTTTCCGCCACTGGTCACTTTCGTTGGTCTCGCGGCATGGGTCATCTACGCGACCGTCCGCGTCTTCATGCACAAGTGGTATTACGTCGACGACTACCACTACCTCACGCCGTTCTACTCCCCTTGTCTCACCGACCGGTGCGTCGAGGGCTCGGCCGAGTTCGGCACGCCGCTGCCGTCCTTCTGGCTCATCCCCGAGGCGGCCTTCACACTGCCGTTCCTGCTGCTGTTCCGGCTGACGTGCTACTACTACCGCAAGGCGTACTACCGGGCGTTCTGGTTGTCGCCGCCGGCCTGCGCCGTGCCGGACGCGCACCAGAAGTACTCCGGTGAGACACGCTTCCCGCTGATCTTCCAGAACATCCACCGCTACGCGTTCTACGCCGCCGTCATCATCTCGCTGATCAACACGTGGGACGCGATCCGCGCGTTCCACAGCCCCGGCGGGTTGGGCTTCGGGCTGGGCAACATCATCCTGGTCGGCAACGTGGTGATGCTCTGGGCCTACACCTTGTCCTGCCACTCCTGCCGGCACATCGCCGGCGGGCGGCTCAAGCACTTCTCGAAGCATCCGATGCGCTACCGCTTCTGGACCTTCGTGTCGAAGCTGAACACGCGGCACATGCAGCTCGCCTGGATCACCCTCGGCACGCTCGCACTGACCGACTTCTACGTCATGGCGGTCTCCGCCGGCTGGTTCTCCGACCTGCGGTTCGTCGGCTAAGGAGCGACGCGGACGATGACTGATCGAATCGAACGACACCATTTCGACGTCGTGGTGATCGGCGCCGGCGGCGCCGGTCTGCGCGCGGCGATCGAGGCCCGGCTGGCCGGCAAGCGCACGGCGATCATCTCGAAGTCCCTGTTCGGCAAGGCGCACACGGTCATGGCCGAGGGCGGCGCCGCGGCGGCGATGGGAAACGTGAACTCGCGCGACAACTGGATGGTCCACTACCGGGACACCATGCGCGGCGGCAAGTTCCTGAACAACTTCCGGATGGCCGAACTGCACGCCAAGGAGGCGCCGGAGCGCATCTGGGAGCTGGAGACCTATGGCGCGCTCTTCGACCGCACCAAGGACGGCAAGATCTCCCAGCGGAACTTCGGCGGGCACGAATACCCCCGCCTGGCGCACGTCGGCGACCGTACGGGCCTGGAGCTGATCCGCACGCTCCAGCAGAAGATCGTCTCGTTGCAGCAGGAGGACTACGCCGAGACCGGGAACTACGACTCCCGCATCCGGGTGTTCGCCGAGACCACGATCACCGAGCTGCTGCTCGACGGCGACCGGGTGGCCGGCGCCTTCGGGTACTACCGCGAGTCCGGCGAGTTCATCCTGCTCGAGGCGCCCGCGGTGGTGCTCGCGACCGGCGGTGTCGGCCGCAGCTACAAGGTCACCTCGAACTCCTGGGAGTACACCGGTGACGGCCACGCGCTCGCGCTGCGGGCCGGCGCGACGCTGATCAACATGGAGTTCCTCCAGTTCCACCCGACGGGCATGGTCTGGCCGCCCAGCGTCAAGGGCATCCTGGTCACCGAGTCGGTCCGCGGTGACGGTGGCGTGCTGCGCAACTCCGAGGGCAAGCGGTTCATGTTCGACTACGTCCCCGACGTGTTCCGCAAGCAGTACGCGGACACCGAGGAGGAGGCCGACCGCTGGTACACCGACGCGGACAACAACCGCCGCCCGCCCGAGCTGCTGCCGCGTGACGAGGTCGCGCGCGCGATCAACTCGGAGGTCAAGGCGGGTCGGGGCACCCCGGCCGGCGGCGTCTATCTGGACGTGTCGACCCGGATGCCGGCCGAGACGATCACCCGGCGGCTCCCCTCGATGTACCACCAGTTCAAGGAGCTGGCCGACGTCGACATCACCAAGGAGCCGATGGAGGTCGGTCCCACCTGTCACTACGTGATGGGCGGCGTGGAGGTCGACCCGGACTCGGGTGCCGCGCTCGGCTCGGTGGCGGGCCTGTTCGCGGCCGGTGAGGTGTCCGGCGGCATGCACGGCTCGAACCGGCTCGGCGGCAACTCGCTGTCCGACCTGCTGGTGTTCGGCAAGCGGGCGGGCGAGCACGCCGCGGCGTACGTGGACGCGCTGCCCCGCCGGCCCAAGGTCAAGACCGGTGACGTCGAGGCGGCGGTCGACACGGCCCTCGCCCCGCTCCAGCGGCAGAGCGGCGAAAACCCGTACACGCTCCAGCAGGACCTCCAGGCGGTGATGGGTGACCTGGTCGGCATCATCCGGCGGGCGGGTGAGCTGACCGACGCGCTCAAGCGGCTGCAGGAGCTCAAGGCCCGGGTGGCGAACGTCGGCGCGACCGGCGGCCGGAAGTACAACCCGGGCTGGCACCTCGCGCTCGACCTGCGCAACATGCTGGTCGTCTCGGAGTGCACGGCGAAGGCGGCGCTGGAACGCGAGGAGTCGCGCGGCGGCCACACCCGGGAGGACTTCCCGGCCATGGATCCGCAGTGGCGCCAGGTCAACCTGGTCTGCTCGCTGGATCAGGCCGGTGACGTGCACCTGGAACGCAAGCCGCTGCCGCGGATGCGGGCCGAGCTGATTCAGCTCTTCGATCGCGCCGAGCTGTCGAAATACCTGACCGAGGACGAGTTGGCCGAGTTCGACGCTCTGGCCGAGACGGAGGCGAAGTAATGGGCACCAAGCGCCACTTCCGCGTCTGGCGCGGTGACTCGTCCGGTGGCGAGATCCAGGACTTTCAGGTCGAGGTCAACGAGGGTGAGGTCGTGCTCGACATCATCCACCGCTTGCAGGCCACCCAGACGCCCGATCTGGCCTGCCGGTGGAACTGCAAGGCCGGCAAGTGCGGCTCGTGCTCGATGGAGATCAACGGCAAGCCGAAGCTGGGTTGCATGACCCGGATGTCCACGTTCGAGGAGAACGAGGTCGTCACGATCACACCATTGCGCACCTTCCCGGTGATCCGCGACCTGGTCACCGACGTATCGTTCAACTACGAGAAGGCGCGCGAGACGCCGGCGTTCGCGCCGCCGGCCGACCTGGCACCGGGCCAGTACCGGATGCAGCAGGTGGATGTGGAGCGGAGCCAGGAGTTCCGCAAGTGCATCGAGTGTTACCTCTGCCAGAACACGTGTCACGTGGTTCGCGACCACGAGGAGAACAAGTCCGCGTTCTCCGGCCCGCGCTACTTCATCCGCGCGGCCGAGCTGGACATGCACCCGCTCGACGCTCGCGAGGACCGCAAGGAGTACGCGCAGGCTCACCAGGGCCTCGGCTACTGCAACATCACGAAGTGCTGCACCGAGGTCTGTCCCGAGCACATCAAGATCACGGACAACGCGATCATTCCGATGAAGGAGCGCGTGGTGGACAGACGTTACGACCCCTTGGTCTGGCTCGGTCGCAAGATTTTCCGCCGCGACCAACTGGAGAACGAACCCGCACGCGCATCCACCGCCGTCGGCTTCACCGCAAGCGGCCCGGGCTCCGGCTCGATGGCACCCAGCACCTCCATGGGCGTGACCGGCGTGTCGGCCGGCACCCCGTTCTCGAGCGCCCGCCAGCCGGAGGCGCCGCCCATCCGCGAGGACGGCCTCATGGACGTGGCCGAATTGGCCCTCCCCCACCAGGGCGGCCCCTCCCCGTTCGGCGACCAGGAGTTCCCGCTGCCGCCGGGCGAGATCACCTACAACCCGCCGGCCCCCGGCAAGGACTGACGAGAAGGCCGCCGGCACACCGAGCCGGCGGCCTTTCCCTTCCCGTACGCCGTCGCCCGTGCCCGCCGCGAACCGGGTGCCCGCCCCGGACAGCAACCCCTGGCGCAACGTCCCGCTTCTCCGGTGCCGCCCCTACCGCTAGGGAACACGCGCGATCGGGCGTAACCGGGCACGGTGTCCGGCCGACCCGACGGGCGCGGGGCTCACGCCGTCCGCAAACTCAGTGATCTTCCCTGCTCAGCCACAGCTCCAGGCCGTCGAGGATGCGCTCCAGGCCGAAGGCGAAGTTGTCGGCCATCACCTGCTCGGGGTTCATCGCCAGGACGTTGTTCTCCTTGCGCCACTTGTCGTAGTTGGGGTGCTCGGGACCGACCTCGTCCAGGTACGGCTCGATGCGCTCGGCCATCCGCGACACCGGCGCCGCGGACCGCTTGACCGACGCGATGAAGCCCGACTCGGTGGTCGCCGAGCCGATCGCGTGGGCGTTCAGCACGGACGCCGCGTGCGCCAGCGCCATGCCGTGGAATCCGGCGGCGGTGAACAGGGCCACCGAACGGTCGCCCATGCGCATCGCGTTCGGGCCGAGGGTCGGCCGGACGCCGAGCAGGCCCAGGACCCAGGGGTGCCGCAGCAGCATCCGGCGCATCTGGTTCGCCAGGATCGACGCGCCGACCCGCCAGCCCGTGTCGCCGGGGTCGGGCACGTAGACCTCGCCCATCACCGCGTCGACCGCCAGTTCGAGCAGCTCGTCCTTGTTCGCGACATGCCAGTACAGCGACGTCGCGCCGGACCCCAGGTGGGTGCCGAGGCGGCGCATGCTCAGCCCGGCCGTGCCCTCGGCGTCGAGCAGCTCGATCGCCGCGCGGACGATCTGCTCCCGGCTCAGCGTGGGCTGGCCACCGCGGCCCGCCCGGCCGGGGCGGGTCCACACGGAGTCGATGTACGAGTCGGCCATGCCGTCCATCCTAGCCGGGCCTCGTACACTGTTCGACTTACTGGTACGGTGTGCGAGTTACTCGAACGCCGTACGAGAGAAGGCCGCCGTGCCCGAACGGAACCCACGCCGCTGGTTGATCCTCGCCGTGCTCTGCCTGAGCCTGCTGGTGGTCGTCGTGGACAACCTGGTGCTCAACATCGCCATCCCGTCACTGATCCGCGACCTCGGCGCGAGCACCGCCGACATTCAATGGATCATCGACGCGTACGTGCTGGTCTTCGCCGGGCTCCTGCTCACCGCGGGCGGCCTCTCCGACCGGCACGGCCGCCGCCGGGGGCTGATCATCGGCCTGATCGTCTTCGGCAGCGCCTCGGTGCTCGCGACGATGTGCCAGACCCCCGGCCAGCTGATCGCGGTCCGCGCGCTGATGGGCGCCGGCGCCGCGTTCCTGATGCCGGGCACGCTGTCGATCCTCACCACCGTCTTCGACGAAGCCGAGCGCAAGAAAGCCATCGCGATCTGGAGCTCGGTGCTGATGCTGGGCGCGCTCGGCGGCCCCACCCTCGGCGGCCTGCTGCTCGAGCACTTCTGGTGGGGCTCGGTCTTCCTGCTCAACGTGCCGATCGCCGCGCTGGGCATCATCGCCGCGCTGGTCATCATCCCGGAGTCACGAGGCCCGGCCGGTCCGCCCGACCTGATCGGCGCGCTGCTCTCCACGATCGGCATGGCGGCGCTGGTCTGGGGCGTGATCTCCTCCGCGAAGGACGGCTGGAGCTCCGCCTCGACGATCGGCGGCTTCGTCATCGCGCTCGCCGGTCTCACCGCGTTCGCCTGGTGGGAGCGCAAGGTGGCCGCGCCGATGCTGCCGATGGCGCTGTTCCGCAACCGGAACTTCGCCGGCGCCAGCCTCTCGATCGTGCTGCTGTCCTTCTCCGCGGGCGGCGTGCTGCTGGCCCTGACGCAGTACCTCCAGTTCGTCCTCGGGTACGAGCCGCTGAAGGCCGGCACCGCCTTCATCCCGATGCTGATCACCGGCATGGTGTTCAACGGCATCGGCGTGGTCGTCGACAAGAAGCTCGGCACCCGGGCCGCACTGGCCATCGGCCTGGTCCTCGTCTCGGGCGGCTTCGCGGTGCTCGCCTCGCTGAGCCCCTCGGACGGATATCTCAAACTGGCGATCGCGCTGGTCATCATCGGCGCCGGCAGCGGCACGGCGGGCCCGGCCGCGTACGGGACACTGCTCGCGGCCCTGCCGCCGGAGAGGGCGGGCGTGGGTTCGGCCGTCAACGACACGGTGCAACAGGTGGGTACGGCGTTGAGCGTGGCTGTGCTCGGCAGCGTGCTCACGGCCGCCTACCGTCACGCGATGCCGGCCGACGTCGCAGGCGCGGCCCGGGACTCGATCGGCGACGCACTGCGGATCGCCGCCGAGACCGGAGACGCCGGCCTGGCGCGGGTGGCGAAGGAAGCCTTCGTCTCGTCCATCTCGGTGGCGTCGGTCGTCGGCATCGTCGGGGGCCTGGCCGCCGCCGCGGTGGCCGTCGCCGTGCTCCGGACCAGCAAGCCCACCCCCACCCCCGCCCCCGTTCCCTCTCCGGAGGCCGGCGGCGAAGATCGAACATCCGTACTAAGATAGCCCCATGACCAGCACCTATCAGCCGTCGATGCTCGACATGATGGGCGGCGGCGAGGCGACGTCGCTCGAGCCGCTGTCCGGTCTGACCCGGCACCGGTTGACCGCCGGCGCCTGGGTCGACGTGCTGCCCGGCTGGATGCACGGCTCGGACGCCGTGTTCGAGACCCTGCTCGAGATCGACTGGCGAGCGGACCGTCGCCAGATGTACGACAACGTCGTCGACGTGCCCCGCCTCCTGCGGTGGTACGGCGGCGACGAGCAGTTGCCCCACCCGACGCTGGCCGAGGCGAAGGCCGCGCTGAACGCCCACTACGCCGAGGAACTGGGCGAGGAGTTCGTGACGGCCGGCATGTGCCTGTACCGAGACGGCCGCGACAGCGTCGCCTGGCACGGCGACACGCTGGGCCGCTCCGCACGCCGCGACACGATGGTCGCCATCCTGTCGCTGGGCTCCCCGCGCTACTTGTCGTTGCGCCCCCGAGCAGGCGGCCACGAGACGCTCCGCTTCCCCCTGGGCCACGGCGACCTGATCGTGATGGGCGGCTCCTGCCAGAGAACGTGGGAGCACGCGATCCTGAAGACCGCCCGCCCGGTGGGGCCGCGGGTGAGCGTTCAGTTCCGGCCCATCAACGTGGCGTAGGCCTGGCGCCCGCGGCGGCCTCGGGGGCGCCCCGGCGGGCGTGGCCGGCTGTGGCAGCGGCCGGCGGCGAGCGGATCGGCGCGGGTGCCGATAGGGGCGGGCGGAAGGGCGCGGTGCCGGCAGCCGCGGCTGGTAAGGCCCGGTGCGGCTGGTAAGGCCCGGTGCGGCGGGAGCGCGGGCGGCGCGGGCCGGTCAACGTCGGGCGAGAGACCGCGGCGAGCACGGCAAACGCGAGGGCGATAGGACGCGGCAAGCGGGCCGGAGTGCCCGGGGTGGGTGCGGGTGGGCACGTGCGGCGGTAAGCGCGAGAGCGCGGCGCAGGCAGCGGCGGGCGCTACGAGCGCGGAGCGGTACCCGACGCGGGCCCAGAGGCGCGAGAGCGCGAGGCGGCGCGGAGACGGCGATCAAGGTTGGGGCCTGCTTCCGAGCCGTCGATCGCCTGAAGGCGGCCCGAGCGTTGGCGAAATTCGTCCACGCCGGTCTTCGCGGTCTTGCGATGTGCGTCGGGGCCCGCTCGCTCACCTACAGCCGACTCCCGTGCGACCATCGTCCCGGCGTCTGATGCCATACGCCACGGCCACAAGCCGCTCACCGCAGCGACCAGTTCGGCGGACTCCGCCACCCGGCCAGCTCGGGGAGGGTTACGCCCGCACGCACGTCGCATCCCGCCCCCGCCGCACCCGGCACGCCGCATACCCGCGCCGCTCCGTCGGCCCCGGCCCCATTCTTCGGCCGCCATACCCGCACGTCCCCCGCGCCGCACCATGCACGTCCACGTGCCGCACCCGCACCTCCCGCGCCCCATACCCGCACGTCTCCACGCCGCAGCCGGCACGCCACCCGCGTGACGCCGCACGCCCCCACCCCGCACCTCCCGACGTCGCACCCGCACGCCCGCACATCCCGACTTCGCCCCCGAACGCCCGCATGCCAGACGTCGCGCCCGCACGCCCGTACGCCCAGACGTCGCAGGCCCGCGCCCGCACATCCGTGCGCCCCCATGCCGCACGTCCGCGCCCCACGCGCCGCCGGGAATCGCGCCGACCGCAAGGGTCGCTCTGCGAGACCGCGGCACGGGCGCGCCGGGCGATTCACCCGGGTCCATCCGCTGCCGGCGAGATTTGCAGGTCGGTTGGTTAACAAGCGGGTATCAGCGGGTTGACGCGACCGCCTCGAAAGTTACACTCCAAGTGTAAAAAGTTGACCTTCACGCTCCACATCGGACTACCAACGGTCCCGGCGAGGCGATCATGTCAACACCAGATCAGGGGCTTGCCCTCCACCATCTGACTGTCCGCTTCGGCGGGCTTCTTGCCCTCGACGACGTCTCGCTGCGGATCGAACCGGGGCGGGTCGTCGGCGTCATCGGGCCGAACGGCGCCGGCAAGACGACACTGTTCAACGTCGTCTGCGGGTTCGTGCCGGCCGCCGCCGGGGAGATGACGCTGGACGGCCGGCCCTTTCGGCCCCGGCCGCACCACCTTGTCCGGCACGGGATCTCCCGGACGCTGCAAGGCGTCGGCCAGTTCAACGGGCTGACCGTCCTGGAGAACGTGCTGGCCGGCGTGCGGCACGGCAGAAAGCCGGAACAGCGTGCCCACGCGGCCCTCGAACGCTGCGGCATCAGCGAGCACGCCGGGACGATGCCGGGCACGCTGCCGTACGCGGTACGCAAACGGGTCGAGCTGGCCCGCGCCCTGGTCGCCGAACCCCGCATCCTCATGCTCGACGAGCCGGCCGGCGGCCTGGACACCGACGAGATCCGCTGGCTGGAGACGCTGATCCGGGAGGCGGACACGACCGTCCTGCTGGTCGAGCACCACATGGATCTCGTCATGGCGGTCTGCGACGAGATCCTGGTGCTCGACTTCGGCAAGCCGATCGCGCTCGGGCCGCCGGACCGGATCCGCAACGACCCCAAGGTCACCGACGCGTACCTGGGGGCCGCCGCATGACGCTCCAGGTCGAGGGGCTCACCGCCGGATACGGGGCGGCGCCGGTGCTCCGGGACGTCACGCTGACCGTCCAGCCAGGACAGATCGTCGCGGTTCTCGGTGCCAACGGCGCGGGCAAGACAACCCTGTTGCGTACGGTGTCGGGGCTGCTCCCGGCCGCAAGCGGGCGCGTCACGTTCGACGGGGTCGACCTCAAGGGCGTCAAGGTCGAACGGATGGTGCGCCACGGCATCGCGCACGTCCCGGAGGGCCGGGGCGTCGTCACGGAGCTGACCGTCGAGGAGAACCTGCGGCTGGGCGGCCTGTGGCGTACGAAAAAAGCGCCGTTGGACGACATCTATGACCTGTTCCCGCCGCTCGCGCACCGCCGGGACCACCTCGGCCATCAGCTCTCCGGCGGCGAGCGGCAGATGCTCGCCGTCGGCCGGGCCCTGGTGGCGCAACCGAGGCTGCTGCTGCTCGACGAGCCGTCACTCGGCCTCGCGCCGAAGGTCACCGGGCAGATCATGGCGCTGCTGCGGGACCTCCGCGACCGTACGGGCCTGGCTGTGCTCCTGGTCGAGCAGAACGTGCGCAGCGCCCTTTCCGTCGCCGACGTCGGCGTCGTCCTGTCCCTGGGCCGCGTCGCCACCACCGACACCGCCGACGCGCTCGCCGGGGACGCCGATCTCCGGCACGCCTACCTGGGGTTCTGACATGGACCGATTTCTCTTTCTTACCTTCGACGGCCTCAGCCGGGGCGCGGTGTACGCCGCGTTCGCGCTCGCCCTCGTGCTGATCTGGCGCGCCGCCCGCATCGTCAACTTCGCGCAGGGCGCCATGGCGGTCGCGACCGTCTACGTGGGTTACTCGGTGACCGGCGCGACCGGCTCCTACTGGCTCGGCTTCGCCGTCGCGATCCTCGGCGGCCTGCTGCTCGGCGCCGCCGTGGAGCGCGTGGTGATGCGCTTCGTCGATCACTCGTCGCCGCTCAACGGCGTGGTGGTCGCGCTCGGGCTCGTGCTGATCATCCAGGGCGTGCTGGGGATGATCTACGGCAACGAGTTCCGGCCGGCGCCGGCGCCGTTCAGCCGGGACGCGTTCGAGGTCGGCGGCGTGGCCCTGCTCTCCCGCTACGACATCTTCGTCTTCGTCTCGGTGGGCGCGGTGGTCGTGCTGCTCACGCTTCTTTTCACCCGTACGGCGACGGGGTTGCGGATGCGGGCGGCGGCGTTCGCCCCGGATGTCTCGCGGCTGCTCGGTGTGCCGGTCGGCGGGATGCTGACGCTGGGGTGGGCGCTGGCCGCCGCGGTCGGCTCCCTGGCCGGGCTGCTGGTGATCCCGACCGAGCTCGGCCTGCACCCGACGGCGATGGATCTGCTGTTCATCTCGGCGTTCACCGCGGCCGTGCTGGGCGGTCTGGACAGTCCGATCGGCGCGGTGATCGGCGGCCTCGTCGTGGGATTGCTGCTGGCATACGTCAGCGGCTACCTCGGCGCCACGGTCGCGCCCATGGCGGTGCTGGCCCTGCTGGTGGTCGTGCTGCTGGGCCGCCCCGACGGCCTGTTCACGCGAGCGCGCACGAAAGCGAGAACGGCATGACGATCGTCCGCGACCGGGTCGCCTCCACGCTCGCCACCCCACCCGCGAGAAGACGGATCAACCCGATCTGGGTTGCGGTGGCCGGGGCGGCGATCATCATCGGTCTGACCTACGCGCTCCCGCCGTTCCGCACGTATCAGCTGGCCACCGTCGGGGCGTACCTCTGCGTCACCGCCGGCCTGACCGTCCTCACCGGACTCAACGGCCAGCTCTCCCTGGGCCATGGCGCGTTGATGGCCACCGGCGCGTACACGCTCGCCCTCTGGCAGAACAAGGTCAACCTGCTGGTCCCCGGCATCGTCGTCGCCATCCTGGTGACCACGGCGGTCGGTGCGGTGATCGGGCTGGCCGCCGCGCGACTGCGTGGACCGTACCTGGCCGGCCTCACCCTCGCCGTCGCGGTCGTGGTCCCGTCGATCACCAGCACCTTCGACGAGACGTTCAACAGCGACCAGGGCCTGCCCGTGGCGCTGAACCCGCCGCCCGGGACGATCCTGGTCGAGCAGTGGCAGGCCTGGGTGTGCTGGGCCGGCGCCCTGGTCACCGTCCTCGCCCTGGCATACCTGACCAGGGGCCGCTTCGGGCGGGACATGCGCGCCGTACGGGATGACGAGACCGCGGCCAAGCTGGCCGGGATCAGCGTCGCCCGTACGCAAGTCCTGGCCTTTGTCGTCTCCGCGGCCTGCGCCGGTCTGGCCGGCGCCCTGTTCGCGGTGCTCTCGCAGAGCGTGTCGCCGGGCGCCTTCCCGCTCACCCTGTCCCTGTTCCTGCTCATGGCGATCGTGATCGGCGGGCTGGGCCGGCTGGCCGGCGCGCTGATCGGCGCGGTGCTGCTGGTGGTGCTGCCGGCGATCGCCCAGGAGATCGGCGAGGCAGCCGGATCGCAGCGGCTGGAGGGCAACCTGTCGCTGACCTTCTTCGGCGTCGTCCTGGTCGTCGTGATGCTGGCCGCCCCAGGAGGGCTGGCAGCCCTGAAAGTCCCCCGCAAGAAATCGCAGAAAGGCCAATGATGAGACGCACCGCGACCGTTCTCGCCGTCGTGCTGCTGGCCGCCGGCTGCAGCAACGGGACCAGCGACAAGGGAAGCAGCGGCGGGAAGACCCCGGGGGTGACCGACTCGGAGATCGTGGTCGGCACCCACATGCCGCTCACCGGACCGGCCGCCGCCGGATATTCGAAGATCGCGCCGGCCACCAAGGCGTACTTCGACTACGTCAACGCGAACGGCGGCGTGCACGGCCGCAAGATCACTTACAAGATCATGGACGACGGCTACAACCCGTCGAACACCCAGCAGGTCGTGCGCCAGCTGGTGCTCCAGGACAAGGTTTTCGCGATCCTGAACGGCCTGGGCACCCCGACGCACACCGGCGTGCTGGACTTCCTCAAGACCAACCGGGTACCCGATCTCTTCGTGGCCAGCGGCAGCCGCAGCTGGAACCAGCCGGACAAATATCCCGGCACGTTCGGCTTCAACCCGGACTACACGGTCGAGGGCAAGATCCTCGCCACTCACGTCAAGGAGACGCAGGCCGGCAAGAAGGTCTGCTTCATGGGCCAGGACGACGACTTCGGCCGGGACAGCCTGGCCGGCATCGAGAAGGTCCTCGGTCCGGTGGCGGCCAAGCAGTCGTACGTGACCAGCAACCCGAACGTCGGCCCGCAGATGGGCGCGCTCAAGGCCGCGGGCTGCCAGGTGGTGATGCTCGCCACTGTGCCCGGCTTCACAGCGCTGTCCATCGGCACCGCCGCGAAGATCGGGTTCAAGCCCGCGTTCGTGGTCAGCAACGTGGGCTCGGACCCGACGACGTTGGCCAAGTCGCTCGGCGCGGCCGCCCCGCTGCTCGAGGGCGTGGTCGCGGCCAACTATCTGCCGCTGGCCACCGACGACGCCAACCCGTGGATCCAGCTGTTCAAGAAGGTCAACACGCAGTACAACAACAACGCGGAGATGGACAACAACATCGTGTACGGGATGTCCGTCGGCTACCTGTTCGTCCAGGTGCTGCAGGCCGCGGGCAAGGACCTGACCCGGGAGAAGGTGATCGAAGCCGTGGAGAAGGGTGGTTACACCGGCCCCGGTCTGACCCCGGTCCGCTATTCGGCCAAGGACCACTCCGGGTACGGCGGTGAACAGCTCACGAAGGTCGAGGGCGGCAAGGCCGTGTACTTCGGCAAGCCCTACCAGACCGACGACGGGGAGGCGCCCGTCGCACCCTACGAGGCCGCGGCCGTGACGCCGCCGCAGAACGGGATCCCGCCGGCTGCCTAGGGTGGCGAGGGGGTAGCTCGCTGATTAGTGTTCGCACGACCCGTGCACAAACGGAAGCAAACGCGAAGGAGTTGGGCGATGGCGGACCAAGTGGCGATCGTGACCGGGGCCAGCAGGGGCATCGGCTTCGCCATCGCCCAACGCTTCGTGGCCGAGGGTTACAAGGTGGGCATCACCGGCCGTAAGCCGGAGGCGCTCGAGCAGGCCGCGAAGGACCTCGGCGGCCCCGAGGTGGCGATCGCGGTGGCCGGCAAGGGCGACGACCCGGACCACCGGGCCGCGGTGGTCGACACCGTGCTCGGCCGGTTCGGCCCGATCACCACGCTGGTCAACAACATCGGCATCAACCCGGTGTTCGGCCCGCTCGCCGAGCTCGACCTCGCCGCGGCCCGGAAGATCTTCGAGGTCAACGTCCTCGGCACGCTGGGCTGGGTGCAGGAGGCGCTGCGCGGCGGGCTGTCCGAGGGTGGCGCGATCGTCAACATCTCGTCGGTCTCCGGCCTCAAGCCGTCGCCGGGCATCGGCTTCTACGGCATCACCAAGTCCGCGCTGATCCACCTCACCGAGGAGCTGGCCGTCGAGCTGGCCCCCAAGGTCCGGGTCAACGCGGTGGCCCCGGCCGTCGTGAAGACCCGCTTCGCCTCGGCCCTTTTCGAGGGCCGCGAGGACGACGTGGTGGCCGGGTACCCGCTGGCCCGGCTCGGCGTGCCGGAGGACGTGGCCGGCGCGGTCAACTTCCTCTGCTCGGCCGACGCCTCCTGGATCACCGGCCAGACGCTCGTCCTCGACGGCGGTGTGACGCTGACCGGGGTCGTGCAGTGAGAAGGGTCGTGGTCACCGGGGCCGGCGGCGGGATCGGGGCCGCCCTGGCCCGGCGGTTCGCGGCGGAGGGCGACGAGGTGATCGTCAACGACCTCGACCCGATCGCCGCGCAGGAGGTGGCCAGCGACATCGGCGGGCTGGCCGTGCCCGGCGACGCCGCGAACGAGGACGACACCCGCCGCCTGATCGACACCGCGTGGGCCGAGCTCGGCGGGATCGACCTGTTCTGCGCCAACGCCGGCACGCTCACCGCCGGCGACGAG
>NZ_CAKUCL010000083.1 GCF_934643405.1 uncultured Actinoplanes sp.
GGTCGCTCTCGATCTTTGCCTGCTCGATGGAGGTGAGCCCCGCCCCTTTCAGGAAGCCCTGGATCGCCGCCTCCGGCGAACCGACGCGGGGACCTTTGCGCTCCTCGCGCACGTCCTGCCCCTTCACGGGCAGGCCCGCGACGGTGAGCGCGAGGCGGCGCGGCGTGGCGAAGGGTGGCGGGGCAACGCCCGGCGGGGGCGAAGCCCGGCGAGGCGGCGCGCGGAGCAGAGCGCGCGGTCGAGCGGGGCGCGGTGGAGCGAAGGCGGCGGGGCAACGCCTGGCGGTTAAGGCGCGGCGAGGCGACGCCACGGAGCTAAATGCGCAGCGCAGCGGGGCGCGCGGTGAAGCGGGGCGCGGCAGGGCAACGCCTGGCGGTTAAGGCGCGGCGAGGCGGCGCCGCGGAGCTTGTGCGCGCCGCAGGATGACGCGCGCGGCGGCACGGAGCGTCGCGGGATGACGCGCGGCGGGGTGGCGTGCCGCGGGCTAGGCTGCTCGGCGCTGCTGGGGGGCTACCCAGCCGCGCTTGTTCTGACCCGGGAACCACATGTGGACGACTATGGGTGCGACGACCTCGGCGGCGCCGCAGCGGGTGCAGACCAGCTCCGGGCACTCGTCGTGGCCGTCGGGGCAGGGGGGCACCTCGAACAACATGTCGCCGTCGCAGATGGCACAACGCAATTCGCGTTCCGACACGGGTGGCTCCTCTCTTCGCCGGAAGGTGGAATTACCCGAATGTGATTCAGACGCTGCCACGAAATTCCGGCATCATGGTGTATTACCGGCGGCGTGTCTGTCGCTGATTCGTTACTCGGCGGCTTTTGCCTTCTGCGCCGCGTCCACCCAGCGGGCCAGCTGAGCGGTTGCGGCGCCGGAGTCGATCGTCTCCTGGGCCCGGGCTATTCCGGCCCGCAGCGTGTCTCTCAGGTCGCCGGGGAAGCCACTCTGCGCGGCGAAGGCAGCCGCCGCGTTGAGCACGACCGCGTCCCGGACCGGCCCGGGCTCCCCGGCGAACGTCCGGCGGGCCGCCTCGGCGTTGTGCGCCACATCGCCGCCGCGCAGACCGGCCGGCTCCGAGCGGGGGAGACCCAGCTCGGTGGCGTCGATCAGCTCCTCGGTGACCTTGCCGTCGCCGGCGATCCAGAGCCGGGTCGGCGCGGCCGTGGTGAACTCGTCCAGCCCGTCCTCGCCGCGCATCACCATCGCGGAGTCGCCGCGCCGGGCGAACACCGCCGCCATCACCGGGGCCATCCGCAGGTCGAAGCAGCCGACGGCGGCCGAGGTGGGCCGGGCCGGGTTGGTCAGCGGGCCGAGCATGTTGAAGAACGTCGGCACGCCCAGCTCGCGCCGGGTGACCGCGGCGTGCCGCATGCCGGGGTGGTATCGCGCGGCGAAGCAGAACCCGATCCCGGCGTCGGCGACCGTGCGGATCACGCCGTCCGGTCCGAGGTCGAGCGGGATGCCGAAGTGTTCCAGCAGGTCCGCGGTGCCCGTGGTGGACGACGCCGAGCGGTTGCCGTGCTTGACCACGGTGACCCCGGCCGCAGCCGTGACGATCGCGGCCATCGTGGAGATGTTCACCGTGTTCGCCCGGTCGCCGCCGGTGCCCACCACGTCCACCGCAGTGGTGCGCGTCTCTTCCGGCAGCGTGACCAAGGTCGCGTTGTCCAGCATGGCCTCGACCAGGCCGGCCAGTTCGGCCGGCGTCTCACCCTTGGCGCGCAGCGCGATCGCGAAGCCGGCGATCTGCGCCGGCGTGGCGTTGCCGGTCATGATCTGACCCATCGCCCACGCGGTGTCGTCGGTGGCCAGCTCCTCGCCCTTGAGCAGGGCATTCGTCAGGTTCGGCCAGGTGCGTGCGCCCATGGCGCGCCTCCGTCGGGGGTACGGCGGTCGTCGGTGATCGGGATCAGTGACGCGGGCCCATGGTGCCCAGCGGAACCACGCCGTTGCGGCGGTCGCGGAGCATGCCGGCGATGGTCTGCCCGGTGGTGACCGGGTCGAGCGGCGCGACCAGGGTCTGGTCGACCTGCGCGTAGGCGGCGAGCCAGCGGTCCGCGGCGCGGGCGATGACCACGCACACCGGCGGCGGGAAGTCGTACTCGTCCTTGGTCTGCCGGGCGATGCCCAGACCGCCCGCGGGGGCCGCCTCGCCGTCCAGCACCATCAGGTCGATCTCGTACTTGTCCAGGAGGTTACGGCAGTCCTCCCAGGTCGCGGCGTCGACGAACTCGACCTCGAGATCGGCGGCCGGTCGCGTTCCGATCGCCAGGCGGATCCGGTCGCGTACCGCGCTGTCGTCGCTGTAGAGCAGCACCGTGTAGGTCTGCGGCCGTTCGTCGCTCATAGATGTGCCCCGGTTCACGTCGTAGTGGCCCGCCGATCGTACCGAATGCGGTTATTCGGTGTCCGGCCGTGGTGCCGTGGCGGGCGCAGCCGTTGTGATGTTGGTCGCGGCCGCCCGCGCGGCCTCCTCCGCCTCGGCCCGGTCCAGCGCCCGGTCGATCCGGCGGGCCTCCCGTTCGGACTGCTTGATCCACTGGAGCACCAGGATGCCGAGCATGGTGACGCTGACGATCTCGCCGCCGGCCCACAGGATGCCGCCCGCGGTGACCTGGTCGTCCCAGGGGTTTGCCCAGGTCAGGTGCAGGTTCGGGTAGTAGTCGCCGGCCAGCAGCGTCTTGCTCTGCATGATCGTCAGGCCGAGGACTGTGTGGAACGGCACGGACAGCACCATGAGCAGCGCGCGTCCCGGGTACGGCCAGCGGCCGGGCAGCGGGTCGAGGCCGAGCAGCGGCCAGAAGAACAGGCAGCCGGTGAGGATGAAGTGCACGTGGACCAGCTCGTGCAGCCAGGCGTGCTCGAGGGTCAGCCGGTACAGCCCGGTGAAGTAGAGAATGAACGGGTTCGCCACGAAGATGCCGAAAGCGACCAGCGGGAACGCCAGGATCTGCGCGGCCCGGCTGTGGATCACCGACAGCAGCGTCTTGCGTGAGCTTCCCCGCAGCGTACGGAGGGCAAGCGTGACCGGCGCCCCGAGCGCGAGGAAGATCGGGCCGACCATGGACAGCACCATGTGCTGGATCATGTGAACGGACAGCAGCGTGTCGTCGTACGCCTCGATGCCGGAGACGGTGACCGCCCCGATGGAGCCCAGCCCACCCACGACGAAGGCCACCGTGCGTCCCGCCGGCCACGCGTCGCCCCGCAGGCGCAGGCGGTAGACGCCGTACCCGTACAAGGCCACGGACACCAGCAGGATCAGCGCCACCAGGCTGGTGAAGCGGAACTGCGTGAAGATCGCCCCCACCGTGAACGGGGGAAGGTCATTGTCCCCGCCGGCCGCGGCGAGCGGGACGATTTCGGCTAGCTGCACCATTCGAGGCTAGGCCTATGAGGCCCGGTCGCGTTCGGTCGGGCCACGAGACGTGCCGGATTCCACCCCCCGCGGCACGCATGCCTGATCGCGGGGCAATAATGACCTCGTGACAGCGGCCTCAGCCATCGACAAGAGCAGGATCCACTCGCTGACCCGACCCAACATGGTCAGCGTCGGCACGATCGTGTGGCTCTCCAGCGAACTCATGTTCTTCGCGGCGTTGTTCGCCATGTACTTCTCCATCCGCGCGGCGGATTACGACCTGTGGCGCGAGCACACGCCCGAGTTGAACGTCCCGTACGCGACGACGTTCACGGTGATCCTCGTGCTGTCCTCGGTCACGTGCCAGCTCGGCGTGTTCGCGGCGGAGAAGGGCGACGTGTTCGCGCTGCGGCGCTGGTTCACGATCACCTTCGTGATGGGCCTGATCTTCGTGCTCGGGCAGGCGAACGAGTACCGCAACCTCGTGACCGAGGGCGTCGCCCTCAACCGCGACGGGTACGGCTCGATGTTCTACCTGACCACCGGCTTCCACGGTCTGCACGTCACCGGCGGTCTGATCGCCTTCATCGTCTACATGATCCGTACGACGATGGGCCGGTTCACCCCGGCGCAGGCGACGTCGGCGATCGTCGTGTCGTACTACTGGCACTTCGTGGACGTCGTGTGGATCGCGCTGTACGCCATGATCTATTGGCTCAAGTAGCCCACGCCCGCCCATGAGCTTCAGGTCAACATCCAGAGGGACACAGCCCATGACTTCAAGCACCCCCGCCGGTCGGCCCCGGTCCGGGAGCAGACTCAGCCGGGTGTTCTCCCGGCGGCGCTCCGCGCCAAGCCGGGCGCGCCGGAGGCTCGGCGCGGCGGTGCGCATGCTCGCCGCGCTCGCGCTGGCCGGCGGCGTCTACACCGCCTTCGCGCCCGGAGCGTTCGCCGAGGACAACCGGCAGCTTTCCGCGACCGCGCAGGAAGGCAAGCAGCTCTTCGACAACAGCTGCATCGTCTGCCACGGGCGGGACGCGCAGGGTGTCGTGGGCCGCGGCCCCAGCCTGATCGGCGTCGGCGCCGCCTCGGTCGAGTTCCAGGTCGGCACCGGCCGCATGCCGATGACCCGGCAGGAGGCCCAGGCCGAGCAGAAGCCGCCGCAGTTCGACAAGACGCAGACCAAGCAGCTCGCGCAGTACGTGCAGGAGCTGGGCGGCGGACCGCAGCTGCCGGCCGACGGCAAGTACACCGAGGACCTGAACGCGAACCCCGAGGCCCTGGCCCGAGGGGGCGAGCTGTTCCGGGTGAACTGCACCTCCTGCCACGGCTTCGGCGGCGGCGGCGGTGCGCTGTCCTCCGGCAAGTTCGCGCCGAGCCTGCACGACGCCACCCCCGAGCAGATCTACGCGGCCATGCTCACCGGCCCGCAGAACATGCCGGTGTTCGGTGACAATCAGCTCACCCCGCAGGAGAAGCGCGAGATCATCACGTACGTCACGCAGCAGATCCAGCAGGACAAGGACCCGGGTGGCGTGTTCAACCTGGGCCGGTACGGGCCGGTGACCGAGGGTTTGGCGATCTTCGGAGTCGGTATCACCATCCTTGTCTTCACGGCGCTGTGGATTGCGGGGAAGTCATGACGACAGTGCACCACGATGCCCCTTCCGAGCAGCCGGAACCGGTCGACGTCAACGACCCGCGGCTGTCCCGGTTCGACATCGTCAAGGAGGGCCTCCGGCGCGACGACATCGAGATCGTCACGTACGAGTCGCAGTTCCAGGGGACGAACTCCAAGGCGGAGAAGCGCGTCGTGCGCAACATCGCCCTGCTGTTCATGATCTCCGGCCTCGGCGGACTGGCGTTCATCGTCTTCTACATCGTGTGGCCTTGGCGCTTCCGGCTGGGCGACACCGCGAGCGACTACTACACGCCGATCCTCGGTGTGACGTTGGCCATCGCTTTGTTCGGTCTCGGCTTCGCCATCCTGGCCTGGGCGAAGAAGCTGCTGCCGCACGAGGTGCTGATCCAGAAGCGCCACGAGGGCGCCTCGCCGGCCAGTGAGCAGACCATCACCGGTCAGACCATGCTGTTCGTGACCGACGAGCTGAGCGTGCAGCGCCGCCCGCTGCTCAAGGGCGCGATCGCCCTCGGCCTGGCGCCGCTCGGCATCGCCGCGGCGGCACCGCTGGTCGGTGGCCTGATCCACGACCCGCACAAGCGCGACCGCGGCGAGGATCCGCCGCTGTTCCGCACCGGGTTCGACCCGGCCGGCAACGGCGGCAAGCTGGTGCGGTTGACCCGCGGCGACGGCACGCCGATCCGCCCCGAGGATGTCAGCACCGGCGGTCAGATGACCGTGTTCCCCGGCATCCCGGGCGGCGCGACCAACGAGTTCGCCGACTCGCCCACTCTGCTGATCCACCTGCGGTCGGACGACGCGGACGAGGCCCGCAGGAACGCGGACGCCGACCACCGCAACAAGGGCTCGATGTGGGGTGACTACGTCGCGTACTCCAAGATCTGCACGCACGCCGGTTGCCCCGCGAGTCTGTACGAGCAGCAGACCAACCGTCTGCTCTGCCCGTGCCACCAGTCGCAGTTCCTCATCACCCGGAACGCGCAGCCGATCTTCGGTCCGGCGAGCCGGCGGCTGCCCATGCTGCCGCTCGGCGTGGACGAGGAAGGCTTCTTCGTGGCAAAGTCCGACTACAAGGACACCGTCGGACCTGACTTCTGGGAGCGGCCGTGAAGCGCCGGAAAGCCGATCTCGCTCAGGCACCCATCTCCTTCGCCAAGGGGGTGGACGAGCGCTACCAAGCGGCCACGCCCCTGCGCGCGGTTCTCAACAAGGTCTTCCCCGACCACTGGTCGTTCCTGCTCGGTGAGGTCGCGCTCTTCTCGTTCATCATCCTGCTGCTGACCGGCACGTTCCTGACCCTCTTCTTCGACCCGTCGATGAAGGAGGTCGCGTACCAGGGCGCATACCCGGCTCTGCGAGGCACCGAGATGTCCGCGGCGTACGAGTCGTCGCTGCGCCTGTCGTTCGAGGTGCGCGGCGGTCTGTTCCTGCGGCAGATGCATCACTGGGCGGCGCTGCTGTTCATGGCGTCGATCGTCGTGCACATGGCGCGAACCTTCTTCACCGGCGCATTCCGGAAGCCGCGCGAGGCGAACTGGGCCATCGGTGTCGCGCTGTTCCTGCTCGGCTTCCTGGCCGGCTTCACCGGCTACTCGCTGCCGGACGACGGCCTGTCCGGCACCGGCCTGCGCATCGCCTCGGCGATCATGCTGTCCATCCCGGTGATCGGCACCTGGCTCTCCGCTTCGATCTTCGGCGGCGAGTTCCCCGGCGACCTGATCATCGGCCGGTTCTACATCGCGCACGTGCTGCTCATTCCGGCCGCGCTGCTCGCACTGATCGCGGTGCACGTCGGCCTGGTCTTCGTGCAGAAGCACACGCAGTGGCCCGGCCCGATGCGGCAGAACGACAACGTGGTCGGCGAACGCTTCATCCCGCGGTACGTGATGAAGCAGGGCGGATACTTCATGTCCGTCTTCGGCGTCGTCGCGCTGATGGCCGGCCTGTTCCAGATCAACCCGATCTGGCTGTTCGGCCCGTACCGCGCCTCCGAGGTGTCGTCGGCATCGCAGCCCGACTGGTACGTCATGTTCATGGACGGCCTGGTCCGGCTCATGCCGAACTGGCAGATCTACCTCGGGCCGTACAGCATCCCGCCGTTGTTCTGGCCCGCGGTGGTCGGCCTCGGCGCGCTGACCACGGTGCCGATGTTCTACCCGTGGATCGAGGCGCGCCGCCTCAAGGACAAGAGCCGGCACAACCTGCTCCAGCGTCCGCGTGACAACCCGGAGCGGGTCGGCATCGGCGTGATGGCTTTCACGTTCTTCCTGGTCGCCACGATCTCCGGCGGCAACGACGTGATCGCCGACAAGTTTCACATCAGCCTGAACGCGATGACCTGGGCCGGCCGTATCGGCCTGGTGATCCTGCCCCCGCTGATGTACTACATCTCGGTCCGCATCTGCCTGGGTCTCCAGCAGCACGATCGCGAGGTGCTGGCACACGGTGTGGAGACCGGCATCATCCGGCGCCTGCCGAACGGCCAGTTCATGGAGGTTCACCAGCCGCTCGGCCCGGTCGACGACCACGGCCACCCGATCCCGCTGGAGTACGGCGGCTGGGTCGTGCCGAAGAAGATGAACCGCGTGGGCGCTCTCGCCCCGGCGATCAAGGGCTTCTTCTTCCCGGTGGAGAAGCCGGCCGAGGCTCCGGTCTCGCCCGGAATGCCCCCGGTCTCCGGCGAGGACCGCGAGGAGATCACCTCCGGCCGCTGACCGACGCAGCAACGAAGAGGGCCCGCTCCGGCGGGCCCTTTTCGCGTCCCCGCCGGCCCGCCCACGTTGTGCAGATCGGGTCCGCTCGGCGCCACCGTCCCGGAGCCTGCGCCTTCAGACGTCGGTCTGCGGGCTCGGAGCCACGTCGCCACGCGTCGATCGCCGGGGTGGGTCTGTGTGGGGGTCACCGCGTGTCGGTCCGCGCCGCTTGTCCTGAGCGGATTCGCAGCGGCCGTGGACGCCGCGGTGGCGGGCGGAGGCGCGTCGTGGACGCAGTCGGGCATGGGGCCGCGGTGGCGGGCGGCGGCGGAGGCCAGGATGGCCGCAGCAAAAGGTGGCCACGGCGCCGAGTAGGCGTGCGGCGCAAGGGTGGCCGCGTGGGGTGGCGTGCGGGCGTTGGCGGAGGCCGGGTCGCCCGGGACCGACGGTGGCGGGGTGGCAACGTGACGCGGGCCGGCCCGGCGGCGGTGGCCTGATGGGTGGGGCCCTGGCGGTAGTGGCCTGATGGGTGGGGCCCTGGCGGTAGTGGCCTCGCGGGTGGGCCCCTGGCGGTAGTGGCCTCGCGGGTGGGGCCATGGCGGTAGTGGCCTGGCGGGTGGGCCCATGGCGGTAGTGGCCTGGCGGGTGGGGCCCCGGCGGTCGTGGTCTGGCGGGTGCGGCCCGGTGAGGCCCGGTCCGGGGCGGTCGGTGACCCCTGGGTGGTCAGTCGGCGTCGGGGAGGCCTATGGCGAACGCGTCTTCCAGGTCGTGCTTCGAGTAGGCGCGGAAGGCTATGTGTGACTCCGTGTTGACGACGCCCGGGGTCTTGGAGATCCGGCCGGCGATCACCTCGGCTATGTCGTCGAAGTGAGGGACGCGGACTATCGCGATCAGGTCGACGTTGCCGGCCACCGAGTACACCTCGCTCACCCCGTCCAGGGCGGCCAAGGCCTCGGCCACCTCGGGAATCGAGTCGGTGGCGCAGTCGATGTGCACGATCGCGGTGTTCACCAGCGGGCTCCTCGGCGGTGCGGGACGGACGGGGTCGCGAACATGGTATCGCCGGGGGAACGCCGCTCAGACGTGGACGGTCAGGCCGCCGGGGGCGCGGATCGCGTCGGTCAACGTCTCGCCGGCGGCCACCTCGGCGGCGGGCCAGACGACGCTGCGGGTCACGGTGCCGCGCACCCGGGCGCCGGCGCCGATCACCGAGGCGACCACCCGGCCGTCGATCTGCGCGCCGGGGGCGATCAACGACGGGTCACCGGGGCCGGCGGCCGCGGCGTGCAGGTTTGCCGCCAGGTAGTCGGCGGGGGTGCCGGTGTCCATGTAGATGCCCTCGTACTTGATCAGCTCCAGGGCGCCGTCCGCCTCGGCGGGGCGCCAGACCGTGCGTACCAGGTCGGACTGGACGGCTTCCAAGGAGCGGAGGTAGCGCCACGGCAGCAAGGAGAACCCGGTGAAACGGCGGCCGCTGAAGCCGCCGGTGGTGCCGGGCAGCAGCGGCTTGGTGAGCATCCGGACGGTCTCGCCGGACCAGCCGTCCAGCAGGGCGGCGATGTCCTTGCCGGGCTCGCGCGCCGGGTCGGCGAGGTAGGCGTCGGCGTTGCCGGCCAGCACGCCCCGGCCGTCGATCCAGTCCTTGAGGCGCGCGACGCCGCCGGAGGTGCCGATCGGGCCGTCCGGCTCCACCGACAGATGAGCCCGGTCGCCGACGTGGGCCACCACCTGGTCGGCCAGGTACGCCGCGTTGACCGCCACCGCGTCCGGGCCGGAGAGCCCCAGGCCGGCCAGGCGGTCCAGCTGACGGTCGAGCAGGGGCACGTTGCCGACGGGACACAGCGCCTTCGGCACCAGGGTGGTCAGCGGGCGCAGGCGGGTGCCGGCACCGGCCGCCAGGACGACGGCGGCTACCGCGGTCATGGCTGCTGCTGCCTTCGTTTGGGTCCCAGCGGGTCGTTCTGCATCTCGGCGCGCGGGCCCATCCCGTACCGGCCCAGGAGGTCTGCGCAGTTCGGGGTGAGCCGCGGCAGGTCGTCGAGGGGGAACCAGCGCGCCTCGAGGATCTCGCCACCGTCGACGCGCAGCGTCGTGGTGGCGGCCGGCACCTCGCCGAACCAGACCGTGTCGACCACACCGATCGGATGGATCACCGCGTTGGGGTTGCCGGGGGTCAGGTCGGCCGGGTCGATCCGGACGCCGGTCTCCTCGAACAACTCGCGGGCGGCGCCGGCGTCGGGGCGTTCGTGCTTCTTCAGCAGGCCGGCCGGCAGGCCCCAGCCGCGGTTCGGCGGCTGGCGCAGCAGCAGGATGTCGCCGGATTCCGAGTCGCGGATGACGGCGACCGCGCCGACCAGGTAACGGGGGGCGACCAGACCGGCGATGAAGCGACGGGTGCTGATCGGCAGCCGGTAGAACGTCTGATACGCGTATCCACGTAACCGCCGGGGGAGACTCACACGCAAAGGCTATCCGGATGCCGGAAGATCCTCAGTCCGGGTGGTCGACCAACGCGATGAGCTGCTCGACCACGGCGTCCGGCTCCAGATTGCGCTCGCAGACGGCGACGAGCATCGTCTCCAGGTCGGGGTATCCGAGCTCCTCGGCGAGGCGGCGCAGCGGCACCTCACTGGCCAGGCCGCGGTCGTGCTTGCGCAGGGTCAGCCCGATGGTGGCCCGGCCGAGCCGCACCTTGTCGGCGATGCTGATGCCGGGCTCGTTCTTCTCGTCGAAGTACTTGTTGATCTGCAGCTGTGCCTGGCTCGATTTCACGAAGCCCAGCCACTCGCGGCGCGGGCCGCGCGGCGCGGTCGGCTCGACCTCGACGTGGCCGTCGGTCTCCGAGAAGATCTCGACGACGTCGCCGTCGCGCAGCTGTGAGCTGAGCGGGGCGAGCCGGCCGTTGATCGTCGCGGCGAGACACTGGTCGCCGGTCTCCGGGCCCAGCTCGTACGCCAGATCGACCGGGGTGGAGCCGCTGGGCAGCTCGAAGGCGTGCCCGTGCGCGAAGACGGTGATCTGGGCCTCGGCCAGGTCGCAGCGCAGCGAGTTGAGGAACTGGGCCGCGTCGGTGGTCTCCTGCTGCCAGTCGAGCACCCGCCGCAGCCACGTGAGCTGGTCGGGGTCGGCCTGCTCGGCCACCTTCGGATAGCGGTAGCCGGTGGCCACGCCGTACTCGGAATATCGGTGCATCGTCTCGGTGCGGATCAGCACCTCGACCAGGCGGCCGTCCGGTCCGGTCACGGTGGTGTGCAGCGAGCGGTAGAGGTTGTTCTTCGGCGAGGCGATGAAGTCCTTGAACCGGCCGGCCACCGGGCGCCACTGGCCGTGGATCGCACCGAGCGCGGCGTAACAGTCGGTTTCCGGGCCGTCGACCACCACGGCGATGCGGGGCAGGTCGAACGGGACCGTGTGGCCGCCGGCGACGGTGTCCTTCCAGATCGAGTAGAAGTGGCGCGGGCGGGCGTGCACGTCGGCGGAGACCCGCTGGCGGCGCAGCGCGACCCGGGCCTTGGCGCTGACGTCGGCGAGGTAGTCGTCCCAGCCGGGACGGTTCTTCACGTGCTCGGCGATGCGGGCGTAGGCGTCCGGCTCCAGGTGGTAGAGCACCACGTCGTCCAGGTCGCGCTTGAGGGCCTGGATGCCGAGCCGGTCGCAGAGCGGAACGAGCACGTCGAGGGTGGCGGTGGCGATGCGCGCGCGGCTGGCCGGCGAGCGGGCGTCCAGCGTGCGCATGTTGTGCAGCCGGTCGGCCAGCTTGATGATCAGCACCCGGACGTCCTTGCCGGCCGCGACGATCATCTTGCGGATCGTCTCCGCCTCGGCGATCTTGCCGTAGAACGCCTTGTCGAACTTGGTCACGCCGTCGACCAGGTGGGTCACCTCGGGTCCGAAGTCGCCGTGCAGCGCCTCCAGCGTGTAGCTCGTGTCCTCGACCGTGTCGTGCAGCAGGGCGGCGACCAGGGTCGTGGTGTCCATGCCCAGTTCGGCGCAGATCTGCGCGACCGCGAGCGGGTGGGTGATGTACGGATCGCCGGACTTGCGCATCTGGCCGCGGTGCATGTTCTCCGCGATGGCGTAGCTGCGGCGCAGGACGGCGGCGTCGGCCGAGGGGTGGATGCTGCGATGCGTACGGGTGAGGACCGAGACCGGATCGTCGTCATTGCCCTGAAAGCTGAGCAGGGACCGCAGCCGCTGAGAGAGCGACATGTCGGTCGGTGACGACGTCGGGAGGGCACGTCCAAGGGCGGCGCCGTGGCCGGCGTCGACGTCCACTGGACACCCCCTCACCGCTCGGTCGCCCGAGGGGGGACCTCGCGCGAGCCGTCTGGCAAATCGTCGTGAAACCCCGCGAACCAGTCAAGGGGCCTCACTTGCCTTACAGCCTAAGCGAGCGGGCGTCATCCGAACGGTCAGTTACCGATGAGCGAACGGCCGAGTCTTTTCCGGAAGCGGCCGCCTCGGCCCTGCTGAGCAGGGCACTGAACCGCGCGGCGCCACGAACCGGTGACACCCAGTCGCCGGAGGTTTCCACCAAGCGGGTGTCGGCGCGTTCCAGCCACGCGAGGACGCGCTCGGTCTCCTCGGCCGACGCGGCCGGTACCGGGCCCGGTCCGGGTAGGACCGTCTCGGCGGTGAGCCGGGCCGCGTCCAGGGTCGGGCGGGGGTGCTCGCGCGGCGGGGACGTGGCCGCGGCGGCGAGCCGGCCGTGCCGGACCACGACGATCTCCCAGCCGCCGTTCGCGTCGCGGCGGGCGGCGACCACCTCGGGAATCCGGGTCAGCGCGGTCAGCCGCTGCATGCGGACGGTGGCGCGCAGCAGCGCGACCAGCCGGGACCGGACGACCGCGGCCTCCTCGTACCGCTGCTTGCCGGAGAGGGCCTCGATGCGGGCCATCAGCGCGTCGACGACCTGCTCGGGGTCGCCGTGGATCGCCGTCCGGAAGGGCAGCGAGGCGCTGACCGCATACTCCTCCGGGGTGATCTTGTGTTCGCAGGGCGCGGGGCATTTGCCGAGCTCGGCCAGCGCGCAGGCAGGCCTCGGGGTGCGCACCGAGAGGGCGTGGCTGCACTGGCGCAGCGGGACGGCGTCGTAGACCCCGGCGGCGGCCAGCTCGGCGGTGCGGCGGCTGGAGAAGGGGCCGAGGTAGGCCGCGTCGTCGTCGGCCAGCCGGCGCACCACGGACAGCCGCGGGTACGCCTCCGCGGTGAGCTTCAGCCAGACGACCCGCTCCGGGTGCTTCGACCTGCGGTTGTACGGCGGGGAATGCGCGGCGATCAGCCGGAGCTCGCGCACCTCCGCCTCGAGCGAGTGGGCGCACTCGACCGCCTCCACCCGGGTGGCCGCGCCGAGCATCTCGGAGATCCGGGCCCGCTTCTCGCTGGCGGTGAAGTAGCTGCGGACGCGGGTGGCGATGTCCTTGGAGGTTCCGACGTAGAGCGGCCGGTCGTCGGCGGCCCGGAACACGTAGACCCCCGGCACGTGCGGCAGCCCGTCGGCCAGGTGGCGCTGCCGGCGCTGGGTGGGGGTGACCGCCTTGGCGAACTCGACCGCGTCACCCAGGGTGTGCACCCGGAAGCTGCCCAGCCGCTCGATCAGCCCGTGCAGCACGTCGACGGTGGCGCGGGCGTCGTCCAGGGCGCGGTGGGTGGGCTGGACCCGGGCGTGGAAGAACTGGGCGAGCGTGGCCAGCTTGCGGTTCGGCACCTCGTCGCGGGTCAGCGCGCGGCGCGCCACCGCCGCCGTGTCCAGCACCCGGGGCTGCGGCCACGGATATCCATGGCGGGCACAGGCGGCTTTCAGGAACCCCACGTCGTACGGCGCATTGTGCGCGACCAGCACCGCACCTCGGAGGAACTCGAGCAGGCTGGGCAGCACCGACTCGATCGGCGGGGCCGGGGCCAGCATCGCGTCGGTGATGCCGGTCAGCACGGTGATGAACGCGGGGATGCGCTCACCGGGGTTGACCAGGGTCTGGAACGAGCCGAGCTCCTCGCCGCCGCGCACTTTCACCGCGCCGATCTCGGTGATGCCGCTGCCGTCCGCCGCGCCACCGGTCGTCTCCAGGTCGAGCACCACGAAGGTGGTGTCGGCGAGGGATGCGGCGGCCGGGTCGACCGACCCGTCGGCGGCCAGAAGGGTGTCCAGAGTGCCCTGGACATATGCCGGTTGTGCCACGGCGGGGAGATTAGAGCGGGGGTACGACATAAACGCCCGGCCCTCCCTGAAAAGATCACTTGCTTCGACAAGCTTTTACGTACCGCAGGGTGGGAGAATGGGGAGATGTCCGAGCCTCTGCTTCCTGGTGACCGCCCCGATGGGGAGGCGGCTGCTCAGGATGCGACGGCGGCGGACGACACCCCGGAGGGCAACGCTCCCGAACCGATCGCTCCCGAACCGGTCCGCCAGAGGATCATGACGCTGGCCGCGGCGGCCCTGCCGGGGCTGCCCGCCGATGAGATCCCGGTCGCACTCCGCCGCGTCGCCCGGTTCGCGCCGAACCGGCGGGCCCGCCTCGGTGGCCGCGAGATCGCCGCGCAGCTCGCCGCCGACCCGCTCTTCCGGCAGCGGATCAGCACCCGCGTGGTCGAGGACTCCGGTGACCTGGGCGCCGCCGTGGCGGCCGGGATGGCGCCGGCCGCCGCCGACCCGGTCGAGGTGGCCGCCTTGGCCTACCTGGCCCGTCCCGAGGGCTGGCGCGCGCTGATCGAGGACGCCGGCCAGGCCGTGCAGGCCGAGGCGGACAGCGCCGCGATCGCCTCCCAGGTCAGAGCCGCCGAGCAACGTGCTGCCCGAGCCGAACATGATCGCGCGGTCGCCAAGGTGGAGGCCGACAAGCTGCGCGACGAGCTGGCCCGGGTCCGCGAGGAACTGGGCCAGCTCCGTGAGGAAGCCCGGGCCACCGGCAAGGCGCTGCGCGAGGCCCAGGCCGCCCAGAAGCGCGCGAGCGACCTGCTGGCCACCGAGAAGGGGCGTGCCACCCGGATCGCGGCCGACCACGACGCCGAGGTGCGCCGGTTGAAGACCCGGCTGGCCGAGGCGGAGGAGAAGGCGGCGACCGGCAAGCAGAGCGCCAAGGACGCCCGGGCCGCCGACGACGCGCGCCTGTGGCTGCTGATCGAGACGATCGGCCAGGCCGCGTCCGGTCTGCGGCGCGAGCTGGCCCTCGGCCCGGCCGACCGGCTGCCGGCCGACCTGGTGGCGGATACCGCCGCCGAGCGGCCCGGCTCGCCCGAGCGGTCCCGCGCCCGCGCGCAGGACACCGACGATCCCGGCCGGCTCGACCAGCTGCTGGCGCTGCCCCGCGCCCACCTGATCGTGGACGGGTACAACGTGACCAAGCGCGGCTTCGCCGAGATGTCGCTCGAGCAGCAGCGCAAACGCCTGATCACCGGGCTGGGCGGGATCGCCGCGCAGACCGGCGACGAGATCACCGTGGTCTTCGACGGCGCCGAGCGGGTGCACGGCCTGCCGCCGGCGCCCCGGGGCGTACGGGTGCTGTTCTCCCGCAAGGGCGACACGGCCGACGAGCTCATCCGTCAGCTGGTCCGGGCGGAACCGGCCGGACGGCCCATCGTGGTCATCTCGTCGGACCGGGAGGTGGCCGACGGCGTCCGGCGTCACGGCGCCTACCCGATGGGCGCCGACTCGCTGCTGCGCCGCCTATCCCGCACCTGAGCTGCGAAAACGCATTTTTGTCATACCCGTCGCCTAGCGTGACTGTCACCGAGGGTGGTCGGCTGGCTTCCCCCCATGATCACAAGCCGCCGCCCGGTGAGGAGGAGTCATGATCGTCGACTGCGGTCGCTGTTCGCAGCGCCCCGAGGAGTGTGACGGCTGCCTGGTCAAGACGCTGGCCAGCACGCCCGACGGGATCGAGGACCTGACCCCCGGCGAGCTGCGGGCGATCGAGGTGTTCGAGCTGGCCGGCTTCGAGGTCGAGCTGCTCGAGACGCCGGATCCGCCGGTGGTGGTGCCGCTGTTCCCGAACCGTCGGGACGTCGCGTGACGACGTCTCTCTAGGATGGCCCGGTGATCCAGTCACGGCTGTGGGCGGCCGGCACCCTCGTCGTGCTGGTCGCGGGCCTCGTGGTCGTCGCCGCGCTGACCATCCCGTGGCACCGGCCACCCGCGCCGCGCGCCGACCAGCTCGACGCGCTCGGCACGCTCCCGGCCGACCAGGTCGCCAAGGGCCGGCGGTTCCACGCCGAGCTGCGCCCCGGGTCGTACGGGGCGATGGCGATCGGCCTGATCGGGGCCCTGGTGCTGGGCCTCACGCCGCTCGGGTCCTGGCTGGTCACTCAGGCGGGCCGGCCGTTCGACGGCAACTGGGTGGCGCGGGCGCTGCTCGGCGGCCTGGCCGTGGTGCTCGTGGTCGAGGTGATCACGCTGCCGTTCGCGGCCTGGCGGCACACGATCGCCGTGCGGTACGGCATCTCCACCCAGACCTGGGCCGCCTGGGCCGTCGACCTGCTCAAGTCCTGGGCGGTCGGCGCGGTGATCGGCGCGGTCGCGCTGCTCGGCTTCTCCACGATCGCCCACGTCGCGCCGCGGTGGTGGTGGGCGTTCGGGGCGGTGGGCGCGGCCGGCCTGGTGGTGCTGCTGTCCTTCGTGCTGCCGGTGCTGGTCGAGCCGGTGTTCAACAAGTTCACGCCGATGGCCGACGGCCCGCTGCGCGCCTCGCTGATCGAGCTGGCCGCGCGTGACGGCGTGCCCGTCAAGGATGTGCTGGTCGCGGACGCCTCACGGCGTACGAAAGCGGTCAATGCCTATGTGTCCGGCCTGGGGCCGACCCGCCGGATCGTCGTCTACGACACGATGCTCACCGAGGCCACGCCCGACGAGGTGGTGTCCGTGGTGGCGCACGAGCTGGGCCACGCGAAGGACAACGACGTGCTGATCGGCACGGTCCTGGGCGCGCTCGGCACGGCCGCCGCGGTGATCGCGCTGTATCTGCTGGGCTCCTGGCAGTGGCTGCTGCGGCGCGCGGACGTCGACTCGATCGGGGAGCCACGGGCGATCGCGCTGATGCTGGCCGTCGTCACGGTCGCCGGGCTGGTGGCAGGTCCGGCGCAGGCGTTCGTCTCGCGGCGGATCGAGGCACGCGCCGACGCGCACGCGCTGGACCTGACCGGTGATCCGGCCACCTTCGAGGCCATGCAGCGGCGTCTCGGCTCCGTGAACCTGTCCGACCCCGACCCGCCGACCTGGGAGTACGTCATGTCCGCCTCGCACCCGTCCACGGTGGAACGGATGGCCGCGGCCCGCGCCTACGCCCGGGGCGATCGCTGATGGGCCGCACCCTGCTGATCACCAACGACTTCCCGCCCCGGCCCGGCGGCATCCAGCAGTTCGTGCACAACCTCGCGGTGCGGCAACCGGCCGGCGGCCTGGTGGTCTACGCGTCGACCTGGCGGGGCGCCGAGCAGTTCGACGCGGAGCAGCCGTTCCCGGTGGTGCGCGAGAAGACCGGCGTGCTGCTGCCGACCCCGGCGGTCGCCCGGCGGGCCGCGGCTCTGGCCCGCGAGCACGGCTGTGACCGGGTCTGGTTCGGGGCCGCGGCGCCGCTCGGGCTGCTCGCCACGGGGCTGCGGCGCGACGCCGGCGTCGAGCGCGCGGTCGCCCTCACCCACGGCCACGAGATCGGCTGGGCGGCGCTGCCCGGCGCCCGCACGCTGCTGCGGCGCATCGGGCGCGGCAACGATCTGGTGACGTATCTGACGGAGTACCAGCGGGTCCGGCTGGCCCCGGCGTTGTCCCGGCTCACCTCGCTGGAGCGGCTCGCGCCCGGCGTCGACGTGGACGTGTTCCACCCCGGTGTGGACGGCAGCGTGGTCCGCAAGCGGCACGGCCTGTCCGACCGGCCGGTGATCGTGTGCGTGTCCCGGCTGGTGCCGCGCAAGGGCCAGGACATGCTGATCCGCGCGCTGCCCGAGGTCCGCCGCCGGGTGCCGGGTGCCGCGTTGCTGCTGGTGAGCGGTGGACCGTACCGGAAAAAGCTCGCCCGGCTGGCGCGCGACGCCGGGGTCGAGTCCGACGTGGTCTTCACCGGCTCGGTGCCGTGGGCGGAGTTGCCGGAGCACTACGCGGCCGGCGACGTCTACTCGATGCCGTGCCGCACCCGCGCGGCCGGTCTGGACGTCGAAGGGCTCGGCATCGTCTACCTGGAAGCCTCGGCCACCGGTCTGCCGGTCGTCGGCGGCGATTCCGGCGGCGCGCCCGACGCGGTGCGCGAGGGTGAGACGGGTTACGTGGTGGGCGGCCGCGACGTGCGGGCGCTGGAAGCCCGGCTGATCGAGCTGCTCACCGATCGGGAGAAGGCGAAACGCATGGGCGCGGCCGGCCGGGCGTGGGTGGAGGCCGAGTGGCGCTGGGAAAGACAGGCCGCGCGTATGGCGGCGTTGCTGGCCGGCGCGTGAGTGAACGGGTCTGAGGCTCAAACCCGACAGAGTGGCGGTCGCGGCAGGCGTAGGAAGGGGGAAGGGCTCCCGGCGCGCCGTGCCGCGCGCTGTCCGAGCGTCACGCGCCCAGCCGCGGACGCGGAGCTCGCTCTGCGGGATCCCGAGACGGAGCCTTCCGAATGCCGGACGCCTTCTCCGACACCGAACGCCCCCGTGCGGACGAACCGGCCGATGCGGCCGGTGAACGGACCGCCGGAACCGCCGATCGAGACATGCGGGAGGAGTTCGAGGACGGCGAGCTCGCGCTGCCGTACTGGCTGACCAGCACCGAGGAGGCCGCGAACACCAGCTTCCTGCGGATGATGCGCCGGCTGCCGAAGCTGCTCAAGGACGCGTGGCTGCTCGCCTGGCGGGCCGATCGCCGGACCACCACCGCGGTCGTGGTGCTTCAGGTGCTCGGCGGCGCGGTCAGCGCGGTCGGCCTGATCAGCGTCGTCGGCGTCTTCGACGGGCTGCTCACCGAGGCGCCCACTCCCGAGCGGGTGCGGGCCGCGGTGCCGTCGCTGCTGCTGCTCGTCGGGGCGGCGGCGGTGCGCGGGGCACTCACCTCGGCCGCGACGGCGGCCAACGGGCGGCTCTCGCCGAAGGTGTACCGCGCGGCCGAGATGCGGTTGCTCACGCTGACCACCCGGGTGGACCTGTCCACGTTTGACGATCCGGATTGGCGCGACGCGATGGAACGGGCGCGCGACCGCGGCATCTCGGCCGCCGAGCAGCTCGTCGACCGGGCCATCGAACTGGTCACCAACATGGTCGGGTTGATCGCGGCGGCGGGGGTGCTCACCGTCCTGCACCCGGTGCTGCTGCCGCTGCTGGTCCTGTCCGTGGTGCCGATCGGGTGGGCGGCCGTACGGTCGGCGCGTCTCGGCTACCGCCGGGTGCTCCGCCTGATCGCGGTGTGGCGCCGGCAGCGGATGCTCGCCGAACTGCTCGCCGCCCGCGAGCCGGCGCCGGAACTGCGGGCGTTCACCCTGCGGTCCTTCCTGCTCGACGAGGTACGGCGGCTGCTGACGATCTCGACCAACGAGGAGATCCGGGTCGCCGGCCGTCAGGTGCGTACCACCCTGGTCGGGACGGTGCTGAGCGCGGCGGCGACCGGTCTGACGTACGCGGTCCTGCTCTGGCTGCTCTGGACCGGCCGGATGGATCTGGCCGCGGGCGGCGCCGCCGCGTACGCGATCAGCATGGGCATCGGGAAGCTGCGCGAGATCGCCTTCACCGCGAACCGGGTCTTCGAGCAGGGCCTGTACTTCGCCGACTTCCAGGGGTTCTGTGAGCTGTCCCGGCAGCGGGCCGAGCCGTCGCGGGGCGGGACCGCGCCGGCCGGCTTCACCGAGATCACCCTGCGCGGCGTCACGTTCAGCTATCCGGACGCCGAGCATCCGGCGGTGCGGGAGGTGAGCATGACGCTGCGGCGGGGCGAGGTGGTCGCGCTGGTGGGGGAGAACGGGTCGGGCAAGTCCACGCTGGCCACGCTGCTCGCCGGCCTGCACCGGCCGCAGCAGGGCACGGTGCGGTGGGACGGGGTCGACACGGCGGAGTTCGACCCCGATTCCGTGCGGGAGAGGGTCGCGGTGGTGATGCAGGAGCCGACCCGCTGGCCCCTCTCCGCGCGTCTCAACATCACGATCGGCCGGCACGGCCGGGTCAGCGGGATGCGCGAGGTGGAGGCGGCGGCGCGCGCCGGCGACGCCCACGACTTCGTGATGGAGCTGTCCCGGCAGTACGAGACCTTGCTGTCGCGGCACTTCACCGACGGCGCCGACCTGTCCGGCGGCCAGTGGCAGCGGCTCGCGGTGAGCCGCGCGTTCTTTCGGGACGCGCCGTTGCTGATCTGCGACGAGCCGACCGCGAACCTGGACGCGCGCGCCGAGCACGGCGTCTACCGGCGGCTGCGGGAACTGGCCGCGGGCCGCACGGTCGTGCTGATCACGCACCGGATGGCCAGCGTCCGGGAGGCGGACCGGATCTACGTGCTGGATCACGGCGCGGTCGCCGAGCAAGGTGATCACGAGGAACTGATGGCGGCCGGCGGCATCTACGCGCAGCTGTTCACGTTGCAGGCGGGTGCGTACCAGGACGGCCGGGTTTCACAGTAGTCCGATGGATCGGGTAGGCGTCCTCGTCGCGGTCGTCGTCCTCCTCGTAGGCTTGGCCGCGGGCCGGTGGCGACGCCGCACGCACGGCCGCCTAAAAGCGTGGGGAACTACGCCGTCCAGAGCGGCGGAAGTCCCCACGCGAGAAGGGGGTCGCGTGCGGCCGGGACGGAGGGAGGAGCCGGGCGTGATCGAGGATGCTCAGCGGGACCGAGCAGCGGCGGGTGAGACGCTGGCCCCCGAGTTGCTCGCCGAGCTGGGCGTCGAGCCGGCTCAGGCCACCCTGCTGCAGTTCTCGTCGGCGTTCTGTGCGCCCTGCCGGGCCGTGCGCCGGGTGAGCGCCGAGGTGGCGGCCCTGCTGCCCGGCGTGCGGCATGTCGAGATCGACGCGGAGAGTCACCTGGACGCGGTGCGCAAGCTCGACATCTGGCGCACCCCCACGCTGCTCGTGCTGGATCAGGACGGGCGGGTCGTCAAGCGGGCCACGGGCGTACCGGGGAAACCGCAGTTGATCGCCGTTCTGGGCGACATCCTGCCGGCGGCGCGCTGATCCATCAGGCCGGCACCGGCTCCGGCTCGGGCTCGGGAACGCCTCGGGTCAGGGTGCGCACCGACGGGGTGAGCACCTGGGAGATCGCGGCCGCGGCGAGGACCGCGGCGCAGACCACGAGGACCCGGTCCACGCCGTACGCCTCGAACAGCGGGCCGGCCAGCGCGTTGCCGATGGGCATGGCCATGAACGACGCCAGCGTGTCCCAGGACGCGACCCGGCCCAGCGATGTCTGCGGCACCCGGTCCTGGATCGCGGTCTCCCACGCCACGTCGAAGTAGATCAGGCCGGCCCAGCCGATCACCGCGCCGGCCAGCACGGCGGTGAGCTGCCCGGGCCAGACGTAGGCCAGCGCCCAGAGCGGCATGGTCAGCAGCGTCAGCCAGCCGGCCCGGAGCAGGAAGTGCGGACGCAGGCGCATGGCGATGAACGCGCCCACCATGCCGCCGAAGCCCTCCGCGGCGGCGATGAACCCGGCCGAGGTGGCGCCGCCGAGGCGCTGCACCGCGATGACCTGCACCAGCACCAGGATCACGCCGTTCGCGATGTGGTAGACCGTGGCCGCGAGCAGGCCGGACCGGAGCCAGGGCCGGCTGCTGACCTCCCGCCATCCCGCCCCGAGCTCGCTGAGCATCGAGTCCCTCGGGCCGCGCTCCGCCCGTACGCGAAGGAGCAACGCCGCCACCGTCGAGGCCAGGAAGCTGACCGCGTTGACCGTGAATCCGGCGGGCGCGCCGAAGGCGCCGACCGTGAGGCCGCCGAGCGCGGGGCCCACCACCGTGCTGCCGGTCTGCAGCATGCTGAGCGTCGCGTTCGCCTTCTGGCGACGCTCCGGCGGCACCAGGAGCGGCCGCAGGGCGGTCAGCGCCGGGCTGAAGAAGCTCCCGGCCATCGAGGAGAGCGCGGCCAGCGCGGCCAGCAGACCGATGTGGTAGCTCCCGGTCGCGAACATCGCCGCCATCGATGCGGCCGCGGCCAGGCGGACCACGTCCGAGCCGACCATGACGTGCTGCGGCTGGAGGCGGTCGGCCCAGACACCGCCGAACAGCGAGCCGGCCAGCATCGCGATCACCGAGCAGGCCATGACCAGGCCGAGGTCGCCGGGGCCGCCGCCCGCGGTGACGACGGCGACGGCGAGAGCGACGGTCTGGAAGCCGTTGCCGATCCAGGAGAGGGTCTGGCCGGCGGCGAGGAGGCGGAAGTCGGTCACCACGAACGTCACCATAGTTCGACGTCTAACTATTCACAAACTAATAGTCAGATGGTGGCAGAATGGTGGCATGGCGGAGGTGAAGGACAGCGTCGACCAGCACGTGGCGCGGTGGTCGGCGTTCTGGAAGGACGACCCGGCGTTCGATCCCGTGGTCGAGGGCGTGCTGGTCCGGATGAACGACATCACGACGTGGGCGCGCCGGGCCGACGTGGCCGCGTTCGCCGCCCGGGGCGACGAGGACTTCACGCTGGAGGACTACAAGACGCTGCACGCGCTGATGGTCCAGCCGCATCCGGTCGAGGCGACGCCGGCACAGCTGGCCGACGCCACTCACGTCACCCGGGCGGCGATGACCAGCCGGCTGGACCGGCTCGTCGCGGCCGGGCTGGTGACCCGGGAGGTGGATCCGGCCGACCGGCGCCGGGTGCTGATCCGGCCGACCGCGGCCGGGCGGGAGGCGTGGAACACGCACATCTTCGAGGGCATCGAGCGGGACAAGAAGATGCTGGGCGCGCTGTCCAGGGAGGAGCTTGCCCAGCTCAACGGTCTGCTGCGCAAGGTGATGGTGGGGCTGGAATCCGCATCTTGACCGTGGTGATGTCACTCACCGCGACGGATGAGCCGGAGGATGCCAGGCTGTCGCCCTGGAACGCGACCCCCGCGGTCAGCGCTTCGCGCGCGCATCGGGCCGCCGGCCGAACGGGAGCCCGCCGCCCCCGCCCGTTTCGCCCAGCTGGTCGGGTTCGGCTTCCTTGCCGTGGCCGGCGTCGGATACCGCGCGCGGGAGCCGCCTGACTGCGCCGCCGGAGCGGTCAGAACTTCGGGGCGTCCGGAGCCTCGAGCAGGCCGAGCCGCAGCGCCGTCATCAGCGCCTGCGCCCGGTTCGCCGCGCCCAGCTTCTCGTACAGCTTCGAGATGTGGGTCTTCGCGGTGGACTCGGACACGAACAGCTGCTTGGCGATGCCGGCCACGCTCATGCCGTCGGCCAGCAGGCGCAGCACCTGGCCCTCGCGCGGGGACAGCTGCGGCCCCGACGGGGCGAGCCGCCGCTTCATGGCCTCCGCCAGGTCGGCCGCGGTGAACGCGCTGGGCGCGGAGGCGGCGTGCCGGGCGGCCGCGACGACCTCGTCGGCGGGGGCCGTCTTCGGCACGAACGCGCTGGCCCCGGCCTCGAGAGCACCGAACAGCTGGTCGTCGCCCGCGTACATGGTGAGGACCACGATGCCCATGTTGGCGTTGTTCTTGCGCAGGGCCTTGGTGGCCTCGAGCCCGCTGCCGTCCGGCAGCCGCAGGTCCATGATCACGACGTCCGGCTGAAGCGCTCCGGCCTGACGGACCGCCTCGGCGGCCGTGGCGGCCTCACCCACGACCTCGAACTGGCGGTCGCGCTCGAATGCGTGTCGCAGCCCCTTACGAATCAAGTCGTGATCGTCGACAAGGAGGACCTTGGTGCGCGTCGTCGGCGCAGGACTGGTCGACATGCTCGGGTTACTCCCCTTCTGGAGCGGAAACGCTATCCCGCACGCTATCGCGCCCAGCCGGAGATCCGAGCACTACGGCCACGGTTGTCCCGCTGGGGTGTCGCGGCGTGATCTTCAAGCGTCCACGGATCCTCTCGGCACGTTCTCTCATGATGGTCAGGCCGTAGCGTCCGTCGGGGCGGTCGTCGGCGAAACCCTTGCCGTCGTCGGAGACCTCGATCTCGGCGTACGGCGGGTCGACGGTGCAGGTAACCCACAGATTAGAGGCTCCGGCGTGCTTGCGGGCATTTGTGATCGCCTCTTGCGCGATGCGGAGCAACTCGGCCTCGGTGGCGGCGGGCAGCCGCGCGGTCGACTCGTCGAAGGTGAAGTGGACCCGCAGGCCGGCCGAGGTGCCCAGGGTGCGGGCGTACTCGGCGATCGCCGCGGCCAGGCCGCCGTTGCGGTCCACCTCGGAACGCAGCTCGAACAGGCTCAGCCGCAGCTCGGTGATCACCCGGGTCACCTCGGAGCGCAGCGTGCGCAGCTCCTCGGCGGTCTCCTCGGCGCCCTCGGGCAGGGTGGCCTGGGCGTTGTCGATGCCGTAGCCGACCATCACGAGCTCCTGCGCGACGCCGTCGTGGATCTCGCGGGCCAGGCGCTGACGCTCCTCATTGGTGGCCAGCGACCGCACGTCGTCGAAGAGGAGAGCGGCCTCGAGCCGCAGCGCGGCGGGCTCGGTCACCCAGGTGACCTCGGCGACGACGCTGGGCGGGTACGCGTTCGCCACGTCGGACTCCAGGATGACCAGCCCGATCGTACGGACCCCGGCGACCAGCGGCACGACCAGCGACGATGTCTCGCCGCGGCGGCTGGACCGGGCCTGCGACCGGTTCGCGGTCTGCGGCTGCTGGGTGGCCCACGCGTCGGCGATGGCCGAGTCGGCGTCCAGCGTCGTCTCCCAGTCGACCCGCTCGACCCCGGTCTGCGCGAGCACCACGAGCCGGCCGCCGCCGCTGGCCGACAGCACGGCGGTGCGGTCCGACGGGGTGACCAGGCGCAACTCCTCCAGCAGGTGCTCGGAGATGCCGCCCGGGTCGAGCGTGGCGCCCGGCAGCGACCGGGCGACGCTGCGCAGCTGGGTGAGCAGGCGGGTGGCTTCCGCGTACGGCTGGGGGGTCTGCTCCGCGGGCTGCATGAACTGGCGCATGGTGTCGGCCGCGAACGTGATGATCGCGCCGAGCACCAGCCACTGGCCGCCGGCCGCGAGGAACCCGGGCTGGGTGATCGGCCCCTCCTCGCCGGTGATCGTGCCGCCCACGACCAGGGCCACCGCCGCGACGCCGAGCAGCGCGGCCCCCTCGGTGGGCCGCCGGCGCAGCGCCGCGGTGAGCAGCGGGACCGCCAGGTAGGGCAGGACCGCCTCGGCGCCGAACCCGGCGTCCAATGTGCCGCTGATGTCGCTGGCCGCGGCGATCGAGCCGGCCGCCAGACCGGTGACCGCGACCTCGGCGAACCGGCCCAGCGGCGCGAGGATCCGGTGGTCGGGGGCGAAGAAGGCGGGCAGCGCGGCGACCGCCAGCAGGGCGATCCAGCGCAGCTGCGCGGGCTCCTCGGTGGCGATCAGGGTCAGCGCCGCGACCAGCGCGAGCATGACGACCCGCGCCGCGATCGCAAGCGGCTGGACACGCACGGAAACGCTGGACAGGACCGGCACCTGACGGATGGTAGCCGGACATGGACTCCTGCGGTGCGGTGCGAGGTGGCCCGGTCGCCGGGAATGTCGCAGCCACGCGGTAGCCTCCGTGCATGGCGGATACCTCGACCCAGTCGATCCAGGTGCTTGCGCCCCTCGACCGTGTGGCCGCGGTGATCAGCGACTTCCCGCGGTACCCGGAGTGGGCCGACGCGATGAAGCAGGTGGAGGTCCTCGAGGAGTACGAGGACGGCTACGCGGCGAAGGTCCGGTTCGTCATCGACGCGGCGGTGCTCGCCGACGACTACACCCTTGAATACGCGTATGCCGACGATCTCTCCCGCATCGAGTGGGAGCTGGTGGCCCCGTCGAAGACGCAGAAGTCCCAGCGCGGCTCGTACGACCTGGCCGACAACGGCGACGGTTCGACCACGGTGACGTACACGCTCGAGGTGGAGCTCTCCATCGGCATGCTCGGCATGTTCCGCCGCAAGGCCGAGAAGATGATCATGGATACGGCGTTGAAGCAGCTCAAGCGCCGTGTCGAGAGCCTGCCGGCGACCTGAGGAACGAGGAGAGACATGCCCGGTTCCGCACGGGAGGAGGCCGAACGCCTGGTCGCGACGTTCCTCGCGATGGCGAGCACCGCTTCTTCCGGCGACAAGGCTTCCGGTACGGGCGAGGCCGTCGCGGCCGGCCTGGGTGCTCTGGGCGACAT
>NZ_CAKUCL010000084.1 GCF_934643405.1 uncultured Actinoplanes sp.
CCGCCGCCTTCCTCACCGCCTCCTTCTTCGCCGCCGCCCGCCGGCGGGTGCACCGCGACCTATTCGAGTGCCGGTCAATGGGCCGGCGGGTTCCAGGGCGAGGTGAAGGTGGCCGCGGGCAATGCGGCGATCAACGGCTGGACCGTGACGCTGACCTTCGCCAACGGCCAGACGGTGACTCAGGCGTGGAACGCGACGATGTCGTCAAACGGCGCGACGGTGACCGCCCGCAACGTCAGCTACAACGGCCGGCTGGCGGCCGGTGCCTCCACGGCGTTCGGCTTCCTCGGCTCCTGGACCGGCTCCAACTCCGCGCCGGCGCTCTCCTGCGCGGCCACCTGATCGTCTCGATCGAGCCGGCCGGACCAGATCGCGGCGTTCATGGCGGCCCACGCCAGGCCGAGCAGCAGCGCCGCGATCGTCTCGCTCAGGCGGCTCCAGCCGAGGTAGACCCACGATCCGGCGGACACCGCCACCAGTGTCCCGGCGGCGCACCACAGAACCGCCCGCCACGACGGCGTCAGCCGCCGGGACAGCAGCCAGACCAGGAGACCGACGACCGCGGCGAGCTGAGCGACCGAGCCGCCGGCCACCTGCGCCAGCACGTGGCCGGCCTCGGCCGGCAGATCCCCGTCGAACTCGGCCAGCGAGGGGAAGACGAGGGCTTCCGGTGCCGCCCACCCTTCCCGGCGCAGAACCAGATTGAGTACGGCGACAGGCAGCACCGGACCGAGCGCCAGCAGGACGCCGGCCCCGTCCCACCGGCCGCGCCGCCGGGACAGCCACCATCCGCCGAGCGACACCAGCGACGCGGCGACGACCAGATGCGACCCGTGCAGCAGGGACGCCACGGACAGCGCGAACAGGTAGCCGTCCGAGGTCCACTCCGACCGGGCCCACCCGGTCACCGCCGCGTCGGCGGCGGCCAGACCGCTGAACCGGACCACCGGCGGCACCACGAACACGAGCACCATGGCGAGGCCGACGAGCGCCGCCATCGACAGGGCCAGGGCGCTCCAGCCGCCCGGATGCCGGCCGAACCATCGACCGGCCAGGACCATGGCGGCGACCATCGCGGCCAGTGTCAGGAGCGCGCCGCCGGCGTGGCCGGCCTTCGCTGCCAGCACGTCGTAGGAGGCGCCGGCCAGATAGCTGGCGCCGACCATCCACAGTGCCCACAACACGGCGGCCGGCGTCTGCCGCCGCGCGAAACGACCGTACGGGAGCGCATTGATGCCGGCCAGTCTCGGCACCAGCGTTCGCGCCCCGACCACCCATTGCCCCACGAAGATCGCGCGACCGCCGTGCCGGGCGAATAGGCGGTCGGCGCGCTCCCATCGGCTCGGATGGCGGGTGCGCAGCCGGGGGCCGCGGCGCTTCCCGGAGACATACGCGAGGGTGCCGCCGAGCCACGCCGCGACGATTCCGGTCAGCATGGCGGGCACGATGGCCACCATGCCGGCATGGGCCAGGAGCCCCAGGGCGATCAGCGCGGTCGCGGCCGGGAGGACCAGCCCCGCGACGAATGCCGACTCCGCCGTGACCAGCACGCCGACCACGGCGTACACGAGGACGGGGGGCAGCCCGCTGAGCAGTTCGTCGACCACGTTCTCACCCTAGGAACGCGGTGACGTGCGCGAATCCGTGAACACCCGTAAGGTCGCCCCGACCGAACGGAGGAAGCGACCGATCTCGCCGCGGGCGTACCGTCCCGTCCATGGGCAAGCCGCTGACCTGCCGTTTCGGCTGGCACAAGTGGGTGGGCCGCTCGACCGCGGACGGCACGCGCTTCATGCGGTGCGCCCGTTGCGGCAAGGACGACGACCGGGGCCGGCCGCACCCTTCCGCGGGCCTGAGCTGACCCTTCAGAAGTAGTAGACGTGCGCGGTGGCCGGCGCCGCTCCGGCGCGCTTGTACATCCGCAGGATCGACCCGGTGACGTGCTCGAACAGCCGCCGATCCACGCCGTCGGCGCCCCCGGAGATCTCCTCGGTGATCGCGTCGAACAGCAGATCACCGAGCGTGCGCCCGCTGCTGTCGGCCGCCCGGAACCGCAGCATCGACACCTCGAACGACACGAACCCGAGCTGGCGCTCGGCCTCCCATCGATAGAGCACGACGTCGGCGTCGACTGCCCCCAGTGCCCAGATCCCGATCGCCGCGCTCACCGGCCCTCCACACTCCATACCGCCGGGCTTGGCCGATTCCTCGCCGCGTAGAAAATCCCCTCCGGAAAGTTCATCTCCATCGGTACCCGATCGCAAGCCGGGCGACGTGCTCGTCGACCGGCTCGACCGTTGCGCGGCGACGATAACGTACTTGTCACCGTCGATGGGATGACCGATGAAATGCGACGCCGTCGTGCTGCCCCAACCAAGAGCCTCGTGCTTCCTGACCAGGCGGCGGGCGGACGGGTTGCGACGTTGACACCGCGTTCCCGAGGGTCGCACGGCGACGGGCAACCGGGCAGACCCCGTCGCCGCGGTGGCCGGGCGGCCAGCGTGTCGCAGGGCGAGGAGCATGCCGCCGGGACATTGCAGGATGGCCGGTCCAGGACCTCGGGCGACCGCCGGCCGCCGCCGCAGCGGCCGGACAACGTCCCGCTCGGATTCCGGGACTTCCGGCATTTCCAGGAGTTCGCGACCCATTTCCGCCATCGCATGCGCGAGAGGTATCCCGATCTGGACATGGCTTTTCAGGGCAGCGCGGTCACCGGCCGCAGCGCGGAAAGCGGAGCGTCGTTCGACGAGGGACGCGTCAGCGACTTCGACATAGCTATCACTGGAGATTCCGTCAACGAGGCGGCCCGCGCCGGCGGGGTGCCGTTCCGGGGAGACGGGGTGTCGACCGGACCATTGACCGAGCGTGACTTGGACAGACTGGGGCTGGACGACATCGTCGACGATGCCTCTGCCAACGCCGGACGGGACATCCACATCATGATCTTTCGTACGATGGACGACGCCGTCGGCCGCCGGCCGACCATCCGAGTATGGTTCTGACACTCCGAGCCGAATCGACGGAAGCACATAGTGATCTACGACGTGTACGGTTTCAGCGAGCCGAGTCTCGGCGACCAGCCGGATTTGCTCGCCGACGCCCTGGGCGTGGCATGGGTGAAGCACGAAAGCGACTATCGAGGCGCCTATCTCTCGGCGCGCGGCCAGGCCCCCGGCGACGGCAAACTCACCTTGCAGTCCAACGATCTGCGGGACAGCGCCGGCGAGTATCACCAGCTTCCGGACTTCGCCGAATACCGCTATCTGCTGTTCGTCGACAAGTTCGAGCGTCCCGATGAGGTGCGGGCGCGGCTGGCGTCCCTGCCGCAGTGGCACTTTCTCTACCGCAGTGTGGTGGAGTGACGAGCGATGCGACTGCTGGGCACCCGGCCGGAGCGGTTGGCGACCATTCCGTACCGCGCCGCCGGACCCGGCGGGGGCACGCAGAATGTCCGGTTGAGCGTCGAGCGGCTTCCGGTTGACCGGCTTCCCGCCGGATGTGGCGCGCTGCTGGCGGCCGGGGATCTGCAGGGGGTCGCACCGTCGCCTCTCGGCGGGAAGCCGGGTCTGCTCGGCATGGCGGTCGCCGACTACCTGGGGGTGTGGGCGGAGAGCGGGCTGCTGCCATCACCGGACCAGGTGGCTGTGCTGCTCACGGGTGATCTGTACTCGGCACCGGGAGCAGACCGGCGCGGTGCGTCGGGGGCCGTGCTCGACGTGTGGCTCGCATTCGCGGCGGCGGGGTGCCCGGTGGTGGTCGGGGTCGCCGGAAACCACGACGAGGTGACGGCCTCGCAGGTCGCGGAGCTCGGGCCGGACGTTGCGCTGCTGGACGGTGATCGGCGCGAATACGGGCAAATCACGGTGGCGGGCGTGTCCGGCGTAGTCGGTGATCCGGAGCGCGTCCTACGGCGTACGGAACGGGAATTCCTCGATCTCGTGGAGAAGGTCGCGAACCCTGCTCCGGACGTGTTGCTCCTGCACGAAGGGCCAGTGGGCAGCCGCGCGGGCCAACTCGGCAGGGCGTCGGTGCGGAGCCTGCTCGAGCGCCGCGCGCCGGGGTTGACGCTGTGCGGCCACGTGCATTGGGACGACCCGGTGGCCACTCTCGGCGACGGCCATATCGTGAACGTGGACGCGCGGGTGATGATCCTTTCTCGGTGATGATCTATTCATGCACGTCGTTGTTACACTCCGGCTCACCACTGGGCTGATTCACGGGGTGAGACCGATGCCTTTCGACACCGAGCCGTTTCTTGATCCGGACGCCTCGCGGGAATACCTGCGGTCGTGGAAGGAGCGCGTGGACTCGGTCGCGGCGCAATCGCGGTCCATGGCTGAGCGGCTGGAGAAGATGCGCACCACGGCGGGGGACGGTAACGGGCTGGCCGAAGTGACGATCGACTCGGCCGGCGTTCCGGTGAATTTGGTGCTCACCGAACGCATTCACCGCCATCAGCCGGAGGTGGTGGCGCGAGCGGTGATGACCGCGCTGCGAGTGGCTCGGACGAAGGCGGCCGAACGGGCGCATGAGATCGCGGTCGAGACGATGGGGGCGGACTCGTTGTCGGCACGCACGACCGCGGACCGGATGCGTGAATTGCTTGAGCGGCCGGATTCCGCGCCGGATCAGGAAGGCTAGTGCGACATGCCGGATTCCTTTCAGGTGGACGCGGCGCAGCTGCATCGGCACGCGTCGAACGTCAGATCGCTGCGTGATCAGCTCATGGCGGTCCAGGACGCCGGCCGGGCCATCGCGCGGGATGACGCGGCCTACGGCGTACTGTGCGGGTGGATCTCGGCGGCCCTCGAGCGGCGGCATGTCCGCCAGGCCGAGCTGTACGCCTACCTGGACGAGAACCTGCAGCTGGCGGCCGATGCGCTGACCGCCACCGGCGACGACTACGACGCCACCGACAGCGCGGCGCAAGGCCGTCTCCGGGCGGCCGGCGGGCTGGGCTGACCATGGCGTACTCGTCACTCGTGGCCACCTCGCAGACGGTCGGCGGCGCCTGGACCGGCTCGTCACTCGCCGACGGCTTCCAAGGTCTCTACGCATCGGTGGAAAGCGGCAGCTGGGTCGACGGCCTGCTCGCCGGCGGATCGTTCGCGGCCGACGCCGCGGCCACCGTGATCGACCCGTTCAGCGCGTTGCTGGCCAACGGACTCGGCTGGGCGATGGAGCATTTCGAGCCGCTGCGCGAGGTGCTCGACAAGCTGACCGGCATTCCCGAGCACGTCATGGCGAACGCCCAGACGTGGAACAACATCGCCGGCGGCCTCCAGACGATGGCGGAGGATCTGCGCGCCGGGCTCGCCGCCGACCTGCCGGATTGGGGCGGGACGGCCGCCGACGCGTATCAACGATTGATGACCAACAATGTCGATGGGCTCGGCGGGCTCAGCGTCCTGGCCGCAACGATGTCCTCGGCCACGCAGGCGGCGGGGAACCTGGTGCTGTTCACCCGCGATATCGTCCGCGACCTGATCTGCGACCTGGTGGCGCGAGTGATTGTGTGGGCCGCCGAGGCGCTCGCGATCGTCACCATTCCCTTCGTAGCGGCGCAGATCATCTCCGCGGTGGCGAAGTGGGCGGGTCGCATTTTCGGCTACACGAGCGCGCTGATCAGCAGCCTGCAGAACTTGACGACGCTTCTCGACGGTTGAGGCATGTCCACGATCGGACAGGCGCGTCGCTGTCACCGGGTGATTACCGCTGCTTGACTGCGGACATGCCTCTTGACCATTACGGCGCACTGGCCGGCGTTCTGGTTCGCCACTTCCGCGACCAGCCCGATGCGCAGGGCCGCTGGTTTCACGTCAACCTGGCGGTGGACGCCCCGGCGGGACGCTACCGGTGCGCGGTGGATGTGGACAGCAAGCAGTCCGAGTCGGGAGTGCGGTGGAAGACGCTCGTCGTCGAGCGGTCCGCGCTCGGCCAGATCGCCGGGCTGGCGGCGGGTTATCACGAGCTTGCCCGTCAGCCCGGTTCCGGAGCGCTCGATTACCACCGCCATCCGGCGCTCAACGACACCACCGGGTGCCTGCCGCTCCGGCGCGTCCTCGGAATCCTTCGGTCGCGCCGCCCGTGGAAGTCGGGCTCGAACCTGGATGCCGCGCAGGCTTTCGAGCCGATGCTCCAGGCGGGGCGGCGGATCCTCGTTTTCGGGGAGCCTTTCCGCAGTGGCCTGGGGGTGCACAACGTGCACCAGAATCAAGGGGATCCCGCGGGTAGTCAGTGGTGGCCGGAGAACGGCATCTGGCAGGACGGGGCGACCGCGACCGAACGGCCGGACGGGAAGCTCGACCTGTTCATCTCGAAGTTTTCGAGCCAGGCCGCCCGAACGGATGACAACGGCCATCCCGTGTGAGCCTTTCGTACGCCGACGCCGGCCATGGACGACGTGTCGCCGGAATCGTTGTCCATCGGGCCCTGAACAGCTCAACGATCACCCGGGGCCCGTGGTGCCTCCGCCGGGCTGGGCTCGAACCTGGTGATCCCTCCGCTTACCGCGTGCGCGAGGCGCCCTGGCGCCGCCGCTTGCGCCTCCGTCTGCGCGCCTGCCGGCGACACTGGTAGCCTTCCTCCGGAGGCCTAGTAGCTCAGGGGATAGAGCACCGCTCTCCTAAAGCGGGTGTCGCGCGTTCGAATCGCGCCTGGGCCACCGACAACAACTCTCCGCGGTGATCATGCGGTGGAGCGCAGGCTCCGCCCGCGACGCCAGCATTCGTTCACGGCTGCGTCGGCTGGTCCTTCGGGGGACGCCGCCTCACGACCGGGGCGTCCGAGGATGCATCCGGGCAGCGTGGCCGGCTCGTCGACGACCCGGTGGACCGGTCGACGGCGCCGGTATCGAGATGTCCACCGGCCCGGCACGGCCAAAGCCGTGCCGGAGCTCAGGGTCACGGCCCGGAGCGCCCCCGGTGTGCGGGCGGCGAGAACCTCAGAGAGGCTCGTAGAAATCCCGTACGCCACTGCAAAGATCGCCGCGGACACCCACCGTGAACGCCGAGGAGAACTCGTTGTCGTCGTTACCCAGCTTCGCCCCGGCCAGCGCCCTGGTCGTGTGCGGTCCGAACGAGATCACCGAGTAGGACAGGCTGTTCGATGCGACGAAATTGACATCCCGGTAGAGCACGAGGCAGACGTCGCTGTTGTTGACGACGAACGATACGGAATCCTGCAGCTTGTCCCCGTTGGTGTAACGGCTGTTCCGGAAGTCACTGATCTTGCCCCAGACCCCCACGTTGTTGATGTTCCCGTCGTCGGTCTCCACCTTCGAGATCAGTGCACCGCCGGGCTTGAAAAGCGCATTGGTCTGGTCCGACATGGTCCCGGCGGGGGAATAGGTGTTGTTGCCGTTGTAATGGAAGTCCTTGAAGAAGCAGACGTGCTTGTCCGGACAGGTGGCCAACGCGTAGGAGGGCGATGCACCGACGGCCACCGCACCGGCCGTTGCGGCGACAATACTTGCGGCCGTCGCGGCGAGCCGCTTGGTCAGATTCCTCATTTCAACCACCCATCCTCGAACAATGGACCGTGTACAAAGATGTACGACGCGCCAAATGCAGGTCGGTTCATAAGCTTTCGGTGAGGCGCCTCACCGGAGCGGCGGACGGATCCGGCGGGGAAAATGGTGCCGGCGTTATCGACGGCTGGCGAGCGTGGACCAATACGGCGGGGTCCGGGTGCCGTAAAGACGTGCGGCATAGTCGCCGTACGCCTTCGGTGCCGCCTCGGCGACCGCCGCGCGCGTCTCCTCGGGGATGTTCTCGAGGACGTCCTTGACCGCGGCCGGATGACCCTCGTACATCGAGAGCCCGATGATCAGCGGCAGCGTCTCCGCCGGCAACTGAGCGAGGTTCCGGGCGCCCATCGCGTCCCACTCGGCGGCGGTGATGTGCTTTTCGATGAGGGGCAGCACGTACTCCACCTCCTCGGTGAGATGCAGGCGCAGAACGGGCAGCAGTTGCTCCAGGGTGCGCGACACGGCGTCGCGGTTCGCGGCGTCCGCGCCGGCGCGCCAGGCCCTGATTTCCTGCACCAGTTCGTCGATGAGAGACGCGATGCGTTCGTGGTGCTTCTCCATGCCGTGCACGAGGGGCTGGACTTCCTCCGGTGCCCGGTCCAGCAACCTGGGCCAGATCTCCCGGTCCTCACCGTGATGGTGATGGTGCAGTCCCATGCTCAGACTCTCGACGTGGTCGGCCACGATTGCCGCACGCTGCGTGTCTCCCGGGGAAACGCCGTGGACGAGGTCGGGCATGAGGAAGAACTCACGCAGGAAACCCGTGTGCACGAGTTCCATCTCCCTGGTCATCGCCCCTGGCTCTTTCGCGCCGGCCATCTCTGCTCCCCGGAAAACATGGTCAAGTTTGATCACCGCTGCAAACGAGTCCGTCGTCGTGGTGGTTCATCTCGGCGGAGAACGGTGACCGGGTTCATGCGCGGGCCAGGGCGGGGCGATGGACCGTCGGGCCGGTCGCTTCCCTGAGGCGGTGGACGGCTACCGAGCCACCCTCGAGCTCGGTATGCGGCAGGGACTCTTCTCCGCCCCGCGTCAGATCTCCGCCATGCTCGACCAGCTCGGCACCTGGGTCGATGCGGGGTCCGGGACCAGCTGGTTCGCCGGTCTGGTCAGCGGCGGCACCAAGTCTCTGCGGACGGAACTGGACGCGGCCGCTACCTCCGCCACCGCCGCGGTCGCCGGGCTCCGCGGCTGGATCCGGGATGTCTACGCCCTCGCCGCCGCGGACACCCCGGACGCCGTGGGCCGGGAACGTTATCACCCGGGTGCAGGCGATGATCGTGCCCGCCGGCAGCGCTCCCGCGCCGTACTACACCCAGCCGTCGCTCGATTTCTCCCGACCGGGCCGTATGTGGCTCCCCGTCGCGCCGGGACAGACTCGCTTCCGGCTCTGGTTCCTGACCTCCGCCTGGTATCACGAGGGCGTGCCCGGGCACCACCTGCAGCTCGCGCAGTGGCAGTACGTCGCCGACAGCGCATCGTCGACATCGGCATCCACCTGCGCCTCGACTTCCCGGCCGAGTCGCCGTACCGGCCCGCACCTGGCTGCGCGGCCGTGAGGCGGCGCGGGCGGCCCGGGCGCGGCCTTGGAACTCAAGGCGTGGCACATGGCGGCGCTGTCGCAGGGCTCCCAAGGACTCGACGATCTTTTAGCCCGTTGGCGGCGCGGCGTCCGGAGAGAAGACGCTAACTTGGCGGGCATGGAGGCTGCCGCCGGAGTTCCGTACGTCGTCCGTCCGCCCCAGCACGGACCTCGAGCCGACGCGCCGGTCGTCGTCGCCTACCACCTGCTGGACCCGCCTCGCACCGAGACGGCCTTCGCGGCGGCGGTTCCGCTCGACGGGCTCGACGCCTGGAAGATCTATTTTGGGTTGCCGTTGAGCGGCGCGCGCCTGCCCGCGGGTGGCATGGACGAGCTCTGGCGACTGGTCACCGAAGACCCGGTGCTCAAGGTCCATCGGCAGGTCACGCTGGGTGCGTTGGCCGAGTTCCCCGACGCGTACGCCGTAGTCCGCCGGAACCTCGATATCGATGAGGATGTTCCGCTCGGCGTGATGGGCGGTTCCATGGGCGGCGCGGTCGCTCAGCTGGTGGCGGCCGAGGGCGGCATCTCAGTCCGGGCGGCGGTCCTCATCAACCCGGTGGTGCGGTTCCGGACCACGATCGACGCGCTGTCGGCCCGGTTCGGCCGGCCCTACCGATGGTCGCCGGAGTCCGACGCCGTGGCCGAGCGGATCGACTTCCTGCGCCGGGCCGGCGAGTTGACCGGCACCGCGGTGCGGTTCGTCACCGGCGCCGACGACATGCCCGACACCATCCTCGACCCGGTCGGCGAAGTGGTGGCCGCGTTGCAGGCGCACGGCGGCGTCGCCGATCAGCAGTCGGTCCCCGGCATGGCGCACGCCTTGGCGGAGGAGCCGGGGATGGAGGCCGCACCCCAGACACCGCACGCCGCCCGGGTCGACCGGTTGGCCGTGGAGTGGTTCCGGCGTCACCTGGAAACGTCCGAGGGCTAGCGCGCCAGCGTCACCCAGGTGCCGGTCTCGGCGGAGCGGGTCATCGCGTCCAGCGCCTCGGCACTGCGGATGGCGTCGGTCAGCGTGGCGCCCCGCGGGGTGCCGTCGGCTATCGAGCGCAGGAAGTGATGCGCCTCGATCACCTTCAGGTCGTCGTAGCTCATCGGGATGCCCGCCCCCGGCTGGAAGGCGCCGAACTCGCCGTCGTGCGGGCCCACGAACGCCGTACGCACCGGTTCGTCCTGATAGGACGTCCCGGTGCTGACGGACAACTCGCCCATCCGGCGGAAGTCCCAGGACAGGGCACCCCGGGTGCCGTGGATCTCGAAGCCGTAGGTGTTCTGTTCGCCCACCGCCACCCGGCTGCAGTCCAGCGTCACCCGGGCGCCGCTCGCCAGGCGCAGCAGGCACGCCAGGTAGTCCTCGTTCTCGACCGGGCCGAGGTCGCCGCCCCCGCGCTGGTGGCCGGACGTCGCGGCCAGCGGCCTCGGGCGGGACGGGACGAAAACGGCCGTGTCCGCCACCACGGCGTCGATCTCGCCGAGCAGGTGGCGGATCAGGTCCACGCCGTGCGAGCCGAGGTCGCCCAGCACGCCGTTGCCGCCTCGTTCACGCTCGAACCGCCAGCTCAGGGCGCCGTCCGGGTGCGCGGCGTAGTCGCTGAGCAGACGGAACCGGGCGTGGGTGACCTCGCCGATCTGGCCGGCCGCGATGATCTCCCGGGCCCGCGAGACGGCGGGCGCGTTGCGGTAGTTGAACCCCACCGTCACGTGGATGTCGCCCACGATCGCGCGGGCGTCCCCGGCGGACAGGCCGACCGGCTTCTCGATCCAGATGTGCTTGCCCGCGGCCGCGAAGGCCACGCCCATCTCGCGGTGCAGGAAGTTCGGCGCGGTGATGCTGACGGCCTCGACCCGCGGATCATCGACCAGCTGCCGCCAGTCCCGCGTGGCGGTGGCGAACCCGAACTGCTCGGCCGCCGCCTCGGCCCGGCCGGGCACGTCGTCGGCCACCGCCACCAGCTCCGGGCGGGCGACATCCGGGTAGTGATGCCGCACCCGCGCGTAAGCCTGTGCGTGCACCCGACCCATCCAGCCGAAACCCACCACGCCGACGCCGATCATCTCCCGATCGTAAGGGGATGCCGTGACAAGAGCTTCGGCTCAGGCCGACACCGACACGTCGGCGCGGGCCGAGGACGCGGCCGAGGTGCGCGCCGAGAGACGACCCTTCGCCCACACCGCCAAGCCGAGCAGCGGGAGGATGGCGCCGAGCACGCACGCGCCGGTCCAGCCGAAGCGGTGATGCAGGAGGCCGGTCAGAGCCGACGAGATCGCGCCGCCGGCGAAGACCGTGGTCATGAAGACCGTGTTGATCCGGGCGCGGGCGTCGCCGCGCAGCGAGTAGATCTCGTGCTGGCTCATCACCTGGTGCGAGTTGACGGCGAAGTCGAGCAGCACGCCCGCCACTGCCAGCACGATCACGCTGCGGTGACCCAGGCCGGCCAGCACCAGAGTCAGCGAGGCCAGCAGCAGGGCACCACCACTGGCCGCCTGACCCCAGCCGCGGTCGGCCAGGCGTCCGCCGAGGGGAGCGGCGGCGGCACCGGCGGCGCCGATGAGCGCGAAGACGGCGATCTGACCCTGGGTGAAACCGTGCTCGTCGATCAACTCGTAGGCGATCGCGGTCCAATACGCGGTGAACGCCCCGAACATGGTCGCCTGGGAAAGGGCCCGCCGGCGCAACGCGGGCTCCTCCTTGGCGAGGGCGACGACCGTACGCAAAAGGGAACCGTAACCCGCCGCGTGCGAAGGCTTTCGCTCCGGCAGCATCCGCCGCACCACGAGCGCCAGCACGATCATCAGACCGGCCGAGATGAAGTAGATCGTGCGCCAGCCCCACAGGCCGGCCACGAAGCTCGACACCGTGCGGGCCAGCAGGATGCCGGTGAGCAGGCCACTCATCACCTTGCCGACCAGCGCGCCGCGCTGCTCCGGCGGGGCCAGATGCGCGGCGTACGGGACCAGGATCTGCGCCACCACCGACGTCATGCCGACGAGGGCGGCAACGATCAGGAAGATTGCGTACGCCGGAGCGACCGCCGCCAGAAGCAGCGAGATCGCCGTTCCGCAGAGCAGTCGCGTGGTGAGCCGGCGGTTCTCCACCAGGTCACCGAGGGGCAGCAGGAAGAGCAGGCCCAACGCGTACCCGATCTGGGTCGTCGTCACCACCACGGTGGCCGCGCCCTGGCTGACACCGAACGAGTTCGCGACCAGGTCGAGCAGCGGCTGGGCGTAGTACAGATTCGCCACGGTGAGACCGCAGGCGACAGCGAGGATAAAAGTCAGACCACGACGCACTGGGCCCAGTCAACCTTGCCGATCGCCGGAAGACGGGCTGCGGGGGGATTGAGTGACCGAACTCATCCCATATCCCCCCGGCAACCAGCGGATCAGTCGAGCGCGCCCTTGATCTTGTTCACCACGTTGGCAACGCCTTGGCCGTGCGCACCCGCGCCGGTGCCCGGCTTGCCCTTGCCCATCGAACCGTCGTACGTCACGAAGAGCTTCGGGTCGGGCGCCGGGCCGAGCGGCTTGTCGTCGGTGAGCGGCTGCGCGTCCGCCACGTACTCGATCTGATCGCCGAGCAGCGTCGTGCCCTGCGCCCAGCGCCCCTCGGCTGCCGTGCTCTCCGGGTCGAAGCTGTAGAACGTGCGCCGGGCGAACTCCTTCTCGTCCTCGCCGTTGGAGTTCTCGATACCCGACTCGGCGAAGCCGTCCTCGATCAGCTGCTCGATGCCGAGCAACCACTGCTGCTGGTGGTAGGTGTCGCGAGCCAGGTTGAACTGCAGCATGTCCTTGACCCCGCGGTCGTCGGTCATGTTGTAGACACGGCTCGTCTGCAGCCGGCTCTGCGCCTCCGCGGACACATTCGACCGGAAGTCGGCGAGCAGATTGCCACTGGCCACGATGTACCCCGCGTTCCACGGCATGCCCTGGCTGTTGGTGGGCATCGGGCCGCCGCCGGTGACGATCGAGTGCTGCGGGTTCTGACCGCCGAGCACGGCCGCGAGCACCGGGTTGGCGGCCGCCGCCTTCTCGGTCGCCTCGGCCGGACCGCCCTCGAGCAATCGGGCGAGCATCGTCGTCAGCATTTCGACGTGACCGATCTCCTCGGTCGCGATGTCCATGATCATGTCCTTGTACTTGCCGGGAACCCGGCACGACCAGCCCTGCCAGAGGTACTGCATCATGACGGTCATCTCACCGAACTGACCGCCGATGAGTTCCTGCAACTTGGCCGCGAAGAAGGCGTCCGGCTTCTCCGGCTTCGCCTGGAACTGCAGATAGTCGACGTGCTTGAACATCAGACCTCCCCATGATGGGTTCGGGACGCCGTTGAGCTACCCGGCCCGGTGACCCGGGCGGGCCAACCGCTGGCCCGCGCGTGTCAGTGCCGGGAACCATGGCCCCGGCGGGACAGCGGTCGGCCCCGGTGGGCCGCCGGGCCCGGGCAAGACGGTCGGCATGGTCGTGCTGGACGTCACCCTGCCGTTGCGCCGTCACGCGGCCCGCGTGGCGCCCTGGTTCGGTCCGGCCTTCGTGGCCGCCATCGCCTACGCCGACCCGGGTAACTTCGCCACGAACTTCACCGGCGGCGCGACCTTCGGATACCGCCTGGTATGGGTGATCGTGGCGGCCAATCTGATGGCGATGCTGGTCCAGTCCCTCTCCGCCAAGCTGGGCCTGGTGACCGGGCGCGACCTGCCCGAGATGTGCCGGGCGACCCTGCCGCGCCCGGCCTCTCGGGCGCTCTGGGTGCAGGCGGAACTGGTGGCCATGGCGACCGACCTCGCCGAGATCATCGGTGGGGCCCTCGCGCTGAACCTGCTGTTCGGTGTCCCGCTTCCGGTCGGCGGCCTGATCACCTGCGTGGTCGCGTTCGCCCTGCTGGCGTTGCAGCGGCGCGGCGTCCGGAAATTCGAGTCGGTGATCGCCGGTCTGCTCGGCGTGATCCTGGCCGGGTTCCTGTACGACGCGCTACGAGCCGGCACCGACGCGGCGGGCGTGGCGGCGGGCATGGTGCCGTCCTTCGCCGGCGTCGACAGTGTCCTGCTGGCCACCGGAATCCTCGGCGCCACGGTCATGCCGCACGTGATCTACCTGCACTCGGCGCTGACCAAGACCCGCGAGATGACCCCGTCCGCGCTCAAGGCCCAGCGCGCCGACACGTTTCTCGCGCTGGGCGTCGCCGGCGTGATCAACCTGGTCATGCTCACCATCGCGGCTCGGCTCTTCTTCGGCACCGGCATCACCGGCACGGACAGCCTCGAGGGCATTCACGCGGGGCTCGGCGCGTCCCTCGACCGGTACGCGGCACTCGCGTTCGCCATCGCGCTGCTCGCCTCCGGATTCGCGTCGTCGAGCGTCGGCACCTACGCCGGCCAGGTCGTCATGCAGGGCTTCATCGGGCGCAACATCCCGCTCACGGTGCGCCGCCTGCTGACCATGGCGCCCGCCATGATCGTTCTCCTGCTCGGCGCCGACCCCACCACCGCGCTGGTCTGGTCGCAGGTGGTGCTGTCGTTCGGCGTGCCCTTCGCCCTGGTCCCACTGATCTGGCTGACGAGCCGCAGGAAGATCATGGGGGCGTACGCGAACCGGCCGCTGACCACGATCATCGCGTCCGCCGTCGCGGGATTGATCATCGCGCTCAACGTGTTCTTGATAGTTCGAACTGTCGCGGTTTGACCCCTCCCGGCGCGGGAAGCCGGGGCCCATGCCGATGCGGATCAAAGCAGTCCGGTGCTCCCGGCGAGAGCGGCGGCTTCCGTACGGCTGGAGACCCGCAACTTGCGCAGGAGAGTGGCGGTCTGCCGCTTCACCGTACGTTCGGAGACGTGCAGGTGGGTCGCCATGTCGACGGTCGACACCCCGGTGGCGATCAACCGGAGCAGATCACGCTCGCCGTCGTCCAGGCGCACGCCCGGCTGACGGGCGCCGGCCGCCTTGGCCACCAGCAGCGACAGCACCTCACCCGGCACCACGGCCCAGCCGTCCAGCGCCGCGAGCAACGGATTCAGCAGATCACCCGGCTCGCTGCTCTTCGGCAGGAAACCCTCGGCGCCGGCCTGAAGCGCGGCAACGGCGGTGGCCGGTTCCGAATCTCCCGACATGGCGAGCACCCGGCTGCGTGACTCCTCCTGACGCACCGCGGCGATCGCCCGCAGGCCACCCGGCGGCGGCATGTGCAGATCGATCAGGACCACGTCGGGCAGCACCCGCCGCACCAGGCTCGCTGCGGACGACGCGTCGCTGGTGGTGGCGACCACGCTGACGCGACCACTGCTGACCTCGGGCAACAACAGTTCCAGACCACGGACGAAGAGGGGATGGTCATCGACGATGGCGATTCGAACGTTGGTACGCATGGCGCGCGAGTGCCCGGACTGCGCCGCATCATGCAGATGATTCGCCGGCGAGCCTCATCGGACCCGGCCCTGCTGCTGCTGCGCAGTGTCTGCCACGAGGTCCGGCCGTCGATGGCGACGCTGTCCTCGCTGATGCACGCGATCGAGGAGCAGTCCTGCCCGGTGCGTCGCGGCGAGATGGCCCGGCTGGCCGCCGAGCACGCCGCGCACGCGCAGTCGGTGTTGCGCGAGGCCACCGAGCTGGCGGCCGGGCTGACCCGGCCGGTGGACGAGGGGGTGCCGCTGCGCGAGGTGCTTCCCAGCGTACGGGCGACGGTGCCCGACGGCCGACTGTGGATCACCGCCACGTCGGCCGCCTCCCGATGGCCCGTCCCCCATCAGCACCTGCGCCAAGTCCTGATCAACTTGGTGGACAACGCCGCGCGTTACTCCTCGGGCGCGATTCAGCTGGCGGCGCGGGCACGGGGCCGGCGGTTGTCGTTGACCATCGCGGACCAGGGCGCGCTGACCGCGGATCTGCTGCATGCGTTGCAGCGCCGGACCCCACCAATCGGCGAGAAAGGCCTCGGGCTCTGGTTGGTGCGCCGTCTGGTCACCGCCCACGGCGGCCGCCTGCGCGCCCGTGCGGCGGTCCCGACCGGCGTGATCATGGAGGTGCTGATGCCCCGCTTCCGCGGCTGACCCCGCGGGGCCACGGGTCGGCCCGCGGGGGTCAGCGGACGGGGCATCCGAGCGGCATGCGAGTCGCTCTCGTCAGTCGAACGATCATCCTGTCCGCGTGGCTGGTCGCCGTGCTGTGGCATGGCGGCATCACCGCGGCAACCCTCGTCATCGCCCTCTCGCTGGGCGGGATCTGGGCGGCCGCGCTGGTCCACGACGGAAGGCAGGCCAGGCCGGCCGTGCCCCACCGCATGCGAGCCGCCCGGACGTGAACCGCTCAGCGCGCGGTTCGCCCGCGCCTGATCGATCAGCGCGGGTGGGCGGCGCGGAACGCGGCGATGTAGTCGGGCAGTTGCACCTCGGGGCGCCAGCCCAGGCCGGCGGCCTTGGTGATGTCCGCCTGCCCCCGGGTCCGCTCGCCGGGCAGGGCCGGGATCAGCTCGTACGGCACGCCGAACATCTTGGCCACCTCGATGATCGGCCACTCACGGCCGGCGCCCAGCAGGTAGCCGTCCCCGCTGCCCTTCTGGGCCACCAGGACGATGCCGCGCACGATGTCGTCGATGTGGGTGAAGTCGCGGGTCTGCGTGCCCGGCGACACCACCGGCAACGGCTCGCCGCGCAGGTACCTGTCCTCGAAGATGCCGATCACCGTCGCGTACTTGCCGGTGGTGATCTGGCCCGGACCGTACACGTTGTAGAAGTACGTGATGGCGTAGTCCAGCCCGTACCAGTTCGCGTAGTTCCGGATGTACTCGATGTTCTTCGCCTTGGTCCAGGCGTACGGGTTCAGGTTCTCGTCCTGCCCGTCGTTGCCGAACTTCGAACTGGAGCCCGCGTAGACCAGCTTCGACCCGTGCGCGGACGCGAACTTGACCACCTCTTTGGTGCCGAGGAGGTTGAAATCCCAGGTGAGATCGTGATCGTCGAAGGAGGTGACGATCCGCGAATACTCGCCGAGGTGGAAGACCATCTCGGGGCTGGGCAGACCCCGGTCGGCCCAGATCTTCGCGATGTCGACCGTCGACCCGTCGATGTAGGTCACCCGGGGGTCGTTGACGTGGTTCTCCGGGACGCCCGTGAAGTAGTTGTCCACCGAGACGATCGCCGCCGCGGGGAAGTCGGTCAGCAGGGCTCTGACCAGGTGTGCACCGACGAAACCGGCCCCACCGGTCACCAGCAACGTTTGACTCAACACTTCCTCCGACTCCCCGGCTCCGGCCGACAAGGCTACCAAGGGAGGCGGCCCCACCCGAATTCCTCGAATGGGGCCAATATCCGCAAACATCGCCGCTAAACCCTCACCAGGCCGACGGCGAGGAGGAGGGCGGGTGAGGGCTTACCCGGGGGACGGCAAGGAAGGGGGCGGGTGACGGAGTCAGCCGGGGGACGGCAAGGAAGGGGGCGGGGGACGGGGTCACCAGGGGGACGGCGCCGGGGGTGTCACGACCGGCGGGCGGTCGTCGCAGGTGATCGTGTTCGGCAGCATCCACGGGGCCAGCCAGCCGCCGTCGTTGCCGCCCAGATCGGTGATCGTGAATTCGGAACCGGTCGGCGGGAAGTTGAACCGGCCGCAGTTGTTCACGCCGACCGCGCCCACGTTGCGCGCGTCCACGTTCTCGAATGTCGCGGATCCGCCGACCCGCGCGCTGAGCACGCTCGTACCGGAACCATCGATCTTGATGTCCTGGAAGTGGACGTTCGTGATCGAGTACAGGTCCTTCACCGGCCAGTCGGCGACCATCATGATCGCGTTGTACGTGTTGTCGAGGAAGTTGTCGCCGACCACCCGGATGTCCGCGTCGATGTTCTTCTCCAGCGCGTAGAGCCAGATCGCGCCGAGGCCGATGTTCCAGTTCAGCTCGTACGTCCCCGCCCGTACGGTGGTGTTGTCCGTGATCCACAAGTGGCCCGCGAAGGGCTCCGCGCCGAACCGGGAGCCGGCGTGGATCGCGCTGCCCTCGCGGATCGGGTCGGCGATGAGGTTGTTCGAGACGGTGTTGTCCGTGCCGCCGTAGATCGCGATTCCGTTGGCCAGCACCGGCGTCTGGATCGTGTTGTGATCGAACGTGTTGCGCGCGTCCGCCGACTTCTCCGACCACATGGCCAGCGCGTCGTCTCCGCTGTTGCGGACGAAGTTGCCGGCGACCAGCGAGTCGGTCACGCCGGTGTGGAAGTTCAGGCCGTCGGCGATCTGGTCGGTGATCACGTTGCCGGTGACCTTCACGTTCGACATCGGCCCGTCGAACCACAGGCCCACCTTGGTGTGGTGGATGTAGAGGCCTTCGACGGTGGAATCGCTCATCGCGCCGCCGATGCCGTTGACCTGGTCGGTGTCGATCCGTTCGCGGACGTCACCCTCGATCGCGAAGCCGGACAGGTGCACGTTGCGACTGCCGCCGTCCTTGCCGTAGAAGCCGACGCCCGTGTGCACCGAGCCGTCCGGCGCCGGCGCGGGCAGCGCGACCTCCCGGCCCTTGATGATCGTGTACCAGCTGCCGGCCCCCTCGATCGTCACGTCGTCGACCAGAATGTGCCGGTTGACCTGGAAGACGCCCGGCGGCACGTAGACCTTCAAACGGCTTTTCCTCGCGTACGCGACTGCCCTGTCGAAGGCCGCGGAGGAATCCCGCCTTCCGGTCGGATCGGCGCCGAACAGAAGCACATTGGCCGCTACCAGATTCACGTGCGGGGCGCCCACCAGCTCGGAGTCCAGCAGATCGATGACGGTCCACGCGGCGCCGGCCGAAGCGGTGAGCCGGACCCTCTCCCCCGCCTTGACCGTGCGGCCCAGCAGCAGGCGCTGCTCGTCGTAGAAGTGGTTGGGCCGGAACGGCTTGCTGATCACCGGCGCCGGGGAGGTCGCGGCCGGCACGCAGCCGCACTCGGTGATCCACCAATCCGGGTGCAGCAGGTCCGCGTTCGGGTCGTTGCTGAACGGATATTGGTTGTAGAGCCACGAATACTGCGAGGTCAGGGTCATGCTGCGGGTGGCGTTGCCGGCCTTGACGGTCAGCGGCGCGGTGATGCCGCCGCCGTTCGGTGCGTCCGGGATGCTGTACCGCACGGTGATCGCGTTGGCGGCCCTGGGCAGCGTGAACTCGACGTACTGGCCGGGGGCGAGGCGCACGGCGGAACGGCCGGAGGCCTCGGCGGGAAGGGTGTACGCCGTACGGTCGGGGCCGATCACGGTGCCGTCGGTGGCCGCCTTCTCGGCTTCCTGCTCGACGAACGGGACGGTGGCGCCGCGTCCGGCGACCAGGGCGGGGTCGAGGGCCGCGCGGGTGACCGGAGTGGCGCGCGGGGTGGCGTCCGCGGTGCCGGGCACGCCGAGCACCAGGCTGAGGCCGGCCGCGGAGGCGGTGGCCACGGTGGCCCAGCGCGGTGGCGCGCTGGTCCGTCTCAGTTCCAGGAACATCGACAGGCTCATTTCTGGTGGGAGGGGACCGGGGTGAGGTGACCATAGAATTGCTGTGATGTAGTCCACAAGGTCTAGTCGACTATTTTCGTCGGATTGCTCGTTGGTTGCGCGCGGAGATCTTTTTCTTGCATCGTCATCGTCATCGTGCTGGCTGTTGCCGGCGCATGCGACAAGTGCGGCCGGGCAGTGGTACGCCGTGGGCGGCAAAGGCGGCGCTCCGCCCGCGTGGACGGGCGGCGGGGAGCCCAGAGCGGCGGGCCGGGCCGGACAGCCGCCGATCGTCGGGGCGGGCTGTGGGCCGACGGGAAGAAGCGGGAGACTCCCGGGACGCCGGTGGCGGCCGCGGGTAACGGGGACACCCTCCTGATGGTTACCGCCGACGGCCTATGGCGGGCGTCCCTCTCCTGACTTCGGCGTTTCAGCGCGGTGTTCGCCCAGCTCTTGACATGCTCCCGGGGTGACACACCATGACCACCCGACCCGCCGCTCCCTCCTGGCCGGAGCCGCCGGTGGCCTCCTCCTGCTCGCCTCGGCACAGGGCAGCGCCCGCGCCACCTCCACCGGGATCGCCGGCGGCTACCCGGGGCAGCGAACCGGCGCCGCACGCTCCTCGAAGATCACGAAGGGCACCACGCTCGTCCACGCCGACCTGCACAACCACACGCTGATGTCGGACGGCCGCGGCGACCCGGAGATAGCCTTCGCCACCATGCGCGCGGCCGGGCTGGACGTCGCGGCGCTCACCGACCACAGCACCATCGACGGCGTCCGCGGGCTTTCCGATGCGGACTGGCAACGCACCGGGAAACTGGCCGACGCCGCCGACGAACCCGGCTCGTACACGGCGCTGCGCGGTTTCGAGTGGTCACATCCGCTGCTGGGCCACATCAATGTCTGGTACACCGGCGAGTTCACCGATCTGAAGGCCTCCAGCAGCATGGCCGGCCTCTACGAATGGATCGCTCACCACGGCGGTCTCAGCAGTTTCAACCATCCCGGCCGGGAGCTGCTGCGATTCGACAATTTCCGGTACGCGGCGGGGATGCGCGACCGGATGGTGGCGCTCGAGATGTTCAACCAGCGGGAGGATTTCCTTTTCGACGGATGGCCCGACCGGCACGACTCGCCGTTGACCGCGTGCCTGAACGCGGGCTGGCGCACCGGCCTGTCCGGCGTCACCGACGAGCACGGCGACGACTGGGGTCTCACCGAGGGCAAGGGCCGGACGGGATTGTGGGTCGCGACCAACACCCGCGACGGCGTGCGGGAGGCGATGCGGGCGCGGCGGTTCTTCGCGACCCGGGTCAGCGGGCTGCGTGTCGACGGTCTGGCCAACGGCGTACGAATGGGAGGAAGCCTGCCGATCGCCAAGGGTGACGTGAAATTCGTGGTGGACCTGGATCGGGGTTCGAGCTGGCACGCCAAGCCGGTGCGCTTGCAGGTGCTGCGGCCGGGCACGAATGCGCCGGAAGTGGCGGACGTGATCGACGCGGAAGTGGGCCGGACATCCGAATTCACCGTTCCGCTCGACCGGGCCGACGGCGATTGGGTCGTCATTCGCGTGTCGAATCCGGAGAAGAAGAACGACACACCCGGCCCGGACGGTCACGCCTGCAACGACTGGGGTGTCGCCTACACGAGCCCCTGGTGGCTGTCGGGTGGAAATTCGTCAACTCACGCCGCACCGCGCCGATAGGCAGCAGTGTGAGAGATTCGGCGTCCTCGAACGTAACCCAGCTCGTGCACGTCGGGCGCCAGCCGATCTTCGACATGCACGGCGACCTCGTCGCCTACGAGCTGCTGTTCCGGGGCAGCGTGGACGCGGTCGACGCGGGCCGCCAGGACGCGTACGCGTCGACCAGCGTGCTGATCAACGCGTTCACCGAGTTCGGCATCCGCGAGGTGGCCGGCGACAAGTTGTGCTTCATCAACCTCACGCGCGAGTTCTTCACCGGCGAGCTGACCTTGCCGTTCGGGCCGTCGCAGGTCGTCCTCGAGGTGCTCGAGACGGTGGTGGTCGACGACCAGGTGGTCGCGGGGATCACGGCGCTGTGCCAGGCCGGGTATCAGATCGCTCTCGACGACTTCGTCTGGGGTTCCGGGCACGAGGTGTTGTTCGGCCTGGCCTCGTACGTGAAGCTGGATCTTCTCGACGGCGACCTGTCGCACCTGGACGAGGTGGTCGGGGCCTGCCGGAAGTTCCCCAACATCAAGATTGTGGCGGAGCGGCTGGAGACCGACGAGCAGCTCGCGATGGCCGATCGGTACGGCATGGAACTGCGCCAGGGGTACGCGCTCAGCCATCCTCAGGTGCTCACGGTGGCCAGCCTCTCGCCGTCCCGGCTGCGCCGCCTGGAACTGGTCGCCGCGCTCAGCGCCGCCGACCCGGACGTGGAGAAGATCGTCGCGATCATCGCGAGCGACCCGCCGCTGGCCCTGCGCGTGCTGCGGGCCAGCAACTCGGCCGCGGCCGGGGTCGCGAACCGGGTGTCGTCGGTGCGCCAGGCCGTGGTGATGGTGGGGCTGCCGAACATCCGGCAGTGGACCACCCTGATGATGCTCGACGACCTGGGCGGCGGCGCCGAGCAGCACATGGTCGGCGTGCTCACCCGGGCGCGGCTGTGCGAGAACGTGGCGGACTCGTTCGGCGCCCCGCCGGACGCGGCCTTCATGGCCGGTGTGATCAGCGGTGTCGGCCAGCTGCTGATGATCACCCCGGCCGCGATGGCCGAGCAGTTCCCGCTGGCGCCCCAGGTGGCGGCCGCACTGACCGACGGCGCGGGTCGCCTGGGCAAGGTGTTGCGCGCCGTCGACGCGTACGAGAACGGCGAGTTCGGCAGTTTGGATCTGGCCGGTCATTACATGGACGCGGTCCGCTGGTCGACCCGGGCCGTGGACGCCTCGAACCGCCTCGCCGCGGCCTAGCTCGGCCGGCCGGTCAGGCTTCTTCCGCCCGCTTCCGCAGCGCCCGGCGCTCCACCTCGGACTCCGCCATCTCCGCCGCCCGCCGGAAGAGTGCGGCGGCCCCTTCCCGGTCGCCGGCCCTCGCGATCAGCTCCGCCTCCACCGCGGTCGCGTACCCCTCCATCACATCACTCCCGCGCGCCTCGGACAAAAGCCGCAAACCAGCTGCCGTCCCGTACGCGAAACCGTGCGCGACCGACCGATTGAGCGCGACCACCGGGGAGGGCTGGACGCGCGCCAGCTCGTCGTACCACAGCGCGATCGACCGCCAGTCCGTCTCGGCGGCGCTCATCGCCGTCGCGTGGCAGGCGGCGATCCGGGCCTGGAGGGCGTAGGCGCCGGCCACGGGCGTCCGCGACAGGATCTCCAAGGCCTCGGCGATCGCCGCATGATCCCACAACGACCGGTCCTGACGATCCAGCGTGAGCAGGTCGCCGGCCGCGTCCCGGCGGGCATGCCGGCGCGAATGCTGCAACAGGAACAACGCGAGCAGCGACGCCACCTCCGGCTCATCCGGCATCAGCGACACGAGCAGCCGGGCCAGCCGGATCGCCTCCTCGGCGAAGGCCGGCTCGCCGTCCGCGTCATAGCCCCGGGTGAACAGCACGTAGAGGACGCCGAGCACGCCCGGCAGCCGCTCCCGCAGATCGGACGGCACCCGATACGGGATCCGCGCGTCGGCGATCTTCGACTTGGCCCTGGTGAGGCGCCTGGTCATGGTGGACTCACTGACCAGGAACGCGCGAGCGATGTCCGGGGTGGGTACGCCCCCGACCGTACGCAAGGTGAGCGCGACCCGGGCCTCCAGCGAGAGCGCCGGATGGCAGCAGGTGAAGATCAGCCGGAGGCGATCGTCCTCGATCTCCTCGCCGGGCCGTTCGTGTGCGTCCCATGGCATGGCGACCTCCCGCAGCTTGCGGCTCTCCGCCGCGGACCGGCGCAGCACGTCGATCGCGCGGTTCCGGGCGACCGTGGTCAGCCAGCCGCCCGGATTGCGCGGCACGCCGTCGCGCGGCCAGCGTTCCAGGGCCTCGGCCAGCGCGTCCTGGGCGCAGTCCTCGGCCAGGGTCCAGTCGCCGGTCACCCTGATGAGAGTCGCGACGATCCTCGCGTACGACTCACGGCCGGCCCTCTCGACGGCTTCCATCTCAGCTTGCGTACGGCCTGAGCTCGATCCGTCCGCGGTAGGCCATCGGGTGCCTGGTCGCCACCGCGAGCGCCTCGTCGAGGTCGGCGCACTCCAGGATGTCGAAACCGACGATCACCTCTTTCGTCTCGGTGAAGGGACCGTCGGTCAGCAGAACCTCGCCACCCCGCACCCGTACGGTCGTGGCCGCGGACGGCGGCGCGAGCACGTTCCCGGTGACGCGCCGTCCGGATGCGTCGTTCTCCGCCACCCATACCTCGATGTCCGGTACCAGGGTCTCGTCGGTCTCCGGCTCGGTGTCGTCGCAGACGAACATCATGTACTTCATCGTTTCGCTCCTCGTGAGGTCGGCTTCTGTCAGGGTGACGAACGGCCGGCCTCGTTCCGGACATCCTGCGGCGTCAAAATTCGCACGGCTTCCGCAGGCGGTGGGGGTTCCCCGTTGAGCAGGGCCAGGCACGCACGACGAAGGGCCGCCCGGACGTCGTGGTACAGCACGGCGGAGAGGTGGCCGGCGCGCAGCAGCTCCGCGTTCTCCCCGGTGAGGTCGTGCGCGACGAAGACGTCGTAGTTGCGGTGCGCCTCGGCGAAGACGTCGACGATCTGCCGGTTGCCGCCGGCCAGCAGCGAGTGGACGGCCCGTACCGAGGGGTTCCGATCGAGCAGGGCGTGGACCGCGGCGGCGTCCGGGACTTCGCGCAGACGGCGATGTTCGGACATTCCAAATTTGAAGCCCTCGGATCGTTGATCGGGTTCGCCGACGACCAGGACGTCACCGGCCCGGTCGGCCAGCCACTGCTCGACCAGGTACGCGGCGGTCGCGCCCGCGTCGGCCCGGTCGCCGCCGAGCGCGACGACCGGAAGGCCGAGGCGTTCGGCCCGTTCCACGATCGTGGCGGGCGCCTGCACGATGAGGCCCTGCGCGCGCGAGTGGGCGATGCGGTCCAGCGCGGCCTTGGGATCGCCGTGGTGGAAGCGGGCCCGGACGACCGACTTCGGAAACTCGGCCTCCAGCGCCGCCCGGATCGTCTCCGGCCCGATCACCTCGAGCCGGATCGTCGGCCAGACCCGGTTCTGCCGCCGGTCCAGCTCGGCGATGGCCCGCTCGACGTCGGCGATCGTGGTGGCCCGCACGCCCCCGCGGCGGTGCAGCACCCGATCCACAGTGGCGTTGCTGAGCCCGGCCTGAAGCGCGATCTCGCGGATCGGGTGTGGGTGCCTCACGCGTACAGGATGAGGTCTTTTTGAGGTCCTATGGAAGGTCTTTGATGTTCCTTAGACCCGTAAGCGTGACGCGATCCGCCCGTCCTAGCGGTCGCCCCGCAGCCGATCCAGCTGGGCGATCATCTCGCGGTGCTCGTCCGCCATGAGGGCCAGAATGAGGTGGCGCTGCGTGGCCGGCATGTCCGGATTGTCGAGCAGAGCGTCAAGGTTGGCGCCCAGCCCTTCCAGCTGAGCCCGAAGCCCGGCATCCAGCCCCGCAAGCCCCGGCGACGCCCCATCAACCTGCGGCGAAACTCCAGCCTCCGGCCCACCGATCCGCGGCGGCCCTCCGGCATCGGCGCCCGTCGGCGACGCAGCGTCCCGGCCCTCACCCTGCGGCGCCGGCCGGACGTCGCGGCCCTGCGGCCCCACCGGCTCCCCAGCGTCCCGGCCTTCCCCCGGCGCCGCCAGGCGGGCGTCGCGGCCTTCCCCCTGCGCAGCCAGGCGGGCATCGCGGCCTTCCCCCTGCGCCGCCAGGCGGGCGTCGCGGCCTTCGAGCCCCGGCGACGGCGCAGCGTCAGGCTGCTGCGACGCGTTCGGGCCCTCAACCGGCTGACCTGCGCCATTCGTCCCGTCGAGCCGGTTGACCGGTGCGCCGGTGGCGGCAGGTTGCGGCCGGTTGGTGGCCCCGAGCGTCGGCATTTCCCGCGTCGCGGCGTCGGCCAAGCTCTCCGCCGCCAACGCCGACGGCATCGGCCGCCGCCACGCCTCGGACGACATGTCGGGTTTATCAGCATTTCCCGACCCGGGCTCTCGAGACTGCGAGGGAGCAGCACCTGGGGCTGGAGGTGCGGAAGCGGAAGAGACGGAACCCCAAGGTGCAGAGGCGGAAGCGGGAGGAGCGG
>NZ_CAKUCL010000085.1 GCF_934643405.1 uncultured Actinoplanes sp.
CCCCCACCCCGACGGCTGCTCCCGCGTCCGTGGGGACTTCCGCCGCCGGGAACGGCGGCACTCCCCACACGACGCCCACTCCCGCTGCCGTGGGGACTTCCGCCGCCGGGAACGGCGGCACTCCCCACACGACGGCTGCTCCCGCGTCCGTGGGGAGTTCCGCCGCTGGGGGCGGCGGGAATCCCCACGGTCGGGTCAGGCATCGGCCAGCTCGCGGGTGAAGGCGGTCAGCAGGGCCCACTGATCGGCGAGAGCATGCGGGACGTCGCCGAGCGGGTCCTTGAAGAAGAACGCCAGCTCGGTCAGCGGGCCGCTCCGGCCGGCCGCGTGCGCGGCCGCGGTGAGGCGGGCCAGGTCGAGCACGAGCGGCGCGGCCAGGGCCGAGTCGCAGCCGTGCCAGCTGAACTCCATCCGCATCCCGATGCCGAGGAACCCGCTGAAGGTGATCAGATCCCAGGCGGTCTTGAAGTCGCCGATGTCGTCCACGAACTCGATGTGGCTGCTGCCCTGCGGCTGGTAGCCGAGGATCTCCGACAGCACCCGCTGCTTGCTGCCCGCCTTCGCGGCGTTGGCGGCCGGGTCGGCCAGGTTCGCGCCGTCGCCGCCGCCCAGCAGGTTCGTGCCGGCCCACGTGCGCACGTGCAGGTTGCGCATCGCGAACATGGGCGCCAGCACCGACTTCACCAGGGTCTCGCCGGTCTTGCCGTCCCGTCCGCCGTACGGCAGGCCCTCGCGAACGGCCAGCTCGTGCAGCGCGGGCAGCCGGGCGCCCGTCGACGGGGTGAAGTCGACGAACGGGCACCCGGCCAGGAACGCCGCGTACGCGTTGAGCGCGCTCGCCGGCAGCACCGGATCCGCCCCGGCCAGGGCGGAGTCCAGCGCGTCCAGCCCGGCGAACGCCGGATCGTCGGCCGGGACCGGCTCGGTGGACGACACGTTGATGACGACCACCCGGTCCAGGCCGTTGTCCTCGCGGAACGCGGCGATGTCGGCGGCGATCATCGACGCCGTCCGCAGCTGCGTGGCGGCCGACGGCACCGGCCGCAGCCGCCCGTGCAGCGCTTCGATCTCGGCGCCCAGCGCGTGGCTGATCCGGGCCGGGAGCACCCCGGCGGTGACCAGCGACTCGACCTTCTTGTCCAGCGGTACGGCGGTGATGTCGTGGCCGCCGAAGACCAGGTCGCCGATCGGGGGCAGGGCCGGGCTGTCCAGCTCGGGCAGCAGGGTCACGCACCCGGCCGGCCCGGTCAGCCCGGCACGCAGCGCGGCCGCGCCGACCGCGCTGGTGACGGCCACCGAACCCCGCGCCCCGATCAGCCACACGCCGGTGGTCATCGGACGCTCACGCCGTACACCTCGAAGTTGTACAGCGAGTACCCCCAGGGTGTGCCGCGGGTGGTGCCGTAGATCCGGACGTACCGGCCCTGGGCGCTGAGCCCGGTGTTGTCGTCCTCGCCGCCGTTGCCGCCGGTCACCGAGCGCACCGTGGTCCAGGCGTTGCCGTCGTTCGACGTCTGGATCTGGTACGCCGAGCCGTACGCCGCCTCCCACAGCAGCCGGACCCGGCTGATCATGGCGGTGGCGCCGAGATCGACGCGGATCCACTGCGGGTCGGCGAAGGCGCTGGACCAGCGGGTGGTGGCCGAGGCGTCGACCGCGGCCGAGGCCGGGTAGGACGCGTTCTCCACGCTGGACGCGGTGGCCGGCTTGTTCAGGGCCAGGTTGGCCGGCTGCTGGGTGCCGCCCAGCTCCTTGATCCGGATGTTGCGGAAGGCGGCCTGGTCACCGTCCCCGTGGTTCTGGATGCCGATGTAGCCGTCCAGGTTGCGGGCCGGGTCGGTGTTGGTGAAGTCGTTGATCAGCGTCCCGTTCAGGTAGACCCGGATCCGCTGACCCTCGACCAGCAGCTCGTAGGTGTTCCACTGGCCGGGCGGGTTGAGCGCGGCGTCGCGGGCGGCCAGGTCGGCGGACTTGAACGTGTAGATGGAGCCGGTCGTCCGGTCCGGCGCGTCGGTGGCGTCGATCTGCACCTCGTAGCCCTGGTTGACCGCCACCCACGGGTCGTTGCCCGGGTTGGGGAAGCCGACGAAGATGCCCGAGTTGCTGTCGCCGGTCAGCCGCCAGTCGGCCTTCAGCGAGTACGACGTGAACTGCTTCGCGTTGTACCAGAGCAGCCCCATCCCGCCGACCGAGGACAGCGTGGCGTCGGAGTTGCTGAAGCTGCCCGGCCCGGCCTGCGACCAGCCGGTGGTCGAGCCGTTGTAGAGCGCGGTGTATCCGGTCTCCGGCCGGCAGTCGGCGTTGGCCCGCTTGGCCGAGTACCGGATGCCGCCCAGCAGCTGGTTGCGGAAGTTGCCGTCCGCGTACGACTCCTGGGTGTGCCCGAAGCCGGTGTAGAACGACCGCCCCGCGTCGATCGTCTTGCACCAGGTGATCGGGTGGTCGGCGCCCATCGTGCCGCCCGAGTAGGACGACTCGTCGAGGGTGGCCAGCACCCGGGCGCTGTCCCGCGGGTTGGTGCGGTAGTTGTACAGCTCGTCGGTTCGCGTCCAGGTCTGTGGCAGGTGTGCGGTGGCCGGGTGCGCCCGGTTCTCGGTCTTCGAGTTGACCTGCTGGATCGCCGGGTGGGACGCGAACCAGGCCCCGACCAGCTGTCCGTAGAACGGCCAGTCGTATTCGGTGTCGGCCGCGGCGTGGACGCCCACATACCCGCCACCGGATCGGATGTACGACTCGAAGGCGGTCTGCTGGCTGGCGTTCAGCACATCACCGGTCGTGCTCAGGAAGACGACCGCCTCGTACTGGGCGAGGTTCGCCGTGGTGAACGCGTTCGCGTCCTCGGTGGCGGTGACCGTGAAGTTGTTGGCGGCGCCCAGGTCGCGGACGGTCTGGATGCCCACCCCGATGGCGTCGTGGCGGAATCCGGCGGTCTTGGAGAAGACCAGGACGTCGTAGGGGGCGTCGGCGGCGGCGGCCGGTGACGCGTTCAGCGTGCACGCGGCCAGGGCGATCACGGCGCCCGCGCCGGCGAGAAGTCTGCGCATCGTTCCTCCTTCAGAAGACGTCACGGCAGGGTCCACTTCTGGTTCGCGGCCGTTGCCGAGCAGGTCCGCAGCTCCACCACGGTGCTGTCGGCGGACCCGGTGCCGGCCACCGCGAGGCACTTGGCGGAGGCCGGGTTGCGCAGGGTGCCGTCGCTCTGGGCGGCCCAGTTCTGCGCGCCGGTCGCATTGCAGGTGTAGAGCTGGATCTTGGTGCCGTCGGCGGTTCCCGCACCGGCCACGTCGAGACATCTGCCGTACGCACGCAGGGTCTGTGCGTTCTTGGTCCAGGTCTGCGCCGCGGTGCCGTTGCAGGTGTAGATCTGGATCTGGGTGCCGTCGGCGTTGACCGCGCCGCGCACGTCGAGGCACTTGCCGGCCAGCCCCTTGATCGGGCCGCTGCCGGTGCTCGTCGTGCCGGTGGCGAAGGTGAAGCTGTCCACATCGAACAACGCACCGGTTCCGGTGCCGGCGAAGGTCAGGTAGAGGGATGTCGTCCCGGCGGGTGCCCCGGAGATGGTCCCGGTCACGTTCGTGAACGTCTCCCAGCCGCCGGTGGGCGCCACCGTGGCCGAGCCGATGACGGTGCCGGTGGCCGAGCCCGTGCGCAGCTGGAGGGTGCCGCCGCTGCCGCCGGAGGAGACCCGGGCGGTGAACGAGGTGGCGTTGTTCAGCTTGTACGGGTCGAACTCGATCCAGTCGCCGTTGTTGATGTCACCGACCGTCTGCCCGCCCTCGGCCGTGGTCTTGCTGAACTTGTTGACGCCGGACGACGTCTTGTAGTGCTCGGCCTGCCGGTGCTTGGGAGCCAGCAGGTTCTGCACGTGCGTGGTCAGGCCGCCCTTGTCGGTGTAGGACGCGTCGAAGATCGGGAAGATGTTCGCCGCGTCGTCGTGCTCGCCGTCCACCGGGATGGTGATGGTCCCGGAACAGCCGGTCTGCGAGGTGATCTGGTGGGCGTGCTGGTCGTGGCCCAGCACGTAGGCCATCGTCACCCGGCTGCAGTCGATGGTGCCGTCCTCCGGGTCGGTGACCGTGACACTCCACGGCACGCTCTCGCCGAACGCGGTGAGCTGCCCGGCCGAGGGGCTGTTGATGGTGACGGCCGGGGCGGTGTTGCCGACGCTGACGATCACGCTGGACGTGCCGGTCGCGCCCTGCGGGTCGCGCACGGTCAGGGTTGCCGTGTAGGTGCCGTTGGCCGTGTACGTCTTGGACGGGTTGGCCGCCGTCGAGGTCGTCCCGTCCCCGAACGCCCACGAGTAGGTCAGGGCGCCGCCCTCCGGGTCGCTGCTGCCCGCCGAGGAGAACGCGACGGTCAGCGGCGCCGTGCCGGACGTCTTGTTCGCGCTCGCCACCGCGGTCGGCGCCCGGTTCCCGCCGCCCACGTAGTCGTAGCGGTACAGCGCCGAGTTGGCGTCGCCGTTGAAGTACCCGGTGCCGTAGTCCAGCACGTACAGCGAGCCGTCCGGCCCGAACGCGGAGTCCATGACCTGCTTGCCGTTCCACGGGAAGGTGTCGATCGCACCCGGCGAGCCGTCGCTGTTGACGACGATCGGCTTGATCCAGCCGCGGCCGAACTCGCCGGCGAAGAACATGCCGTTGAGCGACTGCGGGAACTTCGTGGTGGACGGGTTCGCGGCGTCGTAGCGGTACACCGGGCCGCCCATCGGGGACTCGGAGCCGCCGCCGAACTCGGGCGGGGAGCCGGCGTCACCGCCGTAGCGGATCCAGGCCGGCCGGGCCGCGGGCAGGGTGCCGAGACCGGTGTTGCGGGCCGAGTTGTTGGTCGGTCCGCCCGCGCAGTTGAACTTCGGGCCGGTGGTGTTGGTGGCGAAGTTCCACTCGTTGTACGTCTCGGTGCTGGTGTTCGAGCCGGTGCAGTACGGCCACCCGTAGTTGCCCGGCGAGGTGATCCGGTCGAACTCGACCTGCCCGGACGGACCGCGGTCGGCCTGGGTCGTGCCCGCGTCCGGCCCGTAGTCGCCGACGTAGACCGCGCCGGTCGCCTTGTCCACGCTCAGCCGGAACGGGTTGCGGAAGCCCATCGCGTAGATCTCGGGGCGGGTGTTCGCCGTACCGGGAGCAAAGAGGTTGCCCGCCGGGATGCTGTAGGTGCCGTTGCTGTTGACCTTGATCCGCAGGATCTTGCCGCGCAGGTCGTTGGTGTTGCCCGCGGAGCGCTGCGCGTCGTAGGCCGGGTTGCGCTCGGCGCGCTCGTCCAGCGGGGAGTAACCGGCCGACTCGAACGGGTTCGTGTCGTCCCCGGTGGACAGATACAGGTTGCCGGCCGCGTCGAAGTCCATGTCGCCGCCCACGTGGCAGCAGATGCCGCGGCTGGTCGGGACGTCGAGCACGTCGACCTTGCTGGCCATGTTCACGGTGAAGTCGGCGTTGAGGGTGAACCGGGAGAGCCGGTTGACGCCGGCCCAGGTCTGCCAGGTGGCGGCCGTGCCGGTGGCGGGGGCGTCCCCGGCCGGCGTGCTCAGCGGCGGCGCGTAGTAGAGGTAGATCTGCCGGTTGGTGGCGAAGCCGGGGTCGGCCGCCACGCCCTGCAGGCCCTCCTCGTCGTGCGTGTAGACCGGGATGGTGGCGATGACCGAGGTGTTGCCGGCCGCGTCGGTGCGGCGCAGCGTGCCGTTGCGCGCGGTGTGCAGGACCGACCGGTCCGGCAGCACCCACATGGCCATCGGCTCACCGGTCTCGGCCTCGCCCTTGGCCAGGGTGACCTGCTGGTAGTCGGCGGCGTTGATGGCCGCCGCGGCCGGGGAGGCCGGGCTGGTCACCACCGTGAGGCCGGTGGTGACGAGGAGAAGCACGGAGAGGATCGACCAAGACCGATATACCGGGGTTCGAGTGTTCACCGGATCCCTTCCTGACTGGGGACTTTTGCCAGGCGGGTGCGCGTGCCACCGCGCCGCGGCCGGGGAATGCCACGGGCCGAGCGCTCCCGCGCCGGAGGGGGCCGGCACATGCGGGAAACACTCGCGTTGCAGAAACGTTAGGGACTACTCACACTCGGTGTCCAGACTTTCCGGTGACCTTGTCGAAACTTTGTCTTCATCCGTCAAAAGCCATGCCGCGGATCCCCGGGACAGACGAAGGCCGGGGCACCGCGATGCTCACGCATCCCGATGCCCCGGCCGATTCCTCTGAGGAGCGCCGCGCGCCTGTTCCGGCTACCTCCCGAGCTCGCGCGAGACCAGCGCGCGTCGTGTTCCGGCTACCTCCCGAGCTCGCGCGAGACCAGCGCGTCGTGTTTCCGGCTACCTCCCGAGCTCGCGCGAGACCAGCGCGTCGAAGTCCGGCGCGCCGGCGAACGGGTCGAACGCCTTCGCGGGCGCGCGCCGGTTCACCTCGGCGGCCAGCTCGGCGGCCGCGCGGTCGATGCGCTGCCGCAGGTTGCCCTCCGCGGTGTTGCCGGATCCCCAGTCCTCGGGTGCGGCGAACACGCCGGTCGGCATCACCACCGCGTGCAGGTAGGTCAGCATCGGCCGGACCGCGTGGTCCAGCATCAGCGAGTGCCGGCCGGTGCCGCCGGACGCGGCGATCAGCACCGGCTTGCCGGTCAGGGCCTCCTCGTCCAGCACGTCGACGAAGAGCTTGACCAGGCTGCTGTAGGTCGCGCCGAAGGCCGGCGTGACCAGGATCAGCGCGTCGGCGCCGGACACCCGGTCGAGCACCTCGGTGAACTCCGGCGAGGGGAAGCCGACCAGCAGGTGGTTCAGCGCCTCGCGGGCGTGCTCGCGCAGCTCGAGCGTCTCGACCTCGGCCTTGCCGCCGAGATCCTCGAGCTCCCGGACCACGGCCTCGGCGATCCGGTCGGCGAGCAGCCGGGTCGACGACGGCTGACGCAGGCCGGCCGACAGGACGACGATGCGCTTCACTTCCCCGCCGCCTTCAGGGACTCGTGCGTCGGGCCGTCCGGGACGTGGGCGGGACGGCCCACGGCGAACTCCTTGCGCAGCACCTGGACGACCTCGCCGAGCTTCTCGATCTGCTGCAGGACCGACTGGTGCGGGATGCCCATGCCGTCCACGTTGAACAGCTGGCGCTGATAGTCGCCGGCGTACTCGCGGAAGCCGAGGATCTGGTCGATCACCTGCTGCGGGCTGCCGACCGACAGGGGCGTCTGCTGGATCATCTCCTCCAGCGACGGGCCACCGCCGTACACCGGCGAGTGGTCGAAGTACGGCCGGAACGAGCGCAGGGCGTCCTGCGACTTCTCCTGCACGTGGAACTGGCCGCCCAGGCCCACGATGGCCGTGTCCGCGGGGCCGTGCCCGTAGTGCTCGAAGCGCCGGCGATAGTGCCCGATCAGCCGGCCGGTGTGCGACGCCGGCCAGAAGATGTTGTTGTGGAAGAAGCCGTCACCGTAGTAGGCGGCCTGCTCGGCGATCTCGGGGCTGCGGATCGACCCGTGCCAGACGAACGGCGGCACCCCGTCGAGCGGGCGCGGGGTCGCGGTGAAGGACTGCAACGGCGTACGGAATTTGCCCTCCCAGTCGACGACGTCCTCCCGCCACAGCCGCCGGACCAGCGCGTAGTTCTCCAAGGACAGCGAGATGCCGTCGCGGATGTCCTGACCGAACCAGGGGTAGACGGCGCCGGTGTTGCCCCGGCCGAGCATGAGGTCGACCCGCCCGTCCGCGACGTGCTGGAGCGTCGCATAGTCCTCGGCGATCTTGACCGGGTCGTTCGTGGTGATCAGCGTCGTGGACGTCGACAGAATGATCCTGCTGGTCCGGGCCGCGATGAAGCCCAGCAGCGTGGTCGGCGAGGAGGCGACGAACGGGGGGTTGTGGTGCTCGCCGAACGCGAACACGTCCAGCCCGACCTCCTCGGCGAGCACGGCGTACTCGATGACGCGCTTCGTGCGCTCGTACTCGCTCGGCGTCTTGCCGGTGAGGGGGTCGCGCGCGAGGTCGCCGACCCCGAAGATTCCGAACTGCATGATGGCACCTCTCACGTAATTGACGCGTCAATAGTGTGCACAGCTGGTTGACACGTCAACTACCAGCGACGTACGTCACCCCGGCTTGTCTCCCGGGCGCACGGTCGTCGAGGCTCTGTCCGTGATCGATTTCTGCATTCGCGACCCAGCGGCCCTGGGCGAGGTCCTGGGCGTTCTGGACAAGTTCGGCCGGCGGTGGACCGGCGAGATCTTGGTGGCCGGCATGCAGGGCGCCCGGCGGTTCCCGGAGTACCGCCGCGCGGTCGACGGCATCTCCGACCGGATGCTGACCGTGCGCCTGCGTGAGCTCGAGGAGCTCGGCCTGCTGTCCCGCACCGTGGTGCCGACCTGACCGGTGCAGGTCTTCTACGCCCCCACCGACCACGGCGTCACCCTGGTGCGCGCCATGCGGCCGCTGCCGGCCTGTGGCGAGCAACGCATGACGAAGGCGGGGCCGACCGTGGTCGACCCCGCCGCTTGAGCCCTTCGAACGCGGGTCAGTCGCCGAGCGCCGGCTCGAGGCCGACCACCGGGACCTGCTCAGCCTGCGGCTCGGCGGTGTGCCGGCCGTCCGAGGAGCGCAGCCCGATGATCGCGGCCAGCGCCGATGCCACCAGGACCGCCGCACCGATCATCAAACCGCGGTCGAAGCCCTTCGCCAGGGCCAGGTTCGGCGCCACGTGGTCGATGAGCAGGTTGCTGGTGTACGAGGCGGCGACCGAGCTGATCGCGGCCGGGCCGATCGCGCTGCCCAGCTGCTGCGAGGTGTTGATGAGGCCCGCTCTCCTCGGGCTCACGCCCACCGACGCGACCAGGAAGAGCGCCGCCCACGCGAAGCCCGCGCCGACCGCGGTCAGCAGCATGCCGGGCAGGATGCCGGTCGCGTACGAGCTGTCGCCGTCCAGGAAGCCGAGCGCGAACAGGCCGGCCGCCACGATCAGCAGACCCGTCGAGAGAGCCGGCTTCGGGCCCTTCTTGGCGATGATCTTCTGCGCCACGGTGCCGGCCCCCGCCATCGCCACCGGCCAGGGCAGGTACGCCAGGCCGATCTCGATCGGGCTGTAGCCCTTGACCTGGGCCAGGTACAGCGTCGGGAAGAACATCATGAGGAAGACGCCGCCGGTCATCAGGAATGTTCCGGGCGGCCGGTTCGCCCACCGGCCGCGCCCATCCAGGGTTGGCGATCATGGCGCTTTTACTTTTCGCGGGTTTTCGTTGAGCGACAGCCCTCACGCCCGCGCGATCAGGACCGGGCAGTCGGCCTCGTCGAGCAGTCGCGAGCCCACGGCGCCCAGCATGACGCCCTGGTAGCCGTGCCGCCGCGGGGACACCACCACGAGCTGCGCCTCCCGCGAGCGCTGCACCAGGATCTTGTCGGCGCGCCCGGTGACGACCTCGCTCTGCGCCTCGACGCCCGGGTACTTCCCGCGCCAGGCGTCGAGACCGAATTGGTGCGCGTTGCCGTTGCCGGTGTGCGCGGTGACCGCGACGACCGGCGCGCCGCGCAGCGCCGCCTCCTCGAACGCGCGGCCCAGCACGGCGGTCTCCGGCTCGTCGTCGACCCCGGCCACCACCGGCCCGGTCTCCGCGTCCGAGCGGCCGCGGACCACGGTCACGCAGCACTGCGCCTGAAGGGCCACCTGGCTGCTCACCGAGCCGGACGGCAGCCCCGGGAAACGACCGGTGCGCTTGTCGCCGAGCACGAGCATGGCGGCTTCCTCGGCGGCGTGCAGCAGAATCGGCACCGCGTACCCGTGCAGGGCCAGGCACCGCATCTCCACATCGGGCGCGGCCGACCGGGCGTGGGCGATCGCGTCGTGCACCACCGCGGCCGCGTCGCCGCCCTCGGGCTGGCGGTGGTAGGCGGTGAGAACACGCAGTTCGGCCTTCCGCCGGCGCGCTTCCGCGGCGGCCCAGCGGACCGCCGCGACCGAGCCGGGTGAGCCGTCGGCTCCGACCACGATCCGGGTCTTGTTCATCTCCGCCTCCTCGGACGGGCGCATGGGCGCGACACTTCAAATGTCTTCCTCACGATGGCCGATGACAAGGCTGATTACCGTCGAGGTGGTGAGGGATCTGCGGGTGGCGGTGGCGGGCGCCGGCCTGGGCGGGCTGTGCCTCGCCCAAGGCCTGGTCAAGGCGGGTTTCGACGTACGGGTCTACGAGCGCGACGCCGCCGTGGACATCCGCCGGCAGGGGTATCGGCTGCATGTGGACAGCCGCGCGGCCCGAGCCCTCGAGGCGTGCCTGCCGCCGCCGCTGCACGACCTGGTCCTCGCCACCACGGGCCGGCCGACCCACCGGGTCACCGTTCTTTCCCACCGCTTGCGGGTACGGCGTGAGCTGCCCGGCGATCCCGCGGCGTTCAGCACGTCGGTCGATCGAGGGGTGCTCCGCGAGATCCTGGCGGCCGGCCTGGAGGATCGCATCAGCTACGGCCACGAGCTGATCGGCTTCGACCAGGACCCGCTCGGCGTGACGCTGGCACTGAGCGCGTCCCACCGGCCACCGCCCGCCGCCCGCACCGCGCCCCGATCATCGCGCCGGCCGCCATCTCCCCCGCCCCAGGAACCAGCCTCCCGCGCATCGCCGGTAGCGCCCGGTCAACTGCCGCCTTCCTCACCAGATCAGGCATTTCACGATATGTATGTCGTGGACGCCGACGTCTTGGTCGGGGCCGACGGCGTCGGCTCGGCCGTGCGCGGGTCGCTGCTTCCCGCGGCGCGCCTGATCGACACCGGCGATCGGATCATCTACGGGCGCACGGCCCTCGACGACGAGACCCGGCGGCTTCTGCCGCCCGCGCTGTATGACGGCTTCGCGGCGATCGCGGGACGGCGGGTCGGCGTCGCGGCCGGTCTCGTCGAGTTCCGCACGCCGCCGCCGGAAGCGGGCGCCCGGATCGGCGTGCGGCTCAGCCCGGCCCACGACTATCTGATGTGGGCGGTCTCCGCCCGGCGGAACCGGTTCCCGGCGTCCGACGAGTCGATGACCGCAATGGACGCCGCGTCGCTGCACGCGGCCGCCAGCACGATGATCCGCCGCTGGCACCCGGACCTGCGAGCCTTGATCGGCCGCGCCGAGATCGACCGCACCTTCTTCGTCCGGGTGCGCGTCACCGGCCCGGTCCCCGCCTGGACGCCGAGCCGGGTGACGCTGCTCGGCGACGCCGTCCACGCGATGAGCCCGGCACGCGGCTCGGGCGCGAACCTGGCCCTGCGCGACGCGGCGACCCTGTGCGCGGCGCTGACCGCGGCGGACGACATCGTCGCCGCGATCGGCGAGTACGAGAAGGCCCTGCCCCGCGCTTGAGGTGGTGCGCCGGCCCGGCCCGTCGCGGCGCCTCCCGGTCCCTGCCCCCGCGACGAGCGGCACCCGGGGCCGTGATTGATGCTCGTCACGCTTGCCTTCCAACCGGCTCTACCAGGCCAAACGCGGCGTACGGTGAGATGATGACCGACAGTCGTCCGCCTTTTCCGCCGTACGACCTCGAGAGTGCGCGGGTCAAGGTTCAGGCCGCCGAGGACGCGTGGAACACGCGCGATCCGCACAAGGTCTCCCTGGCCTACACCGAGGACTCGGTATGGCGTAACCGCGACCTGTTCCTGACCGGCCGCGACGAGATCGTCGAGTTCCTGACCGCGAAGTGGAAGCGCGAGCAGGATTACGTACTCCGCAAGAACCTCTGGGCGTTCCACGAGAACCGGATCGCCGTGCGCTTCCAGTACGAGTGGCACGACGACGAGGGGCGGTGGTGGCGCAGCTACGGCAACGAACTCTGGGAGTTCGACGAGCGTGGCCTGATGCGCCGCCGCGAGGCCAGCATCAACGACGTCGCCATCGACGAATCCGAGCGGCGGTTGTTCGGCCCGCGCCCCGACGACGAGCGGACACCGCCGGTGGAAATTCCGCTGCGGTAAGCGCCAGCCCGATGGTCGCCGCGTCCTCGGCCAGCGCCGCCCCGGCCCCCGGCCGGTAACTGCGCCAGGTCGACCCGGCGTAGCTTCCGGCCAGCGCGGCCACGCCCGCGACGAGGGCCGGGACGGCCACCGGGGTGTTGCGGCTGCGCGCGCACAGGACGCCGGCCACCGCGCCGAGCACGAACCGGCCGCCGAGCGGCGCCGGCTGCAGGCGGCTGGGCGTGCTGGGTAGCTTGTCCACGACCAGCTCACCGGCCGCGGCGGCCGCGGCGACGGCGGTGATCCAGTCACGCCGGCGCAGCGCCAGCACCGCGAGCGGGGTCAGGCTGCGGCCGCCGGCCGCGAATCCGAGCGCGGCGGCCCGGGCAAGAATGCTGTCCACCATGAGGTCCAGCTTCCCGCATCCGCGCCGCAAAAGCCCACGTCAATCGCCAGGTTCTTGCGGCGGTGGCGCGGCGCCGGACCGGCGCGACGGCGTCACCGGTCCGGAGTCAGGTGCAGGCGGCGCAGCAACTGGGCGTTCAGGGCGACCACGATCGTCGATCCGCTCATGAGGATCGCGCCGACCGCCGGGCTGAGCGTGAGACCCGTCCAGGCCAGCACGCCGGCCGCCAGCGGGATCGCCACCACGTTGTAGCCGGCCGCCCAGGCCAGATTCTGGATCATCTTCCGGTACGAGGCGCGGGACAGACGGATCACGCCGGTGACGCCGCGCGGGTCGGACGAGGCCAGAACCACCCCGGCCGACTCGATCGCCACGTCGGTGCCGGCGCCGATCGCCAGGCCCACGTCGGCCCGGGCCAGCGCGGGCGCGTCGTTCACGCCGTCGCCGACCATGGCCACGGTCAGGCCGCGCTTCTGCAGGGCCGCGACCGTACGGTCCTTGTCGGCCGGCAGCACCTCCGCGTACACCTCGTCCACGCCGGGCCGGAAACCCAGGTCGGCGGCGACCGCGTCGGCGACCGCGCGCGAGTCCCCGGTGATCATCACCAGCTTCGTGACGCCCTGGCCCCGCAACTCTTCGATCGCCTCGCGCGCCTCCGGCCGTACCTCGTCCTCCAGAGCGAAAGCGGCGACCACCTGCGCCGTACCGGAAAGCTCGACGAGATGCAGGACCGAGGCGCCCCGGCCGGACCACTCGCGAGCCGGCGCCGCCAGGTCCTCGGGCAGCGTCGCGTCGAGCTCGCGCAGCAGGGCCGGCCCGCCGACCGCATAGGTACGGCCGTCGACGACCGCCTGCACGCCGCGCCCGGTCAGGGACCGGAAGCCGGTTGCCGTGTACCTGCCGGAGGCCGCCGCCACCAAGGCCTTCGCCAGCGGGTGCTCGCTGTCCGCCTCGACCGCCGCGGCGATGGCGAGCACCTCGTCCTCGGGGTGACCGCCGCTCGTCGCGACGGCGGTGAGGGTGTGTGCGCCCTTGGTCAGCGTGCCCGTCTTGTCGAACAGCACCGCGTCGACGGTGCGCATCCGCTCCAGCGCCAGCCGGTCCTTGACCAGGATGCCGGCGTGGGCGGCGAGCGCGGTGGACAGGGCGATCACCAGCGGGATGGCGAGGCCGAGGGCGTGCGGGCAGGCGATGACCAGGACCGTCACCGTACGGACGACCGCCTGGTCCAGGTCACCCAAGGCCCACCAGGCGACGAAGGTGAGCAGGCCCGCTCCCGCCGCGATGAAGAACAGCCAGGCGGCGAACCGGTCGGCCAGCACCTGAGCCCGCCCGCCGGCCGCCTGCGCCGCGGCGACGAGACGCCCGATGCCGGCGAGCGCGGTGTCGTCACCGACCGCGTCGACCTGGACCCGGATGGCCGAGTCGGTGGCCACGGTGCCCGCCACGACCCGGTCCCCCACCTGCCGGGCGACCGGCCGCGACTCGCCGGTGATCATCGACTCGTCCATCTCCGCGGCGCCGTCGACGACCCGCCCGTCGGCCGGCACCCGGCCACCGGAACGGACCAGGACGCGGTCGCCGACGCTGAGGGCCGCGGACGGTACGCGTTCGGTGGCGCCGTCCGCGGTGAGGCGTTCCGCCTCGTCGGGCAGCAGGGCGGCGAGCGCGGTGAGGGCGCCCTGGGCCTGGCCGATCGCCTTCATCTCCTGCCAGTGGCCGAGCAGCATGACGGTGACCAGGGCGGCGAGTTCCCACCAGAAGTCCAGGTCGAACGCGCCGAAGCTGGTCAGCACGGACGCGACGTAGGCGACGGTGATCGCCATCGAGATGAGCAGCATCATGCCGGGCGCGCGGTCCCGGACCTCACTGACGGCGCCGGCCAGGAAGGGCAGCCCGCCGTAGAGGAAGACGGCGGTGCCGAGGACGGGCCCGACGAGCGAGATCCCGGCGAAGTCGAGCCGGTACCCGAACCACTCCATGACCATGTCGCTGCAGACCACGATCGGAACCGTGAGCAGAAGGCTGAGCCAGAACTTACGGCGAAAAACCGCCGGGTCGTGCCCGGCGTGCTTGTCATGCCCTTGATGCCCACCGTGCCCGGCGGCCCCGTGCCCGGCGGCCCCGTGCCCGGCGGCCCCGTGCCCGGCGGCCCCGTGCCCGGCCATCGCATGCCCGCTCGTCACATGCTCAGCCATCGCATGCCCGGATGGTCCTTGCCCGGCCATCGCATGCCCGGCCTTCCCGTGCCCGGCCGTCGCACGCCCCGCTGTCCCGACCACGGTCTCCTGCTCGGCCGCCGCATGGCCGCCCTTCCCGTGCCGGGCGTCGAGGCCGGCGGAGGCGGGCTGGTGGTGATCCCGGCTCTCGCTGTCCGGTGCCGAAGATCGACGCGGCGAATCGGTTCCGTTTGCCACACCGCCGTGGCCGATGCTGTCTCCCATCCGAACCACCTCCTCCGGGCAAGTTATACCCCCCGGGGGTACCCGAGCAAGGGGTGCCGGCAGGGTTTGACTCGCGACGGGCGTCACATTGACGGTGGGCCTGCTCCCCCATTGGCCGGCTCAGCCGCGCATCCCGGGGCGACATATCCGATATGCGCACTCAGTGGTCGGATGGTGAGAGGTGCAGAGAGGCGGAAGTGAGACAGGCGGAGGACAGCGAGTCAAGGGAGAAGAACGCGCCGGTGAACGCGGCCAAGACGAGCTAGGTCCAGGACGGCCATCGCCGGCGCAGGAGAGGCAGCCGCGCAAGTCGCAGGCGACCGGGGGCGCAAGACCGCAAGAGCGCAAGAGCGCAAGACCGCAAGACCGCAAGACCGCAAGAGCGCAAGACCGCAAGACCGCAAGAGCGCAAGACCGCAAGAGCGCAAGACCGCAGATCAGCAAGAGCGCAGACCAGGCAAGAGCGCAGGGCAGCGCCGGGCAGGCGTCAAGCCGGCAGCGGGCCGCCCGCCAGCGCGATGACGACTCCCGCGGCGGCGGCGGTCAGCAATGTCAGGACCGGGCCGCGGCGCAGCGCGAGCATGAGGATGGCGGCCGCGGCCAGGATTCCGTACTGCCAGAGGGCCGTGAGCGCACCGGCCAGCGGGACCGCGGAGCCCAGGATGGCGCCGATGGCGGCCGGGCCGGCGCCGTCCAGGAAGGCGCGCACCCGGGCATTGCCCCGCAGCCGGTCGAAACGGTCGGCGCCCAGCAGGATGAACGCGAACGACGGGCTGAAGGCGACCGCCGACGCCAGCAGGCCGCCACCGATCCCGGCGGCGGCGTATCCGACCACGGCGACCGTCTGCACCACCGGGCCGGGCGTGATCTGGCCCAGTGCCACGGCGTTGAGGAACTGGGCGGCGGTCATCCAGCCGTAGTGGCCCACGGCGTCGGCCTGCATCAGCGGGATGATGACGAAACCGCCGCCGTACGACAGGGCGCCCGCCTTGACGGCCACCCAGGCCACGGACAGCAGGACACCGCCGCCGGCGCCTGCCACGAGGGGAACCGCCGCCGACGGCCGTGGTCCGATGTGGACCCGTTGCGCCCCTGCCTCGGCCACGCCGCACGCGATCAGCAGCAGCACCAGCCACGGGCCGATGGTCGCCGCCGCGACCGCGCCCAGCGACAGGTGGACGAGCCAGCGGATCCGGTTCGGCGCGCGGCGCCAGCCCGCCGGGATCAGGCTCGTGCCCGCCTGCACCGCGACGGCCGCGACCGCCGCGCCGGCACCCGCGCCGGCCGCCCTGACCCAGAGCGGCGGGTCGCCGCGGAGGAACAGCACCGCCAGCGCCAGGATGAGGATGAGGCCCGGGACGATGAACGCCAGCCCGCCCACCAGGGCGCCGAGCCGGCCCCGGACGCGCCAGGCGCAGAAGATCGCCAGCTGGGTGGACGCGGGACCGGGCAGCAGGTTGCAGGCGGCGATCGCGTCCTCGAACTCCTGCGGGTCCAGCCATTGGCGGTCGTCGACGCAGAGCTTGCGCAGCAGGGCGATGTGCGCGGGCGGGCCGCCGAAACCGACGCAGCCGATCCGGCCCCACTCCTTGAGCACCGTGGGCAGCGACGCCGCGTGGGCATTGCCGGTCATGACGCCTCCGCCGCGATGCGGTGCACCAGGAAGCCGACGCGCTCGTCGATCTCGGCCGCGACGCGCCGGAAAGCGGGCAGCGGCTCGCGGGCGGGGTCGGGGATGCTCCAATGCGCGTGCTCGCCGGGGAAGGCGGGACACTCCTCGCGGACCCGGTCGCACAGGGTTATCACGTGGTCGAACCGGCGGTCGCGGAACTCGTCGAGGTGTTTGGGACGGGCCCCGGCGAGGTCGAAGCCCCGTTCCGCCATGACCGTCACGGCGTACGGATGCAGGGGTTTGGGGTGGCTGCCCGCGCTGAACGCCGCCGCCGCGGACCGGTGGCGCAGGATCGCCTCGGCCATCTGGGAGCGGGAGCTGTTGCCGGTGCAGAGGAACAGGACGCTCGCCCGCACCGTGGCCGGCGGCTGCGGCCGGGTCAGGCGCAGGGCGGGATGCAGGGTGCCGCCGGCCGCCGCGAGCAGGTCGCCGCACCGCGCGAGGTCGAGACGGTAGTAGGTGTCGCGGCCGTCGGCGGTGCTGCGCCGGCCGGCCACGAGCTTCGCCGCGCGCAGCTTCGCCAGGTGGTAGGAGACCAGATTCTGCGGCCGGCCGAGCAGCGCGGTCAGCTCGTGGACCTGCCGGTCGCCCCGGGCCAGCTCGGTCAGCAGCTGCCAGCGCACGGGATGGGCCGCGGCGTGCAGAAACGCGGGCGGTGTCACCGTCGCAGGGTACATCAAACGAATTTGATGCAATGCGGCCGGCCGGGAAAGCAACCACCCATGTCTTCACCTTCTGAAGTTCTGCGGCATGATGTCCACATTGATGAACCGAAGTCGCGCTTTGTCCTGCCCAAACGTCGACTGTGATCTATCTCGCTCTCGACATGAGGTGAGCAATTGATCACGATGAGTTGCGTGATCAACATTGCGCGCCGGAGCCCGTGTGCCCCTGGCATCCGGGCTCTGTTCGCGGTGGCTACAGGAGGACGAATCGTTGACCCAGGAAACGTCTCTCATGGACCGGCTGGGCGGGGGACTGGCACGACTGTGCGAAGTCGTCGGGACGGAGCCGGAGACCCCGGTCGAACTCCTGGCCGCCCTGCTCGGGCCGCACGGGGCACGCCCGGCCGCGGCTCCCCCGGTCTGGCCCTCGGACGTCGCGGACGATCACTCCCCGGTCGAGTTCTCCCTGGCGTTCAACGACAACGAGCCGCCGGCGCTGCGGATCCTCGGCGAGGCGCTGGGTTCCCCTCCCGGCGTCCGGGCGAACATGTCCGCGGCGGAGGACGTCATCGAGGCGTATGCGGACCGGTTCGGTCTGTCCCTGCGCCGGCTCGACATGGTGCGCGACCTCTTCGACAGCCATCAGCCGCAGGGCGCGTACGCGCTGTGGCTGTCGCTCGTGTTCCGCAACGGGCGGCGGCCGGAGTTCAAGGTGTACTTCAATCCCGAGGTGCGCGGCGCCGGGTACGCGCCGGAACTGGTCGGTGAGGCGCTGCATCGGCTCGGCCTCGCCGACGCCTACCGGGCGATGCTGGCCCACGCCGTACGGCCGGGGGAACTCGGCGTGCGTGACCGGCTCACCTTCTTCGCCCTCGATCTGTACGACGAGCCGCAGGCTCGGGTGAAGGTGTACCTGAGCCACTTCGATGCCGAGGCGCACGACGTGGCCCGCGCGGCGTCCATGGTGGACGGCGTGGATCCGGAGATGGTGTCCGGGTTCTGCGCTGCCGCGGGCGCCACGCGGCGGTTCGGCGCGCGGCCGCTCGTGGGCAGTTACACGATCACCGGGGACGCGGACCGGCCGGTCGGATACAGCGTGTACGTGCCGATCCGCAGCTATGTCGAGGACGATCTCCAGGCGCGGTCCCGGGTGGTCGAGCTGCTCGCGCGGCACCGGTTCGACACGGCGTTGTTCGACCGGGCGCTCGGCGCGTTGACCGCGCGGCCGCTCAGCGACGGCGTCGGCCTCATTCCCCACGTCTCGCTGCGCCTGGGACCACCGCGACCCGGCGTCACGGTCTATCTCTCGGCCGAGGCCTACGGCGTCCTTCCTCCCCGTACGGCCGGAGTCCAGGCCGCCTGAGCCGGGCCTGATCCCCCGGTTTCGCCGCACAGCAAGGAGAACCATGCCCATCACCCCTCCCCCGTACCGGATCAAGGTCGTCGAGCCGATCCCGTTCCTCACCCCGCAGCAACGGCGGCAGGCCCTCGCGGACGCGGGTTACAACCCGTTCAACCTGCGGGCCGACCAGATCACCATCGACCTGCTCTCCGACTCGGGGACCGGCGCCACGTCGGCCGCGCAGGAGGCCGCGGCGGCGGTCGGCGACGAGTCGTACGCGGGCGCGCGCTCCTGGTTCCGGTTCCACGACGAGATCGCCGAACTGACCGGATATCCCCACATCCTGCCGGTGCACCAGGGCCGGGCCGGTGAGCGCATCCTGTTCTCGGCGCTGCTCGGGCCGGGCCGGATCTGCGTCAGCAACACGCATTTCGACACCACCCACGCCAACGTCGAGCTGCGGGGCGCCACGGCGATCGATCTGCCCTGTCCGGAGGGACTCGACTTCGACAACTCCTATCCGTTCAAGGGCAACATCGACCTGGCGGCGCTGGAGGAACTGCTGTCCGGCCCGGACGGCGGGCGCGTCGGCCTGGTCCTCATGACGATCACCAACAACGGCCTGGGCGCGCAGCCCGTCTCGATGGCGAACCTCACCGCGGTCCAGGCCCTGTGCCGGCGTTTCGGGGTGCCGTTCTTCCTCGACGCGGCACGCTTCGCCGAGAACGCATGGCTGGTGCGCGAACGCGAGGAGGCGTACCGGGACTGGACGCCGCGCCGGATCGCCACGGCGGCCTTCGGCCTCGCCGACGGCTGCGTGGTGAGCCTCAAGAAGGACGGCCTCTCCTCGATCGGCGGGTTCATCGGCCTGCGGTCGAGCGACCTGTTCGCCGAGTGCGAGGCCGATCTCATCGCCACGGAGGGATTCTCCACGTACGGCGGGCTGGCGGGCCACGACCTGGAGAGGCTCGCGCAGGGCGTCCGCGAGGTGACCGACCCGGCCTATCTGGCCGCCCGTGCCGCGACGACCGCCCGTTTCGCCCGGCGCATCAACGAGGCGGGCGTGGACACGGTGCAGCCCGCGGGCATCCACGCGTTGTACCTCAACGCCGGCCGCCTGCTGCCGCACCTGTCCCCCGCCGAGTTCCCCGGTCACTCGCTGGGCTGCCAGCTCTTCCTGGACGGCGGCATCCGCTGCGCCGAGCTGGGTTCGCTGTACCTGGGCACGATGGACTCCTCGCACCGGCTGGTCACGCCGGCGCCGTTCGAGCTGGTGCGGCTGGCCATCCCGCGGCGGGTCTACGCGGAGGAGCATTTCGCGTACGTGGCGGACGTGCTGGCCGAGATCGCCAAGGAGCCGGAGAGGATCCGTGGCTACCGCATCGAGTCGGCGCCGCCGATCCTGCGGCACTTCAAGGTGCGCCTCAGCCCGCTGACCGCCTGAGGCTCGCCCGGACCCTCTCGGACAGGGCGGTCCACAGCCGCGGGGCCGCGCCGATCGTCAGCTCGGTGGAGTGGTCCGGGCCGTGACCGCCGAGGACCACGCCGGCCTCCCGGGCGATGAGGGCGCCGGCGGCGATGTCCCACAGTTTCGTGTCGAGCGCCAGGCCGCCGTCCAACCGGCCGGCGGCCTGGTACACCAGGTTCAGCGCGGCCGGGAGCCGCCGGATGTCGCCGGCCTGCGGCAGCAGTTCCCGGATCACCCGGCCCGCGCGCTCCTTCGTCTCCGGCCCCGGCTGGAAGCTGACGCCGACCAGCGCCTCGTCCAGCGGCGGCCCGCTGGACGCCGAGATCGGCTCGCCGTTGAGGAAGGCGCCACCGCCGTCGACCGCGCTGAACGTCTCGCCCGCGACCGGCTCGTGCACGACCGCGACGCGCGGCTGATCCCCCTGGTACAGCGCGATGCAGACCGACCAGGGGCCGGTGCGGCTGATGTAGTTGCGGGTGCCGTCGAGCGGATCGACGACCCAGGTCCAGCCGCTCGTGCCGGCCCGGCCGTGCCCCTCCTCGGCCTGCGTCGCGTCGCCGGGGAAGCTGTCGTGGATCGTCTCCACGATGAGCCGCTCACTGGCGATGTCGACATCCGAGACGACGTCGTTGGCGTGGGCCTTGGGCGCGCCCACCCGCAGCGTGTCCCGCCGTTCCAGCTGAAGCCGCCCGGCTCGGACCGCGAGGCCGGCGGCGAGGTCACGAACAGCGAGCAGATCCCGATCCATGACCGCTCACGCTAGCCGACAGGAGCCCGGGCGTCAGACCTTCGCCGGGAGGCGGGCCATCGCGTGGCGCACCAGGGAGATCAGGGCCAGCTTGCTGGAGTCGCGGTCCCGGGCGTCGCACCACACCAGCGGGACCTCGGGGGTCAGCTCCAGGGCCGAGCGGATCTCGTCCTCGGTGTAGGCGCACTCGCCGTAGAAACGGTTGACCGCCGCCACGAACGGGATGCCGCGACGCTCGAAATAGTCGACCGCCGGGAAGCTCGACTCCAGACGCCGCGTGTCGACCAGGACGATCGCGCCGACCGCGCCCTGTGCCAGCTCGTCCCACATGAACCAGAAACGGTCCTGGCCGGGCGTGCCGAACAGGTACAGGACGATGTCGGGGCTGATGGTGATGCGGCCGAAGTCCAGCGCCACCGTCGTGTGGGTCTTGCTCTCCACGCCCGTGGTGTCGTCCACGCCAACGCTCGCCTCGGTCAGGATCTCCTCCGTGGTCAGCGGCGCGATCTCGCTGACCGAGCCCACCAAGGTCGTCTTGCCGGTGCCGAAACCGCCGGCAACGACGATCTTGACCGATGTGCGATTCACGTCCACATCCCTTCAGCGCTAGAGCCGTTCCAGGCCGGCGAGAACCGAGTCAAGCAGGCGCAGGTCGATGATGTTCTGCTGGGCGGGCGCGCCCACGCCCAGGAAGCCCTGTTCGATCAGGACGTCGACCATCACCTTGGTGATGGTCAGCGGCACGTGCAGATAGGCGCCGATCTCCGCCACCGAGATCCAGTTGCCGCATTGGTTGAGCAGCTGGAGGTATTCGGGCTCGAGCCGCCGCCGGTCCGCGGGCAGCGCGACCACCTGGGTGGCCAGGTCGAGGTTCGAGTCCCGGGGGCTGGTGCGCCCGTTGACGAGAACGTACAGCGGGACGAAGCGGCCGGCCGCCGCCTCGTCCTCGCCGTCCCAGGCGTCGAAAGCCATCCGTCAGGCCACCCGGGCGGTCGTGCCCAGATATTCGCCGATGCGGCTGACCAGACGGCTCACCTCGTAGGCCACCATGCCCATGTCGACGTCCTCGTCGCAGAGCACGGCGAGCCGCGCGTTCTGGCCGGCGGCGGCGATGAACAGCGTGTGGTCCTGGTACTCGATGATGACCTGCTGCACCGCGCCGCTGTCGAAGCGGCGTCCGGTGCCGGCGGCCACGCTGTACATCGAGGACGCGCCGGCGGCCAGGATCTCGGCGAGGTCCTGCGGCATGGACGTCGACTTCTGGACGATCAGCCCGTCGGTGGACAGGACGACCACGGAGACGACGTGCGGCACCTCGACCAGGTCATCCAGCATCCAGGGGAGCTCGTTCTGGGGGGTCGGCTTGGTCACTCGTTCCTGCCTTGCTCAGCGTCGGTTTCGGTCTCATCGCTCTTCGCCGCCCGGCCCTCGGTGCGGCCCTTCTGGTAGCGCACGAACCGGGCCCGGGCCTCCTCGGGCGACCGGGTCTTGGCCGGCGCGGGCGGGGTCTCCGCCTCGGGCCGGGCCTCGTCGCGCAGCCCGGGGGCGAGGTGCTGCTGCGGCCGCCGGTGCGGCAGCGGCGGCCGGCCCTTCTCGTCCTTCGGCGCGGGCGCCTGCGACGGCGCGGGCGACGGCTCGGGCGGATCGAGCACCGCCACCGCCGCACGGCGTTCCACCTGCGCGATCTCGACGGTCGCGGTCTGGTCCTCCGGCGGCGCGGCCGCGGCGGGCGGCGCGGGGGCGGGTTCCTCCCGTACGGCGTCCGGGTCCCGCCCCTCGGCGGCCCCGGTGAGCAGCCGGTCCGGCAGCAGCACGATGGCCAGCAACCCGCCGTAGGCCGAGCGCCGCAGGCTGACCTGCACGCCCTCGCGTTTGGCCAGCTCGGCGACCACGTGCAGACCGACCTGCGCGCCGTCCTTCAGCTCGGTCACGTCCGGCGTGGGCGCGGTGGCCAGCAGCACGTTGGCCCGGTCCACCGCCTCCGCGCTCATCCCCACGCCGGCGTCCTCGATCTCGATCGCGACGCCGTGGTTGACCTTGCTGGCGCTCACCCACACGGTGGTGCCGGGCGGGGAGAACGCGAGCGCGTTGTCCAGCAGCTCGGCGGTCAGGTGAATGACCTCGGCCACCGCGTGCCCGACCAGCGACACGTCGGTCGCGCCGCGCAGCGTGATCCGCTGGTAGTCGCGGGCCTCACCGAACGCGGCCAGCAGCACCCGGCGCAGCGGCACCGGGTTCTGGAAGCGGCGGCCGATCTGGCCACCGGCGAGGATCACGAGGTTCTCCAGGAACCGCCGGGTCTGGTTGAGCTGGTGGTGGATGTCGAACAGGTTCGTCAGCAGCTTCTCGTCGCCGATCTGGCCCTGGAGGTCCTCGACCACCTTCAGGCCGCGCTGCAACGGGCGCTGCGGGCGCCGGGCGACACCCATCAGCATGGCGGTACCCGCGGCGCGGGCCTTGGCCTCGTTGACCGCCGCGCCGGCCGCGGCCTGCAGCGACCGGGTGATGACCGCGGCCACCTGACCGATCTCGTCGTGGCCGTAGGTCTGGCCGGCGAACTCGGTGGCCAGGTCGACCGGCTCGCGGCGGCGCAGCCGGTCCATGACCGCGGGCAGCCGCTCGTCGACCAGCGCGTCCGCGTCGCTGCCCAGCTTCGCGAGCCGGGTGGACAGCGCCCGGTCGACCAGCACGCGGGACTGCCGGACCGCCCACAGGATCGCCGCGACCGCGATGAGCAGGGCGAGGAGACTGCCCAGCGAGGCCGTCAGCAGCTGGTTGTTGCCGGTCCGCAGCGTACGGGCGGAGACCTGGTCGGCCTGGGCGACGGTGAGGTTGATGAGGTCGTCGGACACCCGGCCGGTCAGCGACGCCCACCGGTCCCGGCCGGTCATCACCGCGCTCGGCACGCCCTTGCGCCAGGCACCGGCCGCGATCAGCGAGTTCTCCGCGCTGACCAGCTGCCGGAAGCTGTCGCTCTGCTGGAGCGCGGCGAACCGGGTGCGCACGTCCGGCTCCAGGTGCGGGCCCGCGTAGGTCAGCGCCGAGTGGTAAGCGCCGACGAGCCGGACGAACTCCAGGTAGTCCTGCTGGTTGAGCCGGCCGGCGGCGAGCGCGCCGTCGATGGTGGAGCCGGCCCGCGACATCAGGTCACTGGCCCGGAAGACGTCGGTGGCCGTGATGGCGCCCTGGGTCGCGACCGCGTCGGGCACGATGCGCGCCTGGGTGTCGAACAGGTCGGTCGACGCGTCGAGCACCTTGTTGTAGAAGTCGTACGCCGTGGCCGCGCTCGCCGAGCGGGCGTCGACCGCGCTGCGGTTGGCGGGCAGCTGGTCGAGCAGCCCGGTCAGGGTGCGCCACCTCGTCTTGATCGAGTCGGGGGCGCGGCCGAGCGCGCTCTCGCCGACCGAGCGCAGGTCGCCGACCCGCTCGTCGGTCTGCCGGCGCTGGGCGAGCAGGCCGGTCAGGCCGCCGGACGGGCGGGCCAGGTAGGCCACGCTGAGGCGCCGTTCCTGCTGGATCGAGGAGAGCGCCGACACCGCCGGGATGGAGACCTTGCGGACCGTGTTGGCGACCTCACGGTTGTAGAAGCCCTGGAAGACCAGGTAGCCGGAGGCGACGAACCACAGCAGCACGGCGACGAGACTGGGGATCAGCACCAGCCGGACGACGCGCCGCTTGATCGACTGCTGCCGGGTCACCGTGGGGGCGGGCTCAGTCGGTGTTGACACCAACTTTCATCCAATCTGGGCAACACTGAGGGGACAAAACGTAAATACGCTGATGTGACCGACCTTAGTAGTATGTCCGGCCTAACACCAGTGGGCGTTTCTCCGGGCGTCCTCAATGGACCGGCCCGGACGGGGGCGGCACAGTATTGCAGGACGCCGATCCCGTACGGACGGCGGCGCGGCGATCCGGTCTGACCTTTCCATGGCGACATCCGTCCCGCCCGGCGCGCGGCCGGGGCGCTCGGAGCTGCTCGAACAGCCCGTCCACTGTGTGGGATCTCGCACCGGGCGGTTACCTTCCGTACTTTGATGATCACCTTGCGATCAGGTCTGCCGTTCCGCCGGTGTGGCGACGTACTCTGCGGTAGGAACCGGTCGCGGCTGCGCCGTCCGGGCTCCGTCGTTGGGTTGCGGCCCGCGGGAGGAGAGCAGCGATGAGCACCGAAGACAAACACCGGGATTTCGACGAGATCGTCGATCATCTCGCCGCCGAATATCCCTCGCTGGTGCGCCGGCCCTGGCCGCGGTGGCCACGGCCGGTGCTGATCGCGGTGCTGGTCGCCGCCGGCGTGGTGTGGGGCCTGCTGTCGGTCGCCATGGTCGCCTGGGGTCTCGCCGGCGTCCTGCTGACCGTCGCGGTGGTCGCGGTCTGCGCGGTCGCCGGTTTCATCGACGCCCGCCGACGATGAGGCGATGATCAGCCGCGGCGAAACGGATACCGCCGCCGGAAACGTCCAGCCCTCGCGGCCGTCTCGTCGCCGCCCACCGGATCGGCGCGGCGGCACAGATCAGCACGTCCGGTTCCACGGCGGCGACGACGGCCCGGTCGCCCAGCGCCTGGTTGCGGGTGTACCACCGAGCCCTGAACGTGCGGCCCTGGCACTGCGCCTTGTCGCTGAAGATCCGGGACCCGGTCCCCGAACAGGGCGGCCGGGCGGACGGCACGTCGAGAAGACGGCCGTCCGGAACCCTGGAGGCCTGGCCGAAACTCACAGCTCTTCTCAGCGATCAACAGGCAACGTCCGGGCGAATGTCCGAGTCCCGCCGGCTGACCGGGCTGGTGTGCGGTCGGCTGCGGGTCACCCGGCGGGGGGCGGTGGGGTCCCCGGCGGGGCCTGCGGCCGCCCCGAGGCCTCCGTCATCGGCGGCGGCGTCGCCCCTGAGGCCTCCGTCGTCTGAGCCGGTGCGGGCGGTACCCGTGAGCCCGGCGCGGGCGGCCACGGCGCCGCCGGAGCGGGCGCGTACCCGCCGGTCGGAGGAACGGCGGGCGTCGGGACGCCGGGCGTCGCGAGGCCGGGCGCCGCAAAGCCGGGCGCCGCAAAGCCGGGCGCCGCAAAGCCGGGCGGCGCAAAGCCGTAGCGGTAGGGCTGATACGGCAGGAACGGCGGCTGAGGG
>NZ_CAKUCL010000086.1 GCF_934643405.1 uncultured Actinoplanes sp.
GCGCGAGGCGGCGCCGGCAACGCGGGTGGGCCATGGCGACGGCAAGGCGGGCGGCGCGAGGCGTGCGTCGGCAATGCGGGCGGCGCGATAGCGACGGCAACCCTCGGGCAGCGGTGGCGACGGCAACCAGAGGCAGCGGCGACGACAGCAACGCGACGCGGGCGGCGGCGACGCGGGCAGGGCGGCAGCAACGCGAGGCGACGGGTAGGGCGGCAGCAACGCGAGGCGACGACGCCAGGCGAGGCGCCGCGGCCGCGTCGGTGACGCCAGGCGAATGACGGTGACGCGAGCCGGCGACACCAAGGCAGGCGCCGAGCAAAGGGCGTGACGCGAGGCGGCGACACCAGGACAAACGCTGCGGCGGCGTTGTTGATGTCAGTCGAAACGAGTTGGGCCGCGAGGCGGCGGCGTTCCGGTGGCGACCGGGCTATCACTCGTCCGCCGCTCGCGTGCCCTTGGGCAACCACGGTTGGTGGCGCGCCGCCAGCGGCAACGCCGACTTCGGCTGTCGACGGGCAGGGGGCGGCGACGGCTACTTCCATCGGTGCGAGGTGGAAAGGCTGCAGCGCAGAAATCGGTCAGTGGTGAATCGGTAACGGAGGCCCGACAGCAGTCGAGCGGCTTCGCCCCGGCCCAGGACGGCATTTGGAGCGCCGGCTTTGGCGCCTCCGATGCCCCCCACCTGGAGCTGCTGGCGAGAACGGCCCTGGCGAGGCCGATTTCGCTTGGCCGGCGCGACGGGACGCATCCGCGATGGCCGCGTGGACGCTGGGCCGCCTGGCGGGGCGGCGGCGTCCATACCCAGCCGGGGCGGCCTGCCCGGCGGGGTCGTCGCGTGGACACCCGGCCGGCTGACGGGGGCGGTCGTGGGCGTCGTAACGGCGGCTACGACCGGGGCCGACCGGGGCCGACGGCCGGGCTCGGATGCCGGTCCGGGCTCGGCGAAGGGGGTGGGCCGGGCTGCGGCGCTGGGGGTGTCGCAGCCCGGACCGTCCTCGCCGGACGGCCGGCCATAGCTCACCGCCACATCGACGGGGCCGGAGCTTCGTGTGAAGCCGGCCGGTGACTTGGGGGAACCGATGACCATTCCGATGAGACGAGTCGAGCACGTGCCGCGGCGACCCGAATGGGATTGCCGCGTCTGTCTTCAGGCCTGGCCCTGCCCCAGCTCGCGGGCCGACCTGCTCGCGGAGTTCGAGGACTTCCCGGGCGTACTGGCCATCTACCTGGCTGGGCAGCTGCGCGACGCGATTCAGGACCACGCACTGAATGATCTGCCGCTCCCGGCCGAGCTGAACGCGCGCTTTGTCGACTGGGCCCACGCCGCCCAGTCGCCGCCGCCTCGCGGGGCACCGGAACGACCACCGGCCGTACGTCACCCCCGCAAGGCGGCCGCCTGAAGTACCATGCTCTACAGTGGACCAGCGAGCGCAGCGGAACGGGCGGCGACCAGGCCGCAAGCGGTCAGACCACCGCCCGCTCTGCCGCCCGATCAAGTCTCGGCCTTCTCAGTGCGGCAAGACATATCATATCGACATGGTTTCGTACGTACAATCCGATGGAGCATCGTGGCCACGTAAAGTGACTGGCATGATCGATCCTTCCGCGGACCGAGCAGTCTTCCGCCAACTGGCGGACCTGCTCCGCAACCAGATCGAGTCCGGGGAGCTGGGCCCCGGAGAGCCGCTGCCCAGCGAGCTGCGCCTGGCGCAGGAATACGGGATCAGCCGGACCACCGTCCGCCAGGCGATCGGCCAGTTGCGCACCGAGGGGCTGGTCACCGTCGACCGCCCACGCGGAACCTTCGTCCGCATCCCCGAGCCCACCGAACTGGTCCCCCTGGCCCGCGGCGAGCGCGCCGGCGCCCGCATGCCCACCGACGCCGAGCGCCGCAAGTACCGCCTTGCCGAGGGCGTCCCCGTCCTGGTGGTCACCGCCCCGGACGGCACCCAGACCGTCCACCCGGCCGACCGGGTTCAGCTGACGCGTCCGTAGCCCAAGCCGGGTGGTCTGAGGGACCGCCCACATAGGTCAGCGTCACCTCCCGGATGTCGATGCGGAAGAACTCCGACGTCCTCGAGCGGCACCCCGGGGGGAGGCGGCAGCTCCACGACCCGACTGCCCCAGCTTGGCGTCGCCCGGGGAAGCCGACGGATCCACCGGCGGGGGCTCGGCCGGCGGGCGTGCATAGCGTGGCGTCGCCCGGGGAAGCCGACGGATCCACCGGCGGGGCTCGGCCGGTGGTGCGCGCATCGTGTGATGCCGGGAGTCTCGGCGGACGTCGAGCCGGCCGTCATGCCTATCGTCAGCTCGCCGTCCTCGAACTTCGCCTCGCCGGCGCTGACGCGGGAAGCGGCTGTCATGCCCGCCACCGCCATGGTGAGCCGCAGTCTAGGGTCGGCTCGTAAGACGGCGCGGAGGCTTGACGGGAAGCGCCGCAGCGAAGACGGTCGAGGGCGATGGATATCCGGGAGATGCACGAGCGGCTGCCGCCGGCGATGCGGGAGGCGGCCGACGAGTTCGGTCACCACCTCGCGCGGGTGGCCAATCGGTCGGAGCACACCGTCCGGGCGTACCTCGGCGACGTGATTTCCCTGCTGGACCACGCCGCGGCGGCCGGGTGCGCGTCCCCGGCCGACCTGGACATCGTCGTGCTGCGCGGCTGGCTCGCCGCAAGGATGCGGCAGGGCGCGGCGCGTGCGTCACAGGCACGGCGGGCCGCGGCCGCACGCACGTTCACGGCCTGGGCCTTGCGCGCCGGTCTCGCACCGGCCGACGCGGGCGCGCAGCTGGCCAGCCCCCGCGCGCATCGCAACCTGCCCACGGTGCTGCGTGCCGATCAAGCCGAGGAGCTGCTGGAAGACGACGAACGGCAGGAACCCGAGGGGGTACGGGACAGAGCCGTTCTCGAACTGCTCTACGCGACCGGCGTACGGGTCAGTGAGCTCTGTGGTTTGGACCGCTCGGACGTCGACGAGGCCAGGCGGGTCGTGCGCGTCTTCGGCAAGGGCGCCAAGGAGCGCGCCGTCCCCTACGGAGTCCCGGCGCAGCGCGCGCTCGACGAGTGGTTGCGGCACGGGCGGCCCACGTTCGCGACCGCGGCCAGCGGCGACGCGCTCTTCCTCGGCGTGAAGGGTGGCCGCCTGCAGCAGACCGTCGTGCGCCGGATCGTCGACGCGGCCGCACGTGCCGCCGGGCTCCCGCACACCAGCCCGCACGACCTGCGGCACTCGGCCGCGACGCACCTGCTCGACGGCGGCGCCGACCTGCGCGCGGTGCAGGACCTGCTGGGGCACGCCTCCCTGTCGAGTACGCAGATCTACACCCATGTGTCGACCGAACGGCTCCGCGCCGCATTCAAACAAGCGCACCCCCGTGCGTGACCCCGTACGATCGAGAAGTGAGCACCGGAGATCCGCCCGCACCCCTGCCTGGTGCCCGCCTCCTGTTCTCGCTCGATCCGGGCGTGTCCTATCTCAACCACGGCACGCTCGGCGTCCTCCCGATCGGGGTGCAGCGGGCCCAGCAGCGGCTGCGCGACGAGATCGAGGCAAATCCGGTCAAGTTCTACAGCCAGGGCATGCTCGACCGGGTGATCCACACCCGACGTCACCTGGCCGCCTTCCTCGGCGCGGACCCGGACGGCAGCGCGCTCGCGCCGAACACGACCGCCGCGGTGTCCCTGGTCCTGCAGTCGGTGCGGCTCGATCCAGGCGACGAGGTGCTGCTCACCGATCACGCGTACGGCGCGGTGGAGATCGCCGCGCGCCGGCGTTGCCGCCGGGCGGGTGCCACCGCCCGGACCGTCGCGCTGCCGACCACCGCGTCCAAGACGGAGATCGTCTCGCGCATCCGCGCGGCTCTGCGGCCCGGCAAGACCAAATTGCTGATCATCGACCAGCTCTCGTCGGCGACCTCCATGGTGTTTCCCGTACGGGACATCGCCGCGGCCGCTCACGACCACGACATTCCGGTGCTGGTCGACGCGGCGCACGTGCCCGGCATGCTTCCCGTCGACGTGACCGCGCTCGGCGCCGACTTCTGGGTCGGCAACCTGCACAAATGGGCGTTCGCGCCACGCGGCACCGCCCTGCTCGCGGTCGCCGCGCACTGGCGGCGCCGGATCGAGCCGCTGGTCGTCTCGTGGGAACAGGACCAAGGCTTCCCCCTCTCGGTCGAATATCAGGGCACGCTCGACTACACGCCGTGGCTGGCCGCCCCCACCGGCCTGTTCACGCTGCGCACGCTCGGCTGGGATGCCGTGCGGGCGCACAACGCGGCGCTGGCCGCGTACGGGCAGCGGATGGTCGGCGCCGCCCTCGGTTTGGGCGGCGGTGACCTGCCCGATCCGGGTTCACCGGACGCGGCCATGCGAGTGGTGCCGCTGCCCGCCGGACTGGCGACCACCGCGCCGGAGGCCACCGCCCTGCGGCTGCACATCAGCGAGAAGCTCGCCACCGAGGTCGCCGTCAACGCGTGGGGCGGTCGCGGCCTGCTCCGGTTGAGCGCGCAGGTCTACAACCGCGCCGAGGAGTACGACCGCTTCGCCGAGCGGCTCCCCCAGCTGCTGGCGGGCTACCAGCGCTGACGCGCCGCCCTCGGCCTGTCCTTCTCTCGCGGTGATGATCGCGGCACGCGGTGGCCGGCCGGCGGGCCGGTGGTCACGCCGGCGGGCCGGTCGTCAGCGGCAGCAGCCGCACCCGGCCCAAGCCCAGCAGGGCCAGGGGATCCAGGTAGAGAGCGCCCCGGCGCAGGCCCCAATGCAGGCACGCGGCGGCCGGGCAGCCCGGATGGCCCGGGGTCAGCCGGCCCAGGTCGCTGCCGGGCACGACGGTTTCGCCGACGGCCACCGACGGGATCACCGGCTCGTACGTCGTGCGCAGGCCGCCCGGATGGACGACGCTGATCACGCCACGGCCGGCGACCTGACCCGCGAAGACGACCGTGCCGGTCCCCGCGGCGTGCACCACAGCCGACGGCGAACCGGCCAGGTCGACGCCCCGATGGCCGGGAAGCCACCGCTCCGGAGGTGGGTCGAAACGCCGTACGACCTGGTGTTGATCCAAGGGCCAGCCGAAGGCCGCGACGCCGGGCGGAGCCTGGGCGCCGATCGCCACGTCGCGGCCAGCGTCCGGAGAGGCGCCGAGCAGCACGTCACGCCTTGGGGGCGACCCGGGAACAAGCACCACGGTGAGTAGTGCGCCGATGACCAGTGCGGGGAACATGCCCGCAAGGTTGGCGGAGAATCACCGGTCACGCGGGGTGGCCTGTGGACAGCCGCTCGTTGTGGACAACGCCCGCGGGGCGGGCCGGGTCTGTTAGCTTCCGAAGCCGGCGTCGTCGGGGAGGGAGATGTCGGGCTTCTCCAGCTCCTCCACGTTGACGTCCTTGAAGGTCATCACCCGGACATTCTTCACGAAACGAGCAGGGCGGTACATGTCCCATACCCAGGCGTCGTGCATCTCGACCTCGAAGTACACCTCACCGTCCGAGTTGCGCACGTGCAGATCGACCTGGTTTGCCAAGTAGAACCGGCGCTCTGTCTCCACCACGTAGGAGAACTGGCGGACGATGTCGCGGTACTCCCGGTAGAGCTGCAGCTCCATCTCGGTCTCGTACTTCTCGAGATCCTCTGCGCTCATCGCTTTTCGCCCTCCATGGCCTCATCTTCCCCCACCGACGGCGACGGCTGAGGCTGGTCGCCCGACGCCACGCCGACGGTACCCTCAGCCAGGCGCTCTGACATCGGCGGCTCGGCCGAGGATGCATCAAACAGCAATGCCCCGACCTCCGCATCGGCCAAACCGGCATCCCCGGCGACCGCGTCGGCGGAGGAGAAGGCACCCTCAAGTCCCGCAGCGGCGGCGCCGTCGGCGCTCAAGTTGTCCTCGTCGAACAGGGACGGCGCCGGTATAGAGGCGGGGCGGCGCGCCCTCGGTGGCCGGTTTCCGCGGCCCGACGCGGCCGCCACATTCACGTACGAGAAGCGGTGTTCGGCGCATGGGCCCTTGCTGACCAGCGCCGCGCTGTGCTCGTCGGTCACGTAGCCCTTGTGCACGGCGAAGCCGTAACCCGGGAACTTCTCGTCCAGCTCGACCATGATGCGGTCCCGGGTGACCTTGGCCAGGACGCTCGCCGCGGCCACGCACGCCGCCACCCGGTCGCCCTTCCAGACGGCCAGGCCCGGAACGCCCAGGCCGTCGACCGGGAAGCCGTCGGTCAGCACATACTCCGGCGACGTCGACAACGACGCCAACGCTCGTCTCATCGCCGCCAGGTTGCACACGTGCAGACCGCGCGCGTCGACCTCGGTAGCGGGGATGATCATGACGGACCAGGCCAGTGCCCGGTCCACGACCTGTTCGTAGACGCGCTCACGGGCGGCCGGGGTCAGCAGCTTCGAGTCGGCCAGCTCGTCGATCTCGCCGCGCTTGCCCTCCGGCAGGATCGCGGCGGCGGCCACCAGCGGGCCGGCACAGGCGCCACGGCCGGCCTCGTCCGCCCCGGCCACATGACGGAAGCCCCGGCGCTGCAGAGCGCGCTCCAGGGCGTACAGGCCGCCTTCGCGGCGGACCACGGTGCGAGGGGGTGCCAGCATCACAGACTCCGCAGCAGCTTGGCCAGGGTGGCCGGGAAGATCTGCTCGCTGCTCGCCTCGATCTCCTCGGCGGACCACCAGCGGTGCTCGGTGATCGTGCGCTGCTCGTCGGAGTCCATGCCGGCCGTGTCGACGCGCCACCCGGCCACCCGGAGCAGGAAGAAGTCCTGGTCCTGGCGGTACTGTCGGCCGCCGTACGAAAACTCGGTCGTCTCGTGCCAGATCGGCGAGCCCAGCTCGGTGGCGGAGACGCGCAGGCCGGTCTCCTCCTGCAACTCGCGCGCGGCGCCCTCAGCGGTCGTCTCGTCGCCCATCAGCCCGCCCCCGGGGGTGAACCACCACCGGTAGCCGGGACGGGCCGGATCGCCGCCGTGCAGCAGGAGCGTGCGGCCGGCCGGGTCGACGAGAAGCACCCTGCCGGCGCGGCGGTCGATGACGGTCACGCACTCCAGCCTATTGCGCCGAACATGGATCTTTCGACCCAGGCCCGGCTACTTGGCGCCGGGCGAATTCGGGATCTTGTCGAAGCCGGACGGGACGGACAGCCATGTAGCACGTCCGACCGGCCAGAACACCGTGAAGGCGCGGCCGACGACCGACTCCTCGGTGATGGTCGCCTCGGTGACGTCCTGGGTGTCGCTGTAGTGCTCCAGCGAGTCACCCGAGGCGGCCCGGTGGTCACCCATCACCCAGAGCCGGTCCTTCGGCACGGTGACGTCGAACGTGGTGTCGCCGGGCGGGTCCTGCACGCCGTCGGCGTCCCGGTACACGTACGGCTCCACCAGATCGACGCCGTTGACCTTGAGGTGGTCGTCACCCTTGGTGTAGGTGATGTGATCGCCGGGGACGCCGATGATCCGCTTGATGAAGTCCTCGCCCTCGGCGCCGGACTGCCAGTCCTCGGGCGCCTTGAACACGATGATCTCGCCGCGCTTGGGCTCGCGGAAGTCGTAGACGAGCTTGTTGACCAGCACCCGGTCGAGCACGTTCAGCGTGTGCTCCATGGAGGGCGACGGGATGTAAAAGGTCTGCAGCACGAACGCGCGCACGAGAACGGCGACGAGGATCGCCACGCCCAGGAGGATGGGGAGCTCGCGCCAGAACGAACTGCGGCGCTTGTCGGTCTGCTGCTCGTCAATCACGAGGGGAGCCTACGACGCCGGGTCACGAACGTCAGTCCGGAACGCGCGGATAACCCCGCACTGAGCAGAAATGGGAGAAGCCATGCCCCGGTCTCGGGATCGCGTTCGGAGAGCGGGAGAGGACCGGAGGCCGTGGGGTGGTCCGAGGCGTACGTCTTCCAGACATCGGGAACGGACAGGCTGGTGAACCGGTTGCTCGGCCACACGATGACGAAGGCCCTGCCGATCACGTTCTTGATCGGAACCGGCCCCTGGCAGCGCGCGTCCTGCGAAACGGCCCGATGGTCGCCCATGACGAACATCTCATCGGCCGGCACGGTGATCTCGGTGAACCGGCGGCTGGTGCACTGGTTCGGGTTCGGCGGCTGGTTGAGGTCGGAGTTGAAACCGTCGGCGATGTACGACTCGTCGATGCCCACGCCGTTGACGGTGATCCGGCCCTTGTCGTCGCAGCAGGCGACCTTGTCACCCGGGAGGCCGATCACTCGTTTGATGAAGTCGCGCTCACCCGGACGGCTGACACCGACGAGATCGCCGATGGTGCGGCCGAGCTTGGCGACGAACGAGTTGCTGACCGGCTCGGTCACCTCGGGCGCCCAGTTGTCGGTGCCGCGGAACACCACGATCTCGCCGCGCACCGGGTCGCGCATGTCGTAGACGACCTTGTTGACCAGAACGCGGTCCTTGACCAGCAGGGTGTTCTCCATCGACCCGCTGGGGATGTAGAAGGCCTGCACCAGGAACGTGCGGATCAGCACCGCCAGGCAGAACGCGACGATCAGCAGCAGGGGAAGCTCCTGCCAGAGCGGCATCTCCTTGCGCCGGAGCATCGCTCGTCGCCGCCGCTCGGACGGTCGATAGCCTTCCATCGGTTCCACGCTTCAAATCTCCTGCCGCCGACCGGCCGAACCGCCCCGGATACAGCACTACCGCCCGAGTCGTCCCTCGCGGGGACTTACGGGCGGTAGCACTGGAAGGGTTCACGCTCTGATCCCATCCGGCACTGCCGCAAGCGTAGCCGCGGCCTGCCGGACCGAACGGAGTCAGACGGTCTGCTTCTCCCGAAGCTCCTTGATCTTGGCCTTCTTGCCACGGAGCTCACGCAGGTAGTAGAGCTTGGCGCGACGCACGTCGCCGCGGCTCACGACCTCGATCTTGTCGATCACCGGGCTGTTGAGCGGGTAGGTCCGCTCGACACCGACGCCGAAGCTGATCTTCCGGATCTTGAAGGTCTCCCGCAGGCCGCCGCCCTGGCGGCTGATCACCACGCCCTGGAAGACCTGGACGCGGGAACGGTTACCTTCGACGACCCGGGCGTGCACCTTCAGGGTGTCGCCGGCCCGGAAGGCCGGAAGGTCGGTGCGCTGCGACTGGGCGTCGAGAGCGTCCAGCGTGTTCATCGCTGCATCCTCGTCGTACTCAAAGCGCACCGGGAGTTCGATGCGCGAATGGGTGATTCTGACCCTCCACGCCGACATTCTGAAGCGGAGCCGAAGGGTCCTCGTTTCCCTCCCGCGGCGCGGTCGGAAAACGGCAACCTCACTACTCTGCCACACCGCGAGGCGTGATCTGAAATCCCGCCTCGTCGAGCGCGGCCTTGTCCTTCTTGTCCAACTTATCCAGCGGGTATGCCGCCCACATGTCGGGCCGCCGCAACGCCGTACGCACCAAGCTCTGGGTCCGCCGCCAGCGGGCGATCTTCCCGTGATCCCCGGACCGGAGCACCCCCGGGACCTCCCGGTCACGCCACACCGCCGGCTTCGTGTAGACCGGCGCCTCCAGCAGCCCGGCGGCGTGCGACTCCTCGGTCAGCGAATCCGCGTTGCCCAGCACGCCGGGCAGCAGCCGGACCACAGCCTCCATGATCACCAGAACCGCGACCTCGCCACCGAACAGCACATAGTCACCGAGCGAGATCTCTCGTACGGGCATCCGGTCCGCGGCGTCGTCGATGACCCGCTGGTCGATCCCCTCATACCGGCCGCAGGCGAAGATCAGATGGTCCAGCCCGGCCAGCTCGTGCGCGTCCGCCTGGGTGAACGGCTTGCCCACCGGCGACGGGACGATCAGCGTGCCCGGGCCGACCGCGTCCAGCGCCGCCGACCACGGCTCGGGCCGCATCACCATGCCGGGACCACCGCCGTACGGGGTGTCGTCCACCGTCCGGTGCACGTCCGACGTCCAGGTGCGCAGGTCGTGCACGGACAGGTCGAGCAGCCCGGACGTCCGCGCCTTGCCGATCAGCGACAGGTCGAGCGGGGTGAAGTACTCCGGGAAGATCGAGATGATGTCGACGCGCATCAGGGTCTACAGATCCAGGAGACCTTCGGGCAGATCCACGACGATCTTGCCGCCGGCGAGGTCCACGGTCGGCACGAGCTGACTCACGAACGGGATCAAGGCGGTGCCGCCGCCCGGCTTGTCCATCACGATCTGGTCGTGCGCGGGCGCGTGATCAATGCGCGCGATCTTTCCGAGCTCGGTGCCGTCGAGAGCGAGAACCCGCAGCCCGATCAACTGATGATCGTGGAACTCGTCGGGGTCCTCCGGCGGCGCCAGGCCATCGCTGTCGATCTGCAGCAGGACGCCGCGCAACGCCTCGGCGATGTTGCGGTCGTAAACGCCCTCGAACTGCACGATGCCGCGACCCTGATGCCAGCGCACCGACTCGATGACGAGGCGGTCGGGCACCTGGTACGCGATGCCCGCGGCGGGTGCCGCCGCCGGGCCGGTGCTCACCCGGCGGTCCCTGGGGACCTCCGTGACGAACTCCGACCCGGCGACGAAACGCTCTTCGGGCTCATCGGTCCGCACGTACACCGAGACCTCGCCCCGGATGCCGTGCGGCTTACCGATCTGGCCGACGACGAGCAGCATATTTTTCGGCAGCTCAGTACGCGTCGACGATGTCGACGCGGATGCCGCGCCCACCGATCGACCCGATGACCTGACGCAGGGCCTTCGCGGTGCGACCGCCGCGCCCGATGACCGTACCGAGGTCTTCGGGGTGCACGCGGACCTCGAGCCGCTTGCCGCGGCGCGAGTCGACCAGACGCACCCGGACGTCGTCCGGGTTGTCGACGATGCCCTTGACGAGGTGCTCCAGCGCAGGCCGGAGCGCCCCGTCAGCTCGCGTCGGCGCCGGCACCGGCGGGGTCCTCTGCGGTTTCCGCGACGGCCTCGCGGTTCGGCTCGTCCGGCTGGACGGGCTTCGACTCGGTCTTGGCCGGCTCCGCCTTGGCCGACTTCTTCGGGGTCGCGGGCTTGGCGTCGGCAACGCCGGCAGCCGCCTTCGACTCCTCCTCGTAGACCTCGATGCGGGACTTCTTGGCCTCGGCCACGAGCAGCGGCGGCGGGGCCGGCAGGCCCTTGAACTGCTGCCAGTCGCCGGTCTTCTCCAGGATGCGCTGCACGGCCTCGCTCGGCTGCGCGCCGACCGACAGCCAGTACTGCACGCGCTCGGACTTCACCTGGATGACCGAGGGGTGTTCCTTCGGCTGGTAGATGCCGACGTACTCGATGGCACGGCCGTCGCGCTTGGTGCGCGAGTCGGCAACGACGATGCGGTACTGCGGGTTGCGGATCTTGCCCATCCGCAGGAGCCGGATCTTAACGGCCACGGTTCTCTTCGCTCCTGATGACTGCGTGAGTTTGAGCCGGTGGACCCACGTGGGGAGCGGGTCCTCGGGTTCATGGACTGGCAACGCGCTCAGAGTTAGAGGGCGCCTCACGCGTGCCGGACCGGTCCATTCTGCCAGACGGCTTTGTCGACGGGCCAATCGGGCGGCCGATCGCGACAAAATACAAATTCAGGAGCTTCCGGTCGCATCTGGTTGCATGGTGCAGACCGTCGCTCCCGCCGAGGCCGGGCCGGGGCCCAGCAGAAGCTGGCCCTGGCCCTTCATTCTGCGTGAGTGGCAAAGATCAAGGGGCGCATCACCGCGGCGACGGCTGCCGGAACCTTGCCGGGCGGGGTCGGCGGCAGCACCACGACGGTGCCGAAACGAGACATCGGGCGGGTCAGGAAACCAGGGCCCGCGGGCGGTCCCAGCCCTCGGGCACATCGGCCGGGACGGGCCAGGCCGGGTCGGGGCGGAAGTCGGTCCAGGTGCCGTCGAACGGGAAGTCGCCCGCCTCGGCCCGCTTGATGACGCGGCGGCCCTCGGCCCAGACGGCGGCGGGGTCGCCCACCCAGTAGCTCTCCGGGAAGGCCAGGCGCTCGGCGAACTCGTCCTCGTCCTTCCACTCCCAGGTGAGGTCCTGGTGGACGACGATGTCGAGGTCCTGGTCGGTGACGTCGACGCCGGCCGCCGCGCCGTCGTCCCAGCGGACCGCTCGTTCCTCGAGGTTGACGTACCAGTTGGTGAACTGGTCGTCGCCGTCACGGAAGAACCAGACCGAGTGGTCGGCGTCCGGCGGGACGAACTTGAGCAGGCCGGGGCCCTGCCACGTGGCCGGGACGACGGTGTGCTCCATCTTGATCCACTCGGCGAACGGCATGTCCCGTACGCCGCGCCCGTCGACCGCCTGGAGAACCATCACGGCGCTGCCGCGGGCCAGCCACAGCAGCAGCCCGCGGTCGTCGTCGGAGATCACCCGGCAGGGCCGGACGGCACTCAACCGGCCGCCGGAGAAGTTGCGGTACAGGACGGTCCGGCCCGCTGCGAAGCTCACGATCAGTAGGAACGAGCCAGGTACGCGATCAGGTTCGGCTCGTCGTCGGAGTCGGGCATGGAGCCGTCCTCCCTGGTGAGGCAGCGCACCGTGACGGCCTTGCCGTTCGCCTCGGCCTCACCCGACTCGCCCACCGCCGACCACGGCACCCGCACCCAGCCGGTCTGCGCCGCCTCGATCGCGTCGCCCAGCGTCTTCACGTCGACCGTGCGGTCGGTGCGGAACTGCAGCGCCTCGTCGTAGAGCCGCTGCTGGTCGGCCTTGAGTGCGGTGGTCACCGTCTCCACCACGTCGCCCAGCGGGATCGGCGACTTGGTGCCGTCCACCCGGCGCGCGACCGTGACGTTGCCGGTGGCGAGGTCACGCGGACCCACCTCGACGCGGATCGGGATGCCCTGCAGTTCGGCGTCCACGGCTCGCCGGCCGAACGGGATGTCCGCCCGGTCGTCCAGCCTCACCCGTACCCCGGAAGCCTTGAGCTCGTCCCGCAGAGCCGCCGCCGCCTCGATCACGCCCTCGCCGGCCTTGACCACCATGACCTGCACCTGGACGGGGGCCAGCCGCGGCGGAAGCCGCAGGCCGTTGTCGTCGCCGTGCACCATGATCAGGCCACCCATCATCCGGGTGGACGTGCCCCACGAGGTGGTCCAGGCGTGCTCGACGGTGCCGGCCGCCGACGAGTACGAGATGTCGAACGCCTTCGCGAAGTTCTGCCCGAGCTCGTGCGACGTGCCCATCTGCAGCGCCTTGGTGTCACCCATCATGGCCTCGACGGTCATGGTGTTGGTGGCGCCGGCGAAGCGCTCACCCTTGGTCTTGCGGCCCGGCACGACCGGCATCGCCAGCATCTCCTCCATGAACGCCTGGTAGACGTTCTTGTGGATGTCGCGCGCGTGCTCACGGGCGTCGGCCTCGGTGGCGTGCGCGGTGTGCCCCTCCTGCCAGAGGAACTCGGTGGTGCGCAGGAACGTGCGCGGCCGCAGCTCCCAGCGCACCACGTTGGCCCACTGGTTGAGCAGCAGCGGCAGGTCCCGGTACGAGTCGACCCACTTGGCCATGAACTCGCCGATCACGGTCTCGCTCGTCGGGCGCACCACCAGGGGCTCGGCCAGCTCCTTGCCGCCGGCGTGGGTGACGACCGCCAGCTCCGGCGAGAAGCCCTCCACGTGGTCGGCCTCGCGGCGCAGGTAGCTCTCCGGGATGAAGAGCGGGAAGTAGGCGTTCTGCACGCCGGCTTCCTTGATGCGCGCGTCCATGTCGGCCTGCATCCGCTCCCAGATGGCCCACCCGGTCGGGCGGATCACCATGGTGCCGCGCACCGGACCGTTGTCCGCCAGCTGAGCCTTGGCGACGAGATCCTGGTACCAGCGGGGGAAGTCATCCGCACGGGGAGTGAGCACGCGAGCCATGAGGCAGCATCCTAACCGCGTCCCCGGCGCAACCCGTCGGGTGGGCATCCCGTGTCCTTTCCTGGAGAGGGCGGTGACGGATGGACTTCGACGGGTTCTACCGGGACACGTCGCGGCGGCTGCTGCGGTACGCGTACGGGCTGACCGGCGACCCGGCCGAGGCGCAGGACCTCGTGCAGGAGGCGTACGCGCGGGCCTGGCAGCGCCGTAACCGGCTCGCCGGGTACGAGGACCCGGAGGCGTGGTTACGGCTCGTGGTCAACCGGCTGTCCGCCGACCGGTGGCGGCGCCTCGGCGTACGACGGGAACGTGCGGCGGCGCAGGCGCCGGCAGCTCCGGTACCCCCGCCCTCCGAGGACGTCGTGCTGCTGGTCCGGGCCATGCGCACACTGCCGGTCGCGCACCGGCGGGCGCTCGCCCTGCATTACCTGCTGGACCGGTCGGTCGCCGAGATAGCGGCCGAGACCGGCGTCGCCACCGGGACGGTCAAGTCCTGGCTGTCCCGCGGCCGGGCCGGACTGGCCGCCGCGCTCGGCACGAACGAGACGGAAGGAGCCGGCCGTGCCCGCTGACCTGGACGAATTGTTCGACACGCTGGCTCGGCAGGCGGACACCATCCCGTTGGCCGGCCCCGATCAGGCCCGGCTGCGCGGCCGGCGGCGCACCCGGCGGCAGGCCATGATCGCGGTGGCGGCGGCCGTGGTGCTGGTCGCCACCGGGATCGGCGCCGGGATGCGGCACTCGCACCGAGGGGACGTGCAGCCGCTCGGCACCATCCCGTACGTCGCGCCGCCCATCGGCCTCGGCGGTCCCGGCTACGGGCGGGCGATGACCCGGGACGGTGACCGGGCGTACGGGGTCTGGATGCGCGACGGACGCACCTGGATGACCGCCGCCGATCTGCGCAGCGGCAAGGTGCTCTGGCCGATCCGGACGATCGCCGACGCGCAGCGCCGGATCGACCGGGTGGTGGCGGTGCCGGACGGGCCGGTGGTGGTGGAGACCCGGGCGCACGACGCCACCCGGCAGCTGTTCGCGTTCTCCGCCGGCACCGGCGAGCAGGTCTGGCAGGCGACGATCCCGGACGAGGACTCGCTGGTCTACTCCGGCCGGATGCTGGTGCGGTTGTCCCCGGCGGATCACCGGGTGATCGGCCTCGACTACGCCTCGGGCGCGCAACGGTGGTCGGTGCCGGTCGGCGCGGTCCGGATCCTGGGCATGCGGATCCCGGTCGACGAGGAGCTGGCCGACCAGTCCGGGCTGCCCGCCGTCTACGCCGATCCGAGGTTCGTGGTCATCACCACGGACCAGAGCGCCCAGGTGCGGGACGTGCGAACCGGCCGGCTGGAACGGTCGGTGCCGGTGTGGCCGGGCTCCGGGGCGGCCATGGTGGCGTACGACGGCTTCCTGTTCTCCCATGACGAGGCGGACGATTCGAGCGGCCCGGTGCAGCTGCGCGCGACCGACCTCTACGGCCAACTGGGTACGGACCGGGCGGCGCCGATCCCGGGCCGGCTGGTGACCATGAACGCGTGCGGGCGGCAGCGCGTCTGCGTGATCACCCAGGCCGGATCCAGGACGACGGTCACGGCGGTCGACGCGCGCACACGGCAACGAGCGTGGCAGAGCTCCGCGGTGCCCGGCGCGGACCACCTCACGTCGGCCCGGGGGCGGACGATCGTGGGCAACGGGATCTTCACGCCGTCGGCGGTGTTCGACACCGACGGACGGCCGCTGCTCGGCACGGGCGAGGCCGTGAGCTGGCTGGACCCGGACACGCTCGCGGTGCGGGCCCGCACCGGCAAGCTGGTGCGCTACGTGGCGAGCACCGGCGTGCGGACCACGCTGGGCACGCTCCCGATGGGCATGCAGGACCCCTGCGTCTCGTCCGGCGCGCGGCTGGCCTGCCTCGGCCCGGACAGCCTGGAGATCCTCAACGTCGGCGGTTAGGCGACGACCCGGCCTCGCAGGACGATCCGCCGCGGGTGCCGGGTCACCGCCAGGGTGCGGCGCGGGTCCTCGGCGTACACGACCAGGTCGGCCAGCCCGCCCTCGACCAGCCCCGGGAAGCCCAGCCACTCACGCGCCTTCCACGAGCCACTGGCCAGAATGTCCTCGGCCGGCAGCCCCGCCTCCTGGAGGATCAGCATCTCCTCGGCGACCTGCCCGTGCCGGATGCCGCCACCCGCGTCCGTACCCACGTAGATCGGCACGCCGGCCTCGTGCGCCGCCCGCACCACCGACGGGAACCGATCGCGCAGCGCGACCATGTGGTCGGCGTACCCGGCGAACTTCCCCCGGGCCTTCTCCGCGATCTCCCCGAACGTCCGAATGTTGATCATCGTGGGCACGAGCGCGGTCCCCCGCCGAGCCATCTCGTCGATCAGGTCGAGCGACAGCCCGGTCCCGTGCTCCACCGAGTCGACCCCGGCCCGCACCATGATCTCCACGCCCTCCTCGGAGAACGTGTGCACCGCCGCCCGCGCCCCCGCCGCGTGGGCCGCCTCGACCGCCGCCGCCATGGTCGCCGCATCCCAGGAGGGCGCGAGGTCACCCACCTCGCGGTCGATCCAGTCCCCGACGAGCTTCACCCATCCCGTACCGGCCTTGGCCTGCGCGGTGACCGCCGCCGCCACGTCCGCCGGGTCCACCTCGATGCCGATGTCCCGCAGGTACCGCCGGGGCGCGGCCACGTGCCGCCCGGCCCGGGCGAGGCGCGGGATGCCGTCCTCGTCGTCCAGTTCCGGGTACGGGTACGGCGAACCCGCGTCCCTGAGCGCCAGCACCCCGGCGTCGCGGTCGATGACGGCCAGTTCCCGGGCCTGGTCAAGGCTGTCGATCGGCTTCGCCCCGTACGCGATCCCCAGGTGACAGTGCGCATCGACCAGTCCCGGCACGATGAACCCGTCGTCGCTGATCGTCTCGGCCCCGCTCACCGGCTCATACGTGACCCGGTCCCCCACCAGCCAGAGATCCTTGACCTCACCCTCGGGCAGAACAGTCCCACGCACATGCAAAGCCATGGGACAGTCCTACCCGATCAGCGAATCACCGGCGACGGCGGGCGACGCGGCTCGCATGCCGACCGGCGGGCGAGTCCGGCGCCGTTTCAGTTCTTGTCGTCGTCGTCGTCCTTCTGCTGCTGCTGCTTCATCAGCTTGTTGAAGTCCAGGTTCGGCAGCTTGAAGCCGCCCGGCCCGGCCGCGCCGCCCAGGGCGCTCGGGTCGAAGCCCGGGGGCAGCTGGGGCATGCCGCCGCCCGGGAAGCCGCCGCCGCCCGTGGTGCGGGGGCGCGACGAGCCGCCCTTGGTGCCCTTGCGCTTGTTCTTCGGGCTCTTCGTGGCCTTGCGCCGGCCGCCCGGCAGGCCCATCATGCCGCTCATCTGCTTCATCATCTTCTGCGCGTCGGCGAAGCGGTTGAGCAGCTGGTTCACGTCGGTCACCGTCACGCCGGAGCCGTTGGCGATGCGGGCGCGGCGGGAGCCGTTGAGGATCTTCGGGTTGGTGCGCTCCTGCGGGGTCATCGAGCGGATGATCGCGGCGACCTTGTCGAAGTGCTTGTCGTCGAGCTGGTCCAGCTGATCCTTCATCTGGCCCATGCCGGGCATCATGCCGAGGATGTTGGCGATCGGGCCCATCCGGCGCACGGCGATCAGCTGGTCGAGGAAGTCCTCCAGGGTGAACTGCTCGCCACCGAGCAGCTTGGAGGTCATCTTCTCTTTCTGGTCCTCGTCGAAGGCCTGTTCGGCCTGCTCGATGAGGGTGAGCACGTCGCCCATGCCGAGGATCCGGCTGGCCATCCGGTCGGGGTGGAACAGGTCGAAGTCTTCGAGCTTCTCACCGGTGGACGCGAACAGGATCGGCTCGCCGGTGACGTGCCGGACGGACAGCGCGGCACCACCGCGGGCGTCGCCGTCGAGCTTGGAGAGGACCACGCCGGTGATGCCGACGCCGTCGCGGAAGGCCTCGGCGGTCTGCACCGCGTCCTGACCGACCATCGCGTCGATGACGAAGATGACCTCGTCGGGGTCGACCGCGGCGCGGATGTCGCGGGCCTGCTGCATCATCTCGGCGTCGATGCCGAGACGGCCGGCGGTGTCGACGATGACGATGTCCTTGGCGGCCCGGCGGGCGTACTCGATGGACTCCTTCGCCACCTGGACCGGATCGCCCACGCCGTTGCCGGGCTGCGGGGCGTAGACCTCGACGCCGGCCCGGCCGCCGAGCACCTGGAGCTGGTTGACCGCGTTGGGGCGCTGAAGGTCGGCCGCGACCAGCAGCGGCTGGTGTCCCTGGTTCTTCAGCCAGCGGGACAGCTTGCCGGCCAGCGTCGTCTTACCGGAACCCTGGAGGCCGGCCAGCATGATCACGGTCGGCGGGTTCTTGGCGAACTGGAGCCGCCGCCCCTCGCCGCCGAGGATGTTGATGAGCTCCTCGTGGACGATCTTGATGATCTGCTGGGCCGGGTTCAGCGCCTGCGAGACCTCGGCGCCGCGGGCGCGTTCCTTCAGGTTGAAGATGAAGGCCTTGACCACGGGCAGCGCGACGTCCGCCTCGAGCAGCGCGAGACGGATCTCGCGCGCGGTGGCGTCGATGTCGGCATCGGTGAGTTTGCCCTTGCCGCGAAGCTTGGTGAAGATTCCGGACAGGCGGTCACTCAGACTGTCAAACACGGTCAGCGGTCCTTATGTCGGCAGAGGCCGGTGGTCAGAAGTGGTGGCGATGACCGCAAGCCTAGCCGCCCGCGGGAAGCGTCACCGGTTGCGCATGCGGTAGGTCTTCTGGGCGGCCTCGATGCGCCGCTGCGTGCGGGTGCCCGGCGCCAGCGACTTCTTGGCCTTGCCGTACAGGTAGAGACCACCGCCGACCACGAGCGCGCCCACGATCAGGTAGAAGAGCGCGGGCCCGATCAGCGCGCTGACGACCCATCCGACCACGATCACGCCGGCGATCAGCGCCAAAAGAAACGCGATTGCCTTACCCATCGGGTCCTCCCCCGGTTCGACTGACGTGTTCTCCACGATGCCTCAACCAGGCAACTTCGCCCATCGGCCGTAACCCTGAGCGCACCCGTAGGGGTCGGTCTCCCCGATTCCCACGCGCAACATGCGCAAATCGCGTATACCGGCGATATACCTCGCGACAAAAGGGACAGGACCGGGGTATCGACCGCAACTTCGAGTCCGGAGCCGCCGTTGAGGGTCACAGACCGGGCGCCCCCGGTCGGTGTCCACGGGCTCCCGGCGGAAGGACGAGTGCGTGCCCCTGCGGCGGATCCTGCGACTCACGCCCTGGCCGGTCCGGCGGCGGGTGCTGCTGCGAGTGCAGCGCCGGCTGCTTCCCCACCTGCCGCCCCAGCGGCGGCTCCACACCGCCTGCCGGGTGGTTCCGCTGGGTGAGCGGTCCCGGCCGGCGACGGCGGACACGCTCCGGGTGCGTACGGGACGAGGCCGGCTGACGGCCCGCCGCGTGCTCGCGGCCACCCCGGTCTCGGTACGGCGGGAGAACCTCGACCGCGTGGTCAGGGCTCTGCGGACGGCGGCCGTCGACTGGTTCCGGGTGCCGGTGGAATCGCTCACCCACTCGGCCGTGGCGGTGCGCGAGGAGGACCGTACGCGAGTCCTGGCCCTGCTGGAGGCACTGAGCGCGAGCGACGCGGGCCTGCTGGAGATCGTCCGCCCGCGGGGCCGCACCGGCCGCAAGGCCCGGCAGACCGCGGGCGTGCTGCGGATCAGCTGGCCGGTCGCCGACCCGGGCGGCAACCTCCTGCTCGGCCCGGAGTACGGCTGCGAGATCGAGTTCTGGCGGACCGTGGACGGGACCCTGCGGGGGCCGCGCAGCAACCCGGTGGCCGACGTGGTGCCGGCCGACGAGCCGGTGATCGACGCGCCGGAGCCGGTGTTCGGCGGCTTCTGCGACCCGGCCGACCCGGCGACCTACCGCACCCGGGCCGTCTTCACGATGGTCAGCCCGGACCGGGTGGCCTTCCCGATCGACGTCGTCTACACCTGGGTGGACGGCGGCGACCCGGCGTGGCGCGAACGCAAGGCCCGGGCGCTGCGCGAGAACGGCTGGGTGGCGGCGGCCAACCAGATGACCGCGAACGACTCGCGCTACGTCTCCCGCGACGAGCTGCGGTACTCGTTGCGCTCGCTGCACGCGTTCGCCCCGTGGGTGCGGCACATCTTCCTGGTCACCGACGACCAGGTGCCGGCCTGGCTGGACACGTCGCGGCCGGACCTCACCGTGGTGAGCCACCGGGAGATCTTCGGCGACACCGGACGGCTGCCGACGTTCAACTCCCAGGCCATCGAGTCGCGGCTGCATCGCATACCGGGGCTCGCCGAGCATTTCCTGTACCTCAACGACGACGTCTTCCTGGGCCGGCCGGTCGCACCCGAGCTGTTCTTCACCCCCGGCGGCCTGACCCGGTTCTTCCCGTCCAAGGCGCTGGTCGACTCGGCGCCGCGGCGGCTCGACGACCCGCCGGCGAACTCGGCCGGCAAGAACAACCGGCGGCTCATCCAGCAGGCGTTCGGGCGGGTGCTGACCCGCAAGATGAAGCACACCCCGCACCCGTCGCGGCGCAGCGTGCTGGCCGAGATGGAGCTGCGCTTCGCCGAGCACGTGGAGGCGACCGCGAGCCATCAGTTCCGGCACCCCGACGACATCGCGATGCTGTCCTCGCTGCAGCAGTACTACGCGTACCTGACCGGCCGCGCGGCGCCCGCCTCGATCGAGTACCTCTACACCGACGTGGCCGACGCCCGCACGCCGTTCCGCCTGGCCCGGCTGCTGCACGACCGGCACCTGGACGCGTTCTGCCTCAACGACACCGACTCCCACCCGGACGAGGCGAGCCAGCAGGCGGCGCTGCTGGCCGAGTTCCTGCCCGCGTACCTGCCGTTCCCGTCGCGCTGGGAACTCGCCGAGCCGCGCGAGAGGACCACACCCATAACCCCGGTTCCCCGTACGCCGTTGGTCGCGCGTCAGCCGACCCGGGCACCCCAGGGCGGCCCCATCCACCCGGACATCGCGCTCCCCGAACCGGCCGAGTCCTCCGACGTGGCCTGACCGCCCCGCCGGTCCTGCGCACCCGTCCGCGCCGGACCGCCCGCCCCCGTCCCCGCCCGGACCGCCCGCCCCGTCCCCGCCCGCACCGTCCCCGCCCGCACCGTCCCCGCCCGCACCCACCGCCCCCGCGACCCACTGCCCCATTCGAGAGGAAATTTCATGACTTATGATGTCGCCGTCCTCGGGCTCGGCTACGTGGGACTCCCGCTCGCGCAGCAGGCCACCCGCGCCGGCCTGAAGGTCCTCGGCTTCGACGTCAAGCCGGACGTGGTGACCGCGCTCAACGCCGCCCGGTCCCACGTCGACGACCTCACCGACGCGGACGTGGCCGAGATGATCGCCGGCGGCTTCCGGGCCACCACCGACGAGACCATGATCGCCCAGGCCGCCACCGCGGTGATCTGCGTGCCCACCCCGCTCGCCGAGGGCGACGGCCCCGACCTGCGGGCCGTCATCGGCGCCACCGAGGCGATCGGCCGCAACCTGCGCACCGGCATGCTGGTCGTGCTCGAGTCCACGACCTACCCCGGCACCACCGACGAGCTCGTCCGGCCGCTGCTGGAGAAGCTCTCCGGCCTGACCGCCGGCATCGACTTCCACCTGGCCTTCTCCCCGGAGCGGATCGACCCGGGCAACGAGCGTTTCGGCCCGCGCAACACGCCGAAGGTGGTCGGCGGCTACACCTCCGCGTGCGCCGAGCGGGTCGCCGCCTTCTACGGCCGGTTCGTCGACACCGTGGTGCGCACCAAGGGCACCCGTGAGGCGGAGACCGCGAAGCTGCTCGAGAACACCTATCGGCACGTGAACATCGCGCTGGTCAACGAGATGGCCCGGTTCTGCCACGAGCTCGGCATCGACCTGTGGGACGTGATCCACGCGGCGTCCACCAAGCCGTTCGGTTTCCAGGCGTTCTTCCCCGGCCCCGGCGTCGGCGGGCACTGCATCCCGATCGATCCGAACTACCTGAGCCACAACGTGCGCAGCAAGCTGGGCTACCCGTTCCGTTTCGTGGAGCTGGCCCAGGAGATCAACGCGACCATGCCGGACTACGTGGCGCGCCGCGCGCAGAACCTGCTCAACGCCGACGGCCAGGCCGTGCACGGCGCCACCATCCTGCTGCTCGGCGTCACCTACAAGCCGAACATCGCCGACCAGCGCGAGTCGCCGGCGACCCCGCTGGCCGGCCGGCTGAGCGCGCTGGGTGCCACGGTCACGTACCACGACCCGCACGTCGCGTCGTGGACCGTGGGCGATGTCGAGGTGACCCGTACCGAAGACCTGGAAGGCGCCGCGGCCGCCGCCGACCTGGTCATCCTCGTGCAGAACCACCGCGAGTACGACGCCGACCACCTGGCGCGCGTGGCCAAGCGGTTCTTCGACACCCGGGGCGTCACCAGCGCCAAGGAGGCGCACCGCCTCTAGGAACCGGACGGGGTGGGCCGCTCACCGTGCCAGGCCTCGGTGAGCAGGGCCAGCACCCGGTCGTCGCCCGCGGCCACCGAGGGCAGCGCCGGCTCGCTCAGCCCGAGCTGCGCCAGTGACGTGGGCGCGCCGAGCCGGGCCGCGAGGTCGTACAGCCCGGTCGGCGCGTCGGTCACGCCCAGCGCGGCGGCGATGCGGGCCATCGCCTCGGGTTCCGCGGCCGCCTGGTGGGCCGCCACGTGCGGCAGCAGCACCGCGTGGGTCTCCGCGTGCGGCATGCGGTACGAGCCGCCGAGCACGTGCGCGAGGCGGTGGTGCAGCCCCATCTGGACGCTGCCCGCGCAGATGCCGGCCAGCCAGGCGCCGACCAGCGCGTCGGAGCGCGCGTCCAGGTCCTCCGGCCGCTCGACGATCCGCGGCAACGCCCGGGCCAGCCGGCTGACGGCCTCGACCGCGTGGCCGTCCACCACCGGGTTGGCCTGCGGCGAGTAGAGCGCCTCCACCGCGTGGGCGATCGCGTTGAGTCCACTGGTGACGGACAGGCCGACCGGCATTGCGGTGGTCAGCTCCACGTCGTAGAGCACCGTCCGGGGCAGCAGTGCCGGGTCACGGCGGGTGGTCTTGACCCCGTCGGCCGTCTCACCGAGCACGGGGGTGACCTCGGAACCCGCGTACGTGGTCGGTACCGCGATCTGCGGCAGGCCGGTCCGTCCCACCAGCGCCTTGCCGAGCCCGGTGGCCGAGCCGCCGCCGACCGAGACCAGCAGGTCCGCCCGCTCGGCGACAATCGAATCCAGGGCGCGCTCGGTGACCTCGACCGGCGTGTGCATGGTGACCTCGGCGAAGCGTCCCACCGCCAGCGGGCCGAGACTCCGGGCGGCGCGTTCCGCCGCGGCGTCCGACCGCTTGCCGGCCAGGATCACCACCCGGGTGCCCCCGAGCCGCTCCGCCTCGTCCCGCAGCCTGCTCGACGCTCCGGCGCCGAAGATCACCCGGGACGGCTGGGCGATGTACTCGAAGGACTCCATGCCGCCAAGTAATAGCCCGGATCTCCCGGGGGTCACGAGACCCGGAACGTCCAGCGGGAGTTCATCACATAGTTCACGAACGGGATGGCGATCAGGGCCACACTTTGCACCAGGACAAAGGGGGCGGAAAGAACCTCCGTGCCGAGCCACAGGACGGTCGCGTTGAGCGCGAAGGCCACGCCCGTCACCGTCAGGAAGCGGCTCCCGGCGACCGCGTGGCGGGTGGCCGAGCGGAAGACCCAGGCGTGCTGCAACACGTACGAGACCACGATGCTGGCCAGGAATCCGGTGGTGGACGCGACCACCGGCCGTACGCCCCCGCCCTCGGCGAGCAGGAACCCGATCCCGAAGTGGGTGGCCGCGCTGGCGGCGCCGCTGACCCCGTACCGGATCAGGCGCCCGAGGCCGGGGCTCACAGGCTTCGTCCGCAGAACGGCATCCCGTGCATCTGGACGGCCGCCATGTCGAGCACGATGTCCAGCCGCTCGGCCGGCGTGCGGGTGCCGAGCAGCTCGGCGGCCCGGTCCGGCCCGTACGTGACTCCGGCGGTCAGCCGGGCGAACCGGTCCCGCAGCTCGCATCGCCGGGCGTCCCCCGCGTCGGTCGGGTCGAACTGGGCGATCTCCCCGGCGATCGCGGTGGACACCAGCGCGAGCGGCTCGCGATTGGCCGCGCCCGCATAGGACTGGTTCGCCACCGCGGCGCCGGCGGCGAGGACCGCCAGCCCGGCCAGGGCGAGCCGGTGCAGCGGCAGCACGGCCACCAGCAGCGCGGCGGACGCAGCGATGAGCACCGGCGGCCCGAGCAGGAGCACGACGCCGGCCGCGGCCAGCACCGTGCGCTGCGCGCGGTCCGGGACCGGCAGAGCGGGCAGCTCCTCGAAGGACCGCCGGGTCAGCACGATGAACGCCAGCGCCGCGAGGCCCAGGACCACCGTGCTGGGCAGCGCGACGTCCGGCAGGTGCGGCAGGCGTGGGGTGGCCCACGCGGCGTTCAGCGCGACGAACGGCGGAAGGAACCCGGCCCACAGCAACGCCACCGGCCGGAACCGCTGCCGCATCACCAGCACGACCGTCACCAGCGGCACCGCCATCGCCGCGACGTCGTCGAACACCGCGCAGACCAGGCCCGCGGCGATCACCACGACGGCCCGGCGTGTCCCCCGGCACAGCCAGGCGGCCGCGGCCAGCATCGCCGCCGCACTGAGCAGGTTGACCGCGCTGCCGGCGGCGATCAGGCAGCCGGCCACCGCGAACGGCATCAGCAGCAACGGGCGGGCCGGCGGCGACGCGAACATCCGCCCGGGCGCGGTGACCGCCTCGGCGAAGATCACGACCGCGCCCGTGAACAACACCGCGGCCATCGTCACGACCAGCCGCAGGGCGATCTGGGCGGGCAACCGCAGGATCTCCACCAGCACGTACGCGACGACGTCCGCCGACCATTCGACGAGGCGACCGAGGGGCTGGCTGCCGCGCAGGCCGTCGGTGAACAGCATCCACGGGTTGCTGCGCACGGTCGCGCCGTGCCAGTACACCGCGAACTGCCGGTCCCCGGACGGCGCGACGGTGACCAGCGGCAGCAGCACGGCGGCCGGGATCAGCGCGCACCGCACGGCCAGCCGCCGCCACGCGCCGCCGGCCGGGCGGGCCGGGGCCGGGGCCGGCGCGGCCACCGGATCCGCCGTCGTCAGCAAGACGGCCGCCCGTCCATCACTTTCGGTCCGCCACCAACTGCTCGGGCACCTCGGCCACCGCCCGCACGGTCTTCTCCTGCACCAGGTAGCGCGGCCGGCCGCGCACCTCCTCGTGGATCCGGGCCAGGTACTCGCCGATCACGCCGAGCC
>NZ_CAKUCL010000087.1 GCF_934643405.1 uncultured Actinoplanes sp.
GCGGCGGAGGCGGGGGTGGTGGCGGCTCCTGCACCGCGAGCCTGTCCGCCGGTCAGTCGTGGAGCGACCGCTACAACCTCAACGTGAGCGTCACCGGCTCGACCACGTGGACGGTCACCATGACGGTCCCCTCGCCCGCGAAGATCATCGCCACGTGGAACGTCACCACGGCGTACCCGAGCTCTCAGGTCCTGACCGCGAAGCCGAACGGCAGCGGCAACAACTGGGGCGTGACGATCCAGCACAACGGCAACCGGACGTGGCCGACCGTCAGCTGCAGTCCGAGCTAGCGACGTCAGGCGCGGCGGCGTGTGCGGCCGCCGCGCCTCGAGGCAGCCTGACCGCGCGACGACCCGGCATCAGCGGGACCAGCGCGGGGACCCGGCGGGTGTAGTCCTCGTACGGGGCACCCAGCTGGGCGCGGAGGTCACGCTCCTCGAAACGGATTCCTACCACGATGTACGCCGTGGCGGCCCCGGCGAAGAAAAGGTGACCGGCGGTCAGGCGCGGGGTGGCCCAGAACGTGATCAGCAGGCCCAGCATCATCGGGTGACGGACCCAGCCGTACAGAAGCCGCTCCTTGAAGGTGGGCGGACGGTGGGCGCGCAGGCGCAGGTGCAGGTAGGCCTGCTTGAGGCCGAGGAAATCGGCGTGATCCACCATGAACGTCGACCCGACCACGACGACCCAGCCGGCCGCGTAGAGCGTCCAGAGCAGGGCCGACCACGGACGGCCGACGTCCCAGAGCACGGTGGGAAGTGGCTGCCAGAACGCGAACAGGGCCAGCAGGAGCAGGCCGGCCGTCAGGACGTACACGCTGCGCCCGGCCGCGGCGGGCACGAACCGGACCAGCCTGCGTTTGAAGCCGGCGCGGGCCATCACGGTGTGCTGCACGGCGAAGGCCAGCAGCAGCAGCGTGTCGATCGTGAGCGCGACCCACGCCGTGCTGGTGGCCGGGCCGTCGCCCCAGCCGGCGAGGAACCCGATGGCCCAGGCGCTGCTGAGCAGGAACACGGCGTACGCGAGCACGGCGAACCCGAGGACAGCGAGTCGTGACATCATCCGGTCATCGTCGCGGCGGCGCGATGCCGCGCACAGGCGGGAAAATACCTCAGTTGCCGCCGGACGTGGCCGTGTACCAGGAGGCGATCTGCGTGCGGGAGCGAAAGTCCATCCGGTAGCGGATCCGCTCGACGTGGGCCTCCGCGGAGCGTTCGGTGATGCCGAGGCGCTCGCCGATCTCGCGGTTCGTGCAGCCCTCGGCGATCAGCGCCGCGACCTCGCGCTGCCGCGCGGTCAGGGCGGGCGGGGCGCCGCGAGGACGGGCGGGCAGGCCGAGGAACCGGCGGATCACGCGGGTCAGGGTCAAAACGTCTCCCACGTACGGGAGATGGGAGCGGCCGGGGACGGTCTCGAAGCGGGCATCCGGTATGCCGTCGGCGAGCCGCCGCCCCTCGCCGGCCGCGACCGCTCGGTCGTGGTCGCGCTGCACCACGAGGGTGGGCGCGGCGATGCGCGCAAGCAGCTCGCGCACATCCACCCGGTACGCCATCTCCAGCATCGCGGCGGCGGTCGACGCGCTGGCGGACTCCCGCTGGTACCGGGTGAAGGCGGCCCGGGTGGCGGCCCCGGCGTCCGGCGCGAAGATGTCGGTGAGCAGGTCGGAGGCGAGACCCCAATGCTGCCGTACGAGGCCCAGCACGTGCTGCCGGATTTCGGGGGCGGCCACCTCGGGACCGTACGGCCAGCCGCCGTACAGGACCAGCCGGGACACCGTCGCCGGTGCCGAGGCGGCCCACGTCGCGGCGACGGCAGCCCCGGAGGAGGCGCCGATCAGGTCGAACCGTCGCACGCCGGTCGCGTCGACCACCGACCGGAGAGCATCCAGCTCCTGCTTCATCGTGTACGGGCCGGCCGGGTCCGCCGAGGCGGCGGACAGGCCGCAGCCGGGTTTGTCGTAGCGGATCAGCGTGCGGCCGTCGGCGAACGCCTCGTACCACGCCCGTTCCTCGGGAATCGCCCAGCTGAGCTCGAGATGGCCGAGCCAGCCCGACACATACACCATGGGCGGCCCCGATCCGCTCACCGCGAAGGCGATGCCGGACGCGGTGGTCGCGATCCGCTGGCGCATGGCGGAACTGTAACCGGGTTTTTCTCCGTGGTGATGTCGAGAATCGGCTGGCGGGTCCGTCCCCGGGGCACGAGCGGCAGGGAGTCGTTCGACGACGCGGACGAAGGAGCGATCACCATGGAACCGACCGAGATCACCGAGATCCTGAGCCGGCCGATCAGCCAGGAGCTGCTGGCCCGTGACCTGACCCGCCTGGCCTACGTCGCCAAGGACGGCACGCCGCGCAGCATCCCGATCGCGTTTACCTGGAACGGCTCGGAGATCGTCCTGTGCACCACGAAGAACGCCCCGAAACTGGCCGCCCTGCGCCGGAACCCGATGGTCGCCCTGACCGTCGACACCGAGGTCCACCCGCCGAAGATCCTGCTCATCCGCGGCCGGGCCGAGCTGGACGTGGTCGACGGCATCCCGGACGAGTACCTGCGGATGAACGGCACCTACGGCATGACGCCCGAGCAGCGCGTCGAGTGGGAGGCCGAGGTGCGCTCGCTCTACGACGGCATGGTCCGGATCGTCATCACCCCGACGTGGGCGAAACTCATCGACTTCGAGACGACCCTGCCCAGCGCGGTCGAGGAGCTGGTCCGGCAGCGGGCCGAGCGCGAGAACGCGTGAGGTCGCGCGCGCTCGGCACCTGGTCGGACGACCATAGTCGTGGAGCATGGGCGAGCATCTGATGGGGCCGGGGGAGATCGGCGCGGCTGGGTGGGCTCCGACCTGCGCCGGCTGAGGTGATCCGGCATGGTGGAGCGCCGCCGGGTAGGGTCGCCGCTCGTGATCGAGGAAGTGACTCCGGTGGAGAGCGCCGATGCGGCTGTCGCCGTCTCGGCAGGGCCCAAACCGTCGCGGCGGTGGTTGGGCTACGTCGTTGTTGCCGGTGCTTCGCTGGTGCTCGGGGCGGTGGTGGCCACCTCGGTGCTGTTGTTCTCCGGCTGGCGATATGCGCCGGTCAACGAGTACCGGATCACCGTCACGATGAAACGGGACGCCACGGCGCAGCAGAAGGACGCGGCGCGGGCGGTGCTGGCGAAGCTGCCGTCGGAGAAGGGCGTCACCACCGAGAACCGCGACGAGGCCTTCGCCCGGATGGTGAAGGACTTCGAAGACGTGGGATACCCGATGCCGGACGGCCTGTCTGCCGAGGACATGCCGGAGGCGCTGAAGGTGAGCACGAAGGACCGGGACTTCGACTGTACGGCCGTGTCCGCGCTGCATGACAACGCCGGAGTGGACCGGTTCATCGTCGGCATGGTGGACGGCGCGACCGGCCGGGGTGCCGCCCTCGGCTGCTGACCGGCCGCTTCGGCCGCCGGCTCGGACGGCACCCGAATCTGTGGCCGCGGTGTTGCCTGCCGACGGGGTGACTCGTTACCGTGCATCGATTTTTGCCCCATCGCTCCACAAGGGAGACGTCTTCATAATGACCGCCACTCAGACCGCCCCGGTGACGAGCCAGAAGTCGTGGGTCGCCGCGCTGCTGCTCTGCATCTTCCTGGGCACGCTCGGCGTTCACCGGTTCTACGTCGGCAAGATCGGCACGGGGATCCTCATGCTGATCACCCTCGGCGGCTTCGGCATCTGGACGCTGATCGATCTGATCACGCTCGTGGTCAGCAAGTTCTCCGACAAGGCCGGCAACACGCTCAGGCCCTGACCGACATACAGCATTCGCCGGGCGGCACGGGAAGCGACTCCCGGGCCGCCCGGTCCGCGTTCCGGGGTGCTTAGCGAAGCCGGACACGAAGGGCGCCCGAACGTCGCACCCCTCTCGAGGGGCGACGGGAGACTGCGCGGCTTCCCGTACGGCCTAAGCAGTCGCCGCCGGAATCCCGCCCGTCGCGAAGGCCACCGGCAGCGGACGACTTGATCGCCGCCGTCACCGCCTCGGCCTTGCCCCGGAGGTCCCGGTGGACGACCTGCCAGGCGACCGTAGCCGGCGACGGCGGGGACTGATCGACGCGAGAGAGCGACAGGATCCGGCCGGTGGCGCGCAGCAGATCGCGGGGGAGCCCGGCGGACTGGCAGTAGGCCAGCGCGCCGAACTGGAGAGGCAGATCGCTCAGGCGACGGCCGGACAGGCTCACGCTTTCCGCGCATTCGAGGTAGGGGACGCGGACCACCTCGTCGAACGCACTGTCGAAGACGTCGCGGAACGGCAGTCCCCGCCGCTCGAAGCTGCTGATCGCGTCCTCGGACATGGAGAGCATGAAGTACCAGCCCTCGGCGTCCAGGATGCCCGAGACATTCTCTCGTGGAGGCGCTTGACCTGGGCTGGCAACTATCCGACTCCCGCGCGTCACGCCGGGCCACCATGCGTCGACAAACTTCGATAGGTTCGGCGGTGAGTAGCCGGACCGCCCCCGGCGGTCCGCCGACGGAAGGAACTCGCCGTGCGACGACTGCTCGTGGCGATCACCGCCACAGCGTTGACCCTCGCCGGAACGGGCGTGGCCGCCCAAGCGGCCCCCGCTCCGGCAGCGAAACATCGCGCCGCGCCGGCCCCGGGCGGTCCTGGGATCGGGGACCCCTACTACCCGGATTACGGCAACAGCGGCTACGACGTCTCCCACTACGACATCCGGCTGCGCTACACGCCGGCCACCGACCGCCTCACCGGCACCACCACGATCCTGGCCGGTGCCACACAGGATCTCAGCCGCTTCAATCTCGACTTCGTGCTCGACGTCTCGTCCGTGCAGGTGAACAACCGCCCGGCCACCTTCACCCGGCAGGGCGACCACGAGCTCGTCGTCACCCCGGCCCGGACCATCTCGTCCGGCAGTGCGATGACGGTCGTCGTCCAGTACTCCGGCGTGCCGTCGACCAAGGTCGCCGCCGGTTACACCGCGTGGATCCGCACGCCGGACGGCGCGATGGCGGTCGGCGAGCCGGAGATCGCCTGGTGGTGGTATCCGAGCAACGACCACCCGCTGGACAAGGCCACGTTCGACGTGTCGGTCTCGGTCCCGGAGGGGGTCGAGGCGATCAGCAACGGCACCATGCCGCGCCCGCCGGTCCGCGAGACGCTCGGTTACACCCGGTGGAGCTGGCGATCGCTCAAGCCGCAGGCAACCTACCTGACCTTCCTCACGGTCGGTCAGTACGACGTCACCACCGACACCACCGCCGACGGGCAGCCGGTCTACAACGCGTATTCGCAGCTGCTGCCGCAGGACTTCCGCGACGCGGCGCAGGCGAGCGTCGAGCGCACCGCCGAGATCACCGACTGGGAGTCGACGATCTTCGGCCCGTGGCCGTTCGAGGCGCGCGGCGGCGTCGTCGCCCCGCCCGGCACCCTCACCTTCGCCCTGGAGAACCAGACCCGCCCCAACTACGCGGCCGGCTTCTTCCGGCGCGGGTCCAACACGTCGGTGATCGTGCACGAGAACGCGCACCAGTGGTTCGGCGATTCGGTGTCCGTGGCGACCTGGCAGAACATCTGGCTCAACGAGGGCTTCGCCAGCTACGCCGAATGGCTCTGGTCGGAGAGGAACGACGAGGGCACGGCCCAGGAGATCTTCGATTTCCTGTACGCGACCAATCCGCCGGACGCCCCGATCTGGACCACGGCACCGGCCGATCCCGGGGTCGCCGAGCTGTTCGGTGACGCCGTCTACGACCGCGGTGCGATGACCCTGCACCAGCTGCGCGTGGCGGTCGGCGACGATGACTTCTTCGAGATTCTGCGCACCTGGACGGCCGACCACCGCTACGGCAACGCCACGACGGCTGAGTTCACCGCCCTGGCCGAGAAGATCTCGGGCAAGGACCTGGACGCGCTGTTCCAGGCCTGGCTCTACACCCCGTCGAAGCCGGCCGTTCCCCAGCCCGCGACGCTGGCCAAGACGACCCCGACGGCCCCGAAGTCGTGGGCCCAGATCAGCCAGACCCACACCCTGCTCCGCGAGCACTGACCGGACGGTCCGCCGCCGCGGGTCTCAGGACCAGCGGCGGCGGCGTTCGATCTCGCGCTGCACGGCCGGATCCCAGGATGAGGCATCCCAGTCCTCGGACGTGGGGGCCACCGGGTCGGCGTCGGTGGCGAGCATGGCGCGGGTGTGCAGCACGCCCGCCACCAGCGCCGCCACCCCGAGCACGCGCATCACCGCCTGCACGGTCAGCGACTGGGTCATGGTGTCCAGACGACCGGGGACCACATAGCTGCCGACCAGCAGCACGGCGAACGTCGCGGAACCCCAGAAGCCCGGATTCCCGTACGGCGATGCGCCGTTCTCGTCATTGAGTCTTCGTGCGAAGCGCCACCAGAACAGCCAGGCGATCAGCAGCCCGAGCATGGAGCCGATGGCCAGCAGACTGATCAGCACCGAGCCCAGTGCGAGGCCCGCCTGCGCCGCCGGATCGGACTCGTCGGTCACCGACTCGAGGTCGGCCATCGAGTGGGCAAGAAACGCGGCCGCGACCGCCGCCACCGCGAAGAAGACCGCGAACGTGATCACCCGGCGGGTGGCCGAGCCCCACTCGGCGGCCGGGACGCCGGGAGCCCGACCGCTGCCGCAGACGTGCGACTGGTCGCCGTATTCGATTTCGGTGTCGCAGATCCCACAGCGCACAAGCGACCCCCGTGATCGATGTGGATCAACTCCCTCACTTTACGCCGGATCGGCCGGCGATCCACCGCTTGCGAGCGCGACGACAGCACCCTCCGAGGCGAGAATCACGGCCAGTTTCCGACCGCATGGGCCCTTTTCGCCCGGTATTCGGGCGGTTTGGGAAGCGGGCGGCATGGTCGCGGGCATCGCCGCGACCAAGCCACCTCATCGGCGACCTTCCTGGCACAAGGACTCTCGACGCGACCGTGGCCGCGGGCCGGCTCCGACATCGTGCGGCCGGTGGGCGGTGCTGATTTGCGGCGTGGTCGTCGTGCGGCGGGCGCGAGGAATCCGGAGCCTGATCGCAGGCCGTTGGCGGGCGCTGCCGCCCGGGAATCGCATCGTCCGGAAGGGGGCGCGGGGCTGATGACCGCGCGCGCGTGGTCGTGGCGCCGCCGCCCGGCCGCCCTCGGCGCGCCCCGCGAGGGGACACCAAACATTGATGCCTTGCGATATCTTGAGCGGGCTGGTCGGAAGAGCCGAAAGGGAGCTCAATGAACCAGAAAGCCCGCTACGCCGTCTTGTTGCTGCTCACCGCTTTCCTCGCCGCCTGCGGAGATTCCGGCGAGGGTGGCCGGCACGCGAGCAACGGCCTGGAGAAGGGCACCGTCAAGGTGGCCATGCTCTCGATCGCCACCGCCGCGCCCTACTACATCGCCGTCCGGGAGAAGCTCTTCGAGGCCGAAGGGCTCAAGGTCGAGACGCAGGTCGTCCAGTCCAGCCCGCAGGCCTACCCGGCGCTGAAGACCGGGGCGGTCGACCTCGTCTTCGCCAACGACTCGTCGATGCTGCTCGGGCACGACAAGGGCGACCTGCCGATCAATCTCATCTCCGAGGGCACGACGCTGACGCCGAAGTTCATGGCCGTGCTGGTCATGCCGGGCTCGCCGATCCGGTCCATCGCCGACCTGGCCGGGCACAGCGTCACGGTTCATGTGCTGAACAACATCCAGGCGATCACCCTCAACGCGATCGCCGAGGCCAACGGCGTGGATCCGGCGCGGATCAACTACCGGCAGGTGGCCTTCCCGCAGATGGCGGCCACCATGCAGAAGGGTGACGTGGACGCGATCCACGTCAACGAGCCGTTCAACACCGACGCGCGGCTCAAGCTCGGCGCCCGCATGGTGGTCGACGGCGGTGCCGCGCCGGTCACCGATCTGCCGATGGACGGGTACTTCGCGTCCCGGGGCTGGGCGCAGAAGAACCCGCGCACCGCCGCCGCGTTCCAGCGGGCGATGGACAAGGCACGGGTCATCGCGGCCGACCGCACCAAGGTCGAACAGGTCATCCCGACGTACATCCGCAACGCCGACGCCGAGGTCACGAAGACCATGACGATGCCCGGCTTTCCGGCGGGCAACGACCCGGCTCGGCTCCAGCGGCTCATCGACCTGATGAAGGACCAGGGCCAGCTGACCAACAAGCTCGACGCCACGACGATCGTCTACAAGCCCGCGTGAGGATCAAGACCCTTGCTCGGGGTACGGCCGGGGTCCTGCTCGTCGTCGCGGCGAGTGAGGCCCTGGGCCGTGCCGGCATCGTCCACGAGGATTTCCTGCCGCCGGCCTCGGTGGTCCTGGCGCGTGCCGGCGAGCTGGCGGTCGACCCCCAGTTCCTCACCGACGTCGGCGCCACCCTCACCGCGTGGGCGCTCGGCCTGCTCATCGCCGCCGGCGTGGGTGTGCCGCTCGGTCTCGCCCTCGGCACCGTCGCACCGGTCGCGCGGGCCGTCACCACCATCGTCGAGTTCCTCCGGCCGATCCCGTCGGTCGCCCTGATCCCGCTGGTCGCGATGCTGCTCGGGTCCGGGCTCGAGATGAAACTGACCGTCGTCGTGTACGCCTCGGTGTGGCCGATCCTGTTCAACACGGTCTACGGCCTGCGCGACGTCGACCCGGTGGCGCGGGACACGTTGCGCGCCTTCGGTTTCGGCCCGCTCGAGGTGCTGTGGCGGGTCGCGATCCCGGCGACCGCGCCGTTCATCGCCACCGGCATCCGGATAGCCGCCGCGGTGGCGCTCATCCTCGCGGTCACCTCGGAGATGTTCGGCGGCTTCGGCGACGGCATCGGCATCTTCATCGCGCAGGCGTCGAACTATCCGGGTGGCATCGACGACACGCTCGCGGCAACGTTCTGGGCGGGTGTGCTCGGCCTGCTCATCAACGAACTGCTCCGGCGCGGCGAACTCCGGTTCTTCCATTGGGCGTACCGGAACGGAATCCCGGGATGACCCGGCTGCTGCAGCGCTGGACGCTGCTTGCGGTGATCATCGTGGGCTGGCAGGTCGCCACGACGGCGGCCGCCGATCCCTATTTCCCCACGCCGGCCACGATCGGCGGGCAGATGTACCGGCTCTGGTTCTCCGGCCCCGCCGACCGGCTCTTCCTCACCCCGGCGGCTACCGGTGACATCCTGCCGAGCCTCGCCCGGCTGGCAGCGGGCTTTGTTCTCGGATCGCTGGCCGGGGCGGTCCTCGGCGTGGCCGTCGGCCGGTCCCGCTGGGCGTACGAGTTCCTGGACCCGGTTCTGCAGTTCTTCCGCGCCGTTCCGCCGCCGACGATGGTGCCGGTCTTCATCGTCCTCTTCTCGCTCGGAGCGCCGATGCAGATCGCATCGATCGTGTTCAGCGTGCTGTGGCCGGTGCTGCTCAACGCCGCGGACGGCGCCCGGACGGTCGAGCCGCTGCAGATGGAGACGGCCCGCGCGTTCCGGCTGACCGGCTGGGAACGCCTCGGATTCGTCGTCCTGCCCGCCACGTTGCCGAAGCTGTTCGCCGGGCTGCGGCTGGCGCTGTCCCTCTCGCTGATCCTGATGGTCTTCTCCGAACTGCAGCCGGGCGCCGCCGACGGCATCGGTTTCCGGTTGCAGGAGGCGACGACCCGGTTCGACTACGAGACGGTGTGGGCGGCGATCGTGCTTCTCGGCATCCTCGGCTACCTGCTCAACGCGGCTCTGCAGGTGGTCGAGCGGCGGGTCCTGGCCTGGCATCTCTCGTCACGGAGGGTCATCACATGAAGGTGCGGGAGGCATTCCTCGACGTCTGCCGGCAAGCCGGCATGACGACCTGGTTCGGCAACCCCGGCTCCACCGAGCTGCGCATGCTGCGGGACTGGCCGGCCGATTTCCGGTACGTGCTGGGCCTGCAGGAATCGTCGGCGGTGGGCATCGCAGCCGGGTACGCGATCGCGACCGGGCGGCCGGCGCTGGTGAGCCTGCATTCGGCCGGCGGGGTAGGTCACGCGCTGGGCGCGGTCTTTAACGCCTACCGTGACCGCGTTCCGCTCGTCGTGATCGCCGGCCAGCAGACGCGCGCGATGCTGCCGACGCAGCCGTTCCTGTCCGCCGACGAACCGGCGAGCTTCCCCCGGCCGTACGTGAAATGGAGCCGTCAGCCGGACTCCGCCGCCGCCGTGCCCACCGCCCTGGCCGAGGCCTTTCTGGTCGCCTCGACACCGCCGCGCGGGCCGGTGTTCCTCTCCGTGCCCGAGGACGACTGGGACGAGCCCGCCTCGCCGGTGCGGCTGCGGGAGGTCCGCGGCGGTTTCGGCCCCTCGGCGGAGGATGTGCGCGAGATCGCCGAGGCGCTCGGCGCGGCCCGCCGCCCGGCCATCGTGGCCGGCCCCGGGGTGGACGAGGACGACGCGTGGGCGGAGACGACCGCCCTCGCCGAGGTGCTGCGGGCCGCCGTCTGGGCGGCGCCGATGCCGAGCCGGGCGGCGTTCCCCGAGGATCATCCGCTTTTCCAGGGCTATCTTCCTCCCGTACGGCAGGAGATCGCGCGCCTGCTCGGCGGCAACGACGTTGTCCTGGTCCTCGGCGCGCCGGTCTTCACGTACCACGTCCACACCTCGGGACCGTTCGTCGCCGACGGGACGCGCCTGTTCCACCTGGACTGTGACCCGGCCGCCGCCGCCCGCGCCGCCGTCGGGACGAGCGTGCTCACCACCGTGCGGGCCGGGGTCGCCGCGCTGTGCCGTTCGGTCAAGCCCGCTCCGGACCGGCCGAATCCCGCGCCTCCGGTCCGGGCGGCCCCTCCCGCGCTCGCGGACCCGCTCGACCCCGCCGCCGTCCTGGCCCTGCTCTCGTCGAGGATGCCGCCCGGCGCGGTGCTCGTCGAGGAGGCGCCCACCCACAAGGACCTGCTGCACGCGCTGCTTCCGATCACCCGCCCCCGTGGCTACGTCACCACCGGCAGCGGCGCGCTCGGCTGGGGCCTGCCGGTCGCGGTCGGTCGCGCGCTCGCCGGCGACCGGGTGGTCGCGGTGATCGGTGACGGATCGAGCCTGTACAGCATCCAGTCACTGTGGACGGCGGCCCGGCTGGGGGTGCCGCTCACGGTGATGGTGCTGAACAACCGGCGCTACGAGGCGGTGTCCGCGCTGGGCCGCCGCATCGGAGTCGCCGCCGTGCCGGGCACCGACCTGCCCGACGTCGACTTCCCCGCCCTGGCCCGGGGTTTCGGTTGCACGGGCGAGACGGTCTCGTCGGCCGCCGGCCTCGGGCCGGCCCTGGACCGGGCGTTGGCGCACCCCACGCCGTACGTGCTGGACGTGCCTGTCCCGGTCAGCGGTGGCCGGCTCTACTGACCTTGTCCGGCCTGCTGCCCCGCACCTGCCGCCCGACCTCGGCCCGCAACGTGACGAACTCGGGCAGCTCCCGGGTGGCGATCTGCTCCCGCGGCGCCGGCAGCGACACCGCGAGATCCGCCCGCACCCGGCCGGGTGCGCCGCCGAGCACCACGACGCGATCGCTGACGTACACGCTCTCGTCGATGTCGTGCGTGACCAACAGGATGGTCATCTCCCCGCTTTCACGGATCGCCAGCAGCAGATCCTCCAGATCCTCCCGGGTCTGCGCGTCCACCGACCCGAAGGGTTCGTCCATCAGCAGCAGCCGGGGCCGGTACGCCAGAGCTCGCGCGATCGAGACGCGCTGCTGCATGCCGCCGGACAGCTGCCAGGGGTAGCGCCCCGCCGCGTCCCCGAGCCCGACCTGCTCGAGCGCGGTGAGAGCCGCGCTTCGCCGCTCACCCTTGCCCATCCCGCGCCGCCGCAGCGGAAGCGCGACGTTGTCCCGCACGGTGAGCCACGGATACAGCGACCGGCTGTAGTCCTGGAACACGACGGCCAGGTTGTCCGGCACCCCGGCGATCGGCACGCCGTCGAGCAGAACCTCCCCCTGGGTGGGCGGCACCAGCCCGGCCACACACCGCAGCAGGGTCGACTTGCCGCATCCCGACGGCCCGACGATGCCGACCAGCGCCCCTTCGGCCACCCGGAGATCAACCCCTCGGATCGCGACGTGCCCATCGGGATAGGAATGCGTCAGCTCACGGATCTCCAGCACCAGGACCAGCCTCCAGGCCTCACCGGACGGGCATCACCGGAATCCCGATCCTAAGAGGTCGGGTCATCCCGTGCCCCTCATCGCCGCAGCGTCAACGCGATCATGCCTTGGTCGAGGCCCACCACGAGCGTCTGGTCCACCCACGCGCAACAAAGTGCCTGGTGATAGACCGGAATAGTGCGTACCGCGCGGCCCGTTCGCGGATCCCACAACCGGATCGTGCGATCCAGGCTCGTCGAAGCGACCAGCTCGCGCTCTCCGACCCGGACGGCGCAGACCCCAGTGACCTCGGCGCTATGCCCGGTCAGAACGTTTAACCGCCGTCCGTCCAAGCAGCTCCACAGTCCGATGTTGCGGTCCGCCCCGGCCGACGCCAGCACCCGGCGGCCGCCGACCAGCACAGTGCACAGCGCATTGACGGCGTCATGATGACTGGGCTGGTGCCAGAGGAGGCCGCTTCGGGTGTCCCACAGACGCACGGTGCCGCTCTTGTCGCCGGATGCCAGCATGTCGTGTCCGTCCTGGGCGACGACGGCGAGGGCGGTCACCCAGTTGCCGTGGCCGACCAGCCCGCCCCGGATCGCGGCGTTGTGGGGAGTCCACAACCGCACCGTCACGTCGTTGCCCGCCGATGCGAGGATGGGTCCGTCTTCGGTGCCGATGGCCCGGACCGCGTGTACCGCGTCGAAGTGCTCGGTCATCCGGCGCGCCGGTTCCCAGGAGGCGACATCCCATAAATCGACGAAGCCGCCCTCATTAGCCGCCGCCAGATACCAACGCTCGTCATGCACCACACAGAGGTCGTTCACGGTGCCGTTGGTCGTCAGCGGGTCGCCGCGCTTTCCGCCGCTGGTGACTTCCCAGAGGCGCACAAGACCGTCACCACCGGCCGATGCCACCAGAGTCTCATCCGCGGTTGGTACGCCGCATACCGCCACCGCGGTGCCTGACCCCCCGCCCGACAAGATCGGACCGGACGACGGACCGTCCGGATCCCACAATCGGACGGTGCCGTCGTCGCCCGCCGTGGCGATCAACCGGCGATCGGACGTGGGCAGCTCGCACACCGCTCTGATCCAGTTCGAATGGCCCTGGAGTTCCCGATGCCTGCCGGTGAAGAGGTCCCAGAGCCGGATTACGCCGTCTTCCCCCGTCGACACCAGTGTGGTGGTGTCATCTTCCGCCAGAGTGCAGAGGTCGGTCAGCGGCCCGTCGGTTTGGTAGCGATCGATGAGCGCGCCGGTCATCGGATCCCACAGCCGCACGACACCGTCGTATCCGGCCGAAGCGAGAATCGTGCGGTCGCCGAGCCGGGTTGCGTACAGGGTAGTGATCCAACCCGCCTGAGTACTGAGCCTAGTGAGCTCGGCTCCGGATTCCGGCTCCCAGAGGAAAATGGTCCCGTCTACTCCGGTCGACGCGAGGATGCCGCGCCCGGGTGTCGGTACGTATGTAACCGCCGTGACCCAGCCCCGGTGCCCGGTGAGCGTGTGCCGAAGCGTGCCGGTGGTGGGATCCCACAGCCGGACGGTTCGGTCGTCGCTCGCTGAGGCGAGGAGTTCCCCTGCCACGGTCGGCACGGCACAAAGATTGCGCACCCAGTCCGTATGCCCGGTCAGCTCGTGGACGCGCATACCGGTGACCGGGTCCCACAACCCGATCGTGCCGTCGTGGCTCGCCGTGGCGAGGAGCGAATTGTTGCCCACCGTGACCGCGCAGACACTACGAATGCAGTCGTCATGGCAGTTGAGGACCTGTGCGTTCTGATTGGTGAGGGAATCCCAGAGCCGTACGGTGCCGTCCTCTCCGGCGGAGGCGAGTAACTGCCGGCCGTCTACGGTGATCGCGCACACGTCGTACACGGTCTGCGAGTGTCCCTCCAACACGGTGCGCTCGGGCCGCCGTGGCGTGCTTGCCCAACGCGCGTAGTAGGGCGCCCTCGCGGTGCTGACCACGCTGCCGAGCTGATCGATCTCGCCGACCACTGAAAACAGCGCGGCACGGGTCGGCGCGTCCGCATTGAGTGCCATCGGTGTCCGTTGCAGGAGCAGGGCGCGTGACCGCGCGGATGCCCGCACCGCAGCATTGGCGGCGGGCATCAACCGGTCCAGGTGCGCGTGCAACAGGTACTCGTCGTCGTCCAGCAGGTCGTCGATGAGACCGACACGCGCGGCATGCGAGGCAAGGGATCGTAGCAGGTACTCCGCTGCAGTGTCCCATCCGCGCGCACGACCGGCGGCGATCCAAGTTTCCGTGAGGCGACGTTCGTCAGTCGATCTCGTGCCGAGCTCATCGCGGGCGGCGAGCAAAGCGTCGTTGAGCGCCTGGTGGAACAGACGGTACGTCGGGTCGGTCACACTCCCCGTCTCTACCAGGAAGTTCGCCGCAGAGGTGCGCGCGAACCGGGTCAGCTCCTCTTCGCCACAGCCGCCACCGAGCGCCTCGGTGGCGGCACACCACAGCGAGATCGGTAGTCCGGGCGTCTCGGCGAAGGCCAGCGCGGTCAGAGCGAGCCGTGCGGGCGCCGCACCAGCGGGCGGCAGTCCTTGCACGTACGTGTCGAGCGCATGAGCCACGGTGGCGGTGAAGACCACCCGGTCGGGAGCGATCGGCTCGGTGTCTCGCATCGCCCGGGCGCGCGCGACCAGTCCTGCCACCAGGAAGTTGCCCTTCGCAAGCTGCGCTATGCGCTGCGAAACCGGAGCCGCTATCGCGTCGTCGGCATACGGATTCCCCAGGCGTTCCGCGCCTGTCAATTGAAGAGTCGCCTGGGCGTAGTCGGCTAGATCGGCTTCGGCGAAGTACTCAGGATCGTCCAGATCGATGATCTCGGCGTCCGAGCCGAACGCGGAGAGCAGGTCCTGCGCGCCGTCGGAGCGGCGGGTGCCGACAACCAACTGGACATCGAGCTGCTTCCCGGCCCGGGCGAGTGGAACGAGGACGTCGGTTATCAGGGCGCGGGCGTGTTCCGGTTCGGCCGCCTCGTCCAACGCGTCCACCACTAAGTTGAACCGGCGCTGTGTCATGGACAGGCGGTCACGCAGGGCGGGAACCAGATCGACAGGGGTCCGGGGGAGAGCAGCACCCGCCGCCCGCGCGATCTCCGATGTAACTTCCAGCGCCGACTTTCCCTTGACATGAACTGCGCAGTGCACCGAACCCGTGCTGGCCCGTTCGGCCCGGTCGTCGACTGGCAGGCGCACGGCGATGTCCGGGTCGGCGGTCGTCACGACGCGGCCGAGAACTGCCGACTTCCCCACGCCGGGGGACCCCGTGACGACGAGCGGATGTCCCGCCGGTTCGGCACGGTCGAGCCACCCGACAATTCGGCGAAGGGCCGCTCTCCGACCGCGGAACCGTGCACCACGTTCGGAGTTCACTGCCACCCCCCGCGCTCGCGGCATCCAATGCCGGCGAGACTCGTCGTCGGTCGCTAGCGTCCAGCCCCACGCGGCCAGGGTCGCGTCGTCCGCGTCACCGATGCTCCAGGCGGCTAGCGCGGACAGCTTCATCTCGGGTAGCTGCTCGTCCGCATGCGCCAATGTCAGAGCGTGCCCATCACCCGACTGCTGCTCAGCCTCGACCACGACGCCCACGACGGCCTCGTACTCCGGGCACCAGAGGGCCGCGCCGCTGAACCCCCGGACCACTTCTGTATCGGCGTCGGGTACGAGGTAAATCCGTCCGTATCCGCCCTGCGCCCGAACTCTGCCATGTGCCTGCAGGCCACCCTCGACCTGGTGCGGGAAGCCATACGCCCACCATGTCTTGTTCACCAGGTCCTGCGCTGGCGGGCACCGCAGCCGAGCAGGGCTGACAGAATGCGGAACATAGCGTTCCAGCTCGAGCAGCACCAAGTCGACGTTCTTGTCGGTTTGACCGTTGTGGACGCATCGCGCGATTCGACGGCGGTCCCAATAGCTCACCCCGGAGGCCTTCGGGAACGAAATCCATAGATCATCACGGAGCTGGCCGTCATGGCAGACCACGTGTGCGCAAGCGAGCACGAGGCGATCTTCGACCACCACTCCGGCCCCAATCGGCGCCTCCTTGCTGGTCGCGCCGACATGGATGGCGACGGCCCATGAATCCTCCGGAGCTGCGGGCGGCACCGGGAGTCCTAGTGCTCGGTCGTCGCGCTGCCGTGGCGCCACGACAGGGTCACCTCGAAGTTGCCCTCGGTTGAGGCCTTTGCGATCAGCCAGTTCGCGGTGCCGGTCACCTTAAGGCCGAACTTCACCTCGACCCCGTCGGGTGTCAGGTCGCGTACTTGGTCCAGTAGTTCGCGAGCCGCTTCGATAGCGGGACCTGCCGCTTCCCGGACACGCCCGGCCAGCTCGTTAGCGCCGGCCGGTTGGAAGCCGGTCACCGGATCGATCTCGAACTGCGCCGTGGTCATGTCATCCAGCTGATAACGGACGATCTCCGGGGACACGGCGCCACCTTTCGTGGGTACGCGTGGACGCCTACCGACGTCGGACCTGCGGATTCGGCAGAAGGCCGTCGCCGTCCGCCACGCGTCATCGTGCTAGCGGCATGCGGAGAACGCAACGGGGCACTTCTTGATCGAGTGTTCCGATCTTCGAATAGATGTTCGGAAAATGATGTCTAGCTGTGTCTATGATGATCCGTCAAAGCCTAGGTGTCAGCTTTCCGCAGCGTCGGCCGCAGCCTTGCGTGATCGGGGCAGCCTCGGCAGAATCGGGCCGGGTCCGGTCCTGCAATCGCCCGACCCGGCGATCGCCCGATCATCAGTCGAGCAACACGAAGGAGCGTCAGCATGCCTGGCGATTTGACTAGTGTGCAGCGATCCGTGCTCATCACCCTGTTGATCAAGGCGGGCGGTCCTGTCCCCAACACTTTCCTGACCAAGTACCACATCGGCTTGCGGCCCAAGTATCGCGAGGATCTCCGCAAGCGTGGGCTCATCGAGGTGGAGGAGAAGCCACTTGTCCTGGAGCTGACCGAGAAGGGGTGGGGTGAGGCGATCAAGGAACTCGGCGGTGAGGTTCCGGATGGATTCGGTTCGGTTGGTGGCGCGCTGTACACCGCACTCGGATTTCTCCGAGAACTTCTAGACACTCTGGACGTTCCACCGTCGGATCTGTTCGCCTTGCGTGTGGGGAAGGCGAACCACACGCCGGCCGACTTTGGGGCGAGCATCCGTAAGGCGTACGGCGAGGTCGCCCGTTCCGGTGAATACGTATCACTGGCCAAGGTGCGCGAGGCGCTGCGTTCCGACATCGATTCCACGTTGGTCCGAATGAACCGCGAGGACGACGTCAATTTGATTCCCAATTCTCAGCAGGGCGATTTGACCGAGGACGACCGCGCCGCAGCGGTCACGATCGGCAATCAGGACAGGCATCTCATCGCTATCAGCTCATGATGACCGAGGCGGAGAAGCGGGTTCTCACGGCGCTGCGATTCGACTGGGCGCCGACGCCAGACGACGTGTGGCTGCCGTCTGACTTCCACGTGAACGGGCTGCACGACAATGCCATCGCGCAGATTCTTGAAGGGGTCGCCGAGGCCACGCGGAATCAGGAGTCGAGCCCGATCGGCTTCGCTTTGCTCGGCACCCGGGGAACCGGAAAGACCCATCTGCTGGGTGCGGTCCGGAGGCGGGTGCAGGCGGACGGCGGGTATTTCTTTCTGGTAAGCCTGCTGGAGGCGAGCGCATTCTGGCGCAGCACGGCCCTATCCTTCCTAGACGGGCTGGCCCGCGAAACGGCGACCGGAGAGTCCCAATTAAAGATCTTCCTACGCACGCTAGCCGACCAGATCAACGCACCGCGCGCGGTGCGCCGTGCGGTCATCGGTGGAGACGCCGAGCTGACGCGGCCGGCATTGGACGCGTTCATCGACCTCATCCGCAAGGCGCACCGGCAGGTCGGGATGGAATGCCAGGACACCGCCCGCGCCCTCGTCCTGCAAGCTGCCGACGATCTGCGCCTACAGGACATCGGGTATGAGTTTCTCTGCTCGAACGACGAAGAAGAGACGGGCCAGCGGGCTGCTTGGGGAATGCGCCGGGGAAAGCGTTCTGCGCAAGAGGTCGTCCGGGACATGTCGCGGCTGCTGGCCCTCACCGGCCCAACCGTCATCGCCGTCGACCAGATCGACCTGCTCATCAACCAGTCTGAGAAGGTCAAGGCGGTCAACGAACAGGCCCGATGGCACGCCGCCCTCCTGCTGGAACAGATCGCAGGAGGCCTGATGGCGCTGCGCGAGAACACCCGCCGCTCTCTGTCGATTGTTTCCTGTCTGCCGCAGGTTTGGACCAAGATCAAGGACGAAGCCACCGACACTGTCCAGGATCGCTTCCGCGAAATCAAGCCGCTTAAAGGCATCCCGAGGCCGGAAATCGCCCGAGAACTGATCGAGAAGCGGTTCGCTCCGCGTTTTACCGAGGCCGGGGTCGCCGGCCTTCCGTCGACGTGGCCGGTTGTGCCGGAGGCGTTCGACGAAGCAATCGACATGACGCCGCGCGAGGTGCTTCGCCTGGTCGACGACCATGTCCGTGCGTGCCTCGCGGCCGACCAGGTTATCGAGATGGCGCATCTCGCCAGTTCCAAGAACGTCCCGGGCACCTCATCGCTCGGAGCGGCGCCCTCTGCGGCTCCTGCCAACGCCCCTGACATCAACCGTCGATACACCGAATTGATCGCGTGCGCCGACATCAGAGGCGCTCTAGAGCTGGCGACGGAGGACGCGGTCATGCCGGAGCTCCTCAGGGCCGGACTCACCGCGTGGATCGCTGCGCACGACCAAGACGAGCGGCCGTTCAGCATTGATCCGCCGGCCGGCGGCAAGCCTGCTCTACATGCCCGGATGCGCCGCAACCTCGACGAGGAGACCGAGGAGGAAGAGCACTGGTCCTTCCGGGCGATCTGCGCATCGCACCCGATCGCCGCGCTCAACCGGATCCGCAACGCGATCACCTCCGCGGGCCTCACCCCGGGAGTCCCGGAACGGCGACTATTCCTACTCCGTAACTCGGAGTGGTCCCATGGCGCCCGTACACAGGAGGTGCTCAAGACTTTCGATGACGCAGGCGGCCGTACGATGCCGCTTTCCGAATCGGATCTGGCCAGGCTCCGGGCCTTGCACGTGCTGATCCACGAGAGCGGCATCGAGGGTCTTCGGGCATGGTTCGCCGACCAGCGGCCGACGGATGAAATCGAAATCTTCCGTCTAGCGCTCGACGCGGCCAGAGAGACAGCGCATTTGCCAGGAGAACGAAACGAGCTGGCTTTGGAGGACGAGGTGCTCCGTGGTCCGGCGTCGCGGGTGGCGCCGAGGCCGTCGGACGAGGCTCTCCCACTGGGCGCCAGTATCGACGACGGCATCAAGGCGTCCGTGATGCTGGAAGCCCTCCGCCGACACACGGCGATATTCGCAGGATCAGGCTCAGGCAAGACGGTTCTCATTCGGCGGCTGGTCGAGGAGTGCGCTCTCCGAGGTATCTCGGCCATCGTCCTCGATCCCAACAACGACCTCGCGCGGCTGGGTGACCCATGGCCGTCCCCTCCGCCGGCCTGGGGCCCTGGCGATGCTGACCGCGCGGCCGAATACCTGCGTGACACCGATGTCTTGGTGTGGACTCCCCGTCGCGACGGTGGACGGCCGCTGAGTTTCCAGCCGCTGCCGGAGTTTGCCGCAATCCTCGACGATCGAGACGCCTTCACCGCAGCTATCGATGCCGCAGTCGCGTCGCTGGCCCCGCACGCCCGTGTAGACGGCACTACCGATAAGGCGAGGCTCGGCCGAGCAGTGCTGCGCGAGGCGCTAGTGACCTTCGCGCGCACCGGCTCTAGCGATCTGCGTGGTTTTGTCGGCATGCTGAATGCCCTCCCGGAGGGGGTCAGCCTGCTCGACGACGCGCAGAAGCTCGGCGCGAGCATGTCTCAGCTGCTGACCGCGGCCATGGTCAACGATCCGTTATTCGGCGGCAGTGGCGCACCGGTTGATCCCGGCATCTTGCTCACGCCACCGCGAGGACGTCGCGCCCGCGTCTCGGTGATCAGTTTCGTCGGCCTCGCCGACAACAATCAGCGACAGAGCTTCGTGAATCAGCTTCAACTGGCGCTGTTCTCCTGGATCAAGCGGAACCCGGCGGGAGACCGGCCGCTGGGCGGGCTGTTCGTGATGGATGAGGCCCAGACGCTGGCCCCGTCCGGCGGCATGACCGTGTGCACGCAAAGCACCCTCGCTCTAGCTTCCCAGGCGCGTAAGTACGGCCTCGGGCTAGTCTTCGCAACGCAGGCTCCTAAGGGTCTGCACAACCAGATTTCCGGCAACGCCGCGACTCAGTTCTTCGGCTTGCTGAACAGCCCCACCCAAATCGACACGGCACAGGAGATGGCCCGCGCCAAGGGAAGTTCCGTCTCGGACATCGCCAGGCTCAAGGTTGGCCAGTTCTACGCGACCGTCGAGGGCGGCGAATTCGTCAAACTGCAGACACCGCTATGCCTTACGCACCACCCCAAGAGCCCCTTGACCGAGGAGGAGGTTCTCGAACGCGCCCGGCGCGGCCTTCCGTGACGAATTGACCACCGAGAGCCAATCGATATGCCGAGTGGCCGGCGGTCGATCGGCGCGTCGCGGCATTCCTGGGCTCGCGGGGCCGCTGCGTATCGTTGACGGCATGTCGATGCCGTTGCCTCGGGGGCGCGGGCCGCTGCTGCACATCCTGGCCCTGGAGGTGTTACTCGCCGTGATCGTGGTGGTGTCCACGGGGGCGGTGCAGGCCTGGGGGCAGCGCAACCCGCCGGCCGCCGGCCGGGCCGCGAAGCTCGGGCCGTTCTACACGGCGATGGCCGGCGCCGGGCGCGTGCCCGGCGATCCGCGGCCCGGCAGCGGCGCGTCCACCGGGTCGTACACGTGGGACTGCGGACGCAACGAGCAGCATCATCTGAACACGGCCAACGTCGTGGTCACCCCGAAGTTCCCGGGACCGCCGCATCACGTGCACGACTACGTCGGCAACCTCGGCGTGCGGGACGACTCCACCGTCGACAGCATCGACGGCGCGCCCACCAGCTGCCGCAACGGCGACGACTCCACCTACTACTGGCCGGTGTTGCGGTATGTCCTGCCGGGACAGGACGAGCACGGCGGGCCGATCCGGACGCCGGTGTCGCTGACCATGACCTACCTGGGAAATCCGCGCGGGCCGGTGCTGCCCATGCCGCGGAAGCTGCGGGTGGCGGTGGGGGACGCGACCGCGTACACCGACGGCGGTGCGACGGCCCGCTCCTGGTGGACCTGCTCGGACACGCCGGACCGGCAGACCGCGAAGTACCCGGTGTGCGACCAGGGTGCCGCGGTGGTGCGGATCTTCGACTTCCCGAGTTGCTGGGACGGCCGCCGGCTGGACAGCGCGGACCACCGCCAGCAGGTGGTCTTCCCGGTTGCGGGCGGCGGATGCCCGGTCGGGACGTTCGCGGTGCCCCGGCTGCGGATCACCGCGACGTACGACATCCCGCCCGGCACCCGGTACCAGATCGACGCTTTCGACAAGCAGCGCAACAGCCCGATCACCGATCACGCGTTCGCCGTCAACCTGATGCCGGACACGCTGATGGCCCGGGTCGCCGACTGCCTGAACCAGGGAAAGGTCTGCACCGATCACGCGCCGTGATCGCCGGCGACAGTGGCGAACGGCACAGGAACCCACTCGGGAAGCGATTCCGGTGAACTTTCCCCGCCCGTTCCTCGTGTGAGGCATGTCGCGCACCCGCGTTTTTTGATCCCGGGTGCACCGGCAGCCGTACCCGAGGTTGCTGCCGGTGTCCTGCGCGACGAAGGGCCGGAAGTGACGCGGTCGCGTGCCGCGAAGGGTGGGGGGAAATGCCGCTACGGAAAAGCCAACGTCGCCGGGAGGTGGCCGATGAGGCCCTGGTCAGATCGCTGTTCCAGGAGCACGGCCGGGCCATGCTCGCGTACGCGACGCAACTGACCCGGGACCGGGCGGCTGCCGAGGACGTGGTGCAGGAGGCTTTGGTACGCGCGTGGCGGCACCCGGAAAGCCTGGTGAACGGCAAGGGTTCGGTACGCGGATGGCTGCTCACCGTGATCCGCAACATCGTCACCGACCAGGTCCGGGCCCGTAACGCCCGCGCGCAGGAGAGCCGCGAGGAAGCGCCCGACCTGCCGTCGCACGACGATCACGCGGAGCAGGTGGTCAATGCGATGGTCGTGGTGGACGCGCTCAACCAGCTGTCCCCGGAGCACCGTGAAGTGTTGGAACACGTCTATCTCCTGGGTAGTACAGTCCAGGAAGCCGCCAAGGAGTTGGGGATCCCGCCGGGGACCGTCAAATCACGGTCCTTCTACGCGCTCCGCGCACTCCGCGAGACACACGCGAAAGCCCGGACGGAGCGGTCAGCGTGAACACAGACATCAACCAGACCGGCGATCACGTGGACCTCGCCGGCTACCTCATGGACACGCTGACCCCGGACGAGAAGCACGAGGTCGAGGAACACCTGGCCGGCTGCGCCGCATGCCGTGCCGAGGTCGAGACACTCCGGGAGTGGACGGTGGCACTGGAGGCAGTACCCGAGGCGATGATGCTGGACGGGCCGCCCGAAGGCGGTGACCTGCTGCTGCAACGCACGCTGCGGCAGATCCGCAGCGAAGCCACCGGGAGGCGTCATCGGCGTACGGCGATGGTCTCCTCGGCCGCCGTCGTGGCGGCCGTCGCGGTGATCGCCGGGGGAGTGTTCGCCGGGCGGGCCACCGCGCCGGACGTGCCGCAGGCCCAGCCTCCGGTCCAGACACAGCCCACCGCGAGGCCCGGCACCAGGACCGCGACGGCGGTGGACGCCGCGACCGGCGCCCGGATCACCGTGGCGGTCAGCCCGGCGCCGGGCTGGGTCCGGATCAACGCGGCGGTCTCCGGCATCCCTGCCGGCGAGAAGTGCCGGCTCGAGGTGGTCGGCAAGGACGGCCAGACGGTGGTGGCGGGCAGCTGGATCGTCTCCAGGACGGGCGAGGCCGGCGGCACCAACCTGGACGGCAGCGCCCTGATGGATCCGGCCGACGTGCGCTCGGTCCGGGTCGTCAACACCGCCGGCAAACAGTTCACCAGCGTCAACCTGTGACGGAACGGCTGCGGCAATGGCGGGGTGTCCCCCCTCGGTACACCCCGCCACCCGCCGTACGCGATGCACACGAGACGTTCTCCGGATCGGTTCAGGCCGCACGGGTGAGCGGGATCACGCGTTGAAGATCGATCGAGTACCGTCGGTGTCATGTATTCACGGCGGTCGTTCCTCGCGGGGGCGCTGACGGCCGGCATGTTGTCCACCGCGGCCGGTTATGTGCTCACCCGCCGCGAGCCGGTCGTGCTCACCCTGGCCACCGGCGCCGACACGACCGGCGGGCGCCGGCAGCTGATCACCATGTGGAACGCGTTGAACCCCGACGTCCGGGTGGACGTCAAGGAGATCAACAGCTCCACCCAGGATCAGTTCGTCAAGTTCCGGGACAGCCGGGCCGACATCTACAACCTCGACGTCATTCACATTCCACGGTTTGTGGCCGAGAAACGGATCGTGTCGTTCGAACCGCGCAACGACATCTCGCTGCTCGGCCCCGTACGCAGGCTGTCGGAGAGGCCGGGCACCAGCGAGTTCTGGGCCGTGCCGTTCAACGCTGACGTGGGCATGCTGTTCGAGCGGATCGCCGACAAGTCCGACACCGCCGATCCACCCTCCCTCCAGGAGGTGTTGCGGGAGGCGCCCGGTCAGTTCGTCGGGCAGCTGCAGACGGTCGGCCCGCAGACCGACGAGGCGTTCGTGATCAACGTGCTGGAGCACGCGCTGGCCCAGGACGACGCGATCCTCGATCCGGAGGGCCGCTTCTCGTACAGCATCGGGCAGTGGCGTGCCGCGCTCGCCCCGCTCGCCGACGCGATCCGCCGCAGACGGATCATCGTGCAGGCCGGCGAGGACGACACCTCGCGGGTCTTCCAGCGCCAGAACCTGCGGTACATGCGCAACTGGCCGGTCCGCTACCCGTCGATCGATCTGACCGAGAGCAGTGAGCCGGAAACCGTCGAGATCCGGCTGGGGAGCCTGCCGATCGGCATCACCGGCGGCCAGAGCCTCGCGGTGTCCGCCGAGACCGACCATCGGGACGAGGCCGAGCAGGTGATCCACTTCCTCACCGACACGCCGGCGCAGAGGCTGCTGGCGACGTACGGCTTCGCCCCCACCGGAACCGACGCCTACATCGACCCGTATCTCCAGGCGTCGGTGCCCCAGCTCGGCGCGGTGCGCAACGCCGTCGAGGACTCGCGTCCGCGCCCCCAGCACGCCAACTACGCCGAGTTCTCCCGGCGGTTCGCCGACCACGTCCACCGCTTCCTGTTCCGCGGTGAGCAGCTCAGCACCCGCTTCATAGAGGACGTCCAGGAGGCGTTGCGATGAGCCGTCCCGGACTGGAGGCGTGGCAGATCTCCCTGATCGTCACCGCGCTGGTGGTGCTGGTCGAGTTCGCGGTGAGCGCGGTGGCCAGCCGGGTGCGCCCGCGGTTGCCCAGTCAGTGGCGGACGGCTCTGCTGGTCCTGCTGGTCATCCTCACGACCGTGGTGTTCGTGGCCGCGCTGGGCCCGTCCCTGGCCGACGAGCTGGCGAGCGTGGCGGCGGGGATCGCCGCGGTGGCCGCCCTGTGGCTGACCTACCGCTCGTACAACTCCACGCGCGAGCAACGGGCCGCGGAGAACCCGCCCGAGCCGCCGGCGGTGACGCCGCCACCGGAACGGCCGGCTCCGGTGACCCCGGCGCCCGACGAGCCGGCGCCGGAGCCCGTGGACGCGGGAACGGGCCCGTGGGCCGAGTGGTTGCGAACCCGGCGCAAGACCCGCCGCTGACCTTGTCCGAGAGCACGCGGGCAACGGTGACGTCCCGCTGCCGGAGCGCCCCGAACAGCACACCTAGGTGTGATGTCCAGCCAGGTTGTTCAATCGGGTGATGGGTGCGAGGTTGCCGATCGCGGTGTGGGGTCGGTGT